>CAVJCD010000105.1:4326-8059 GCA_963648005.1 Tannerellaceae bacterium | reverse complement strand
AGCTTGCTCTCCTGGCATCCAACGATATCGAACACGGACCGATAGAATGTCTTTTCACCACAGATGAGGAGACCGGTCTGAGCGGAGCCAAAGCTTTGGAAAAAGGATTTATGACGGGCAACATTCTGCTTAATCTCGACAGCGAAGACGAAGGCGAAATCTTCATGGGTTGTGCCGGAGGTAAAGACACTCAAGCAATGTTTCACCTCGAGCCCCATGCAACCAATCCCAATATGCTATATTTCAAAATCGATGTCAATGGCTTGAACGGCGGCCATTCAGGCGGTGATATCGACAAAGGAATGGGTAATGCCAACAAGGTACTGGTGCGCTTCCTTTATTTATTGAACAATGAAGTAAACTTTGCGCTTTGCTCCATCAACGGCGGTAACCTTAGGAATGCCATTGCCCGCGAAGCACACGCCGTAATTGGTGTTTATCCCGAAGACAAGGAATCGATGCGCGTGTTGCTCAACCACTACACTGCCGATGTGGAGTTTGAGTTGAAACACGTTGACCCGAACGTACAGATAACCCTCGAGTCTGTTGCCAAGGAGGACTTCTGTCTTAACAACGCAGACAAGGACAAACTCATTTGGGCGTTGCATGCCTGTCCTCATGGAGTGATTGGCATGAGCCACGACATAGAAGGACTGGTGGAAACATCAACCAACCTGGCTTCCGTAAAGACCAACTACAACAAAGAGACTGAAGAGTTCGTCATCACCGTAGGGACAAGTCAACGCAGTTCCATCGAATCGTGCAAGATAATGGTTGCCAACCAGGTTGCTTCGGTGTTCAAGTTGGCAGGTGCCGTCGTTACCTGCGGAGACGGTTATCCCGGATGGGCACCGAACCCCAACTCCAAGATTCTGAAAGTGGCAGAAGAAACCTACAGAAAACTGTTCGGCAAGGACGCCAAGATAAAAGCCATACATGCCGGACTGGAATGCGGGTTGTTCCTCGAGAAATATCCTTCATTGGATATGATTTCGTTCGGACCAACGCTGCGTGATGTTCACTCACCAAACGAACGTATCGAGATAAAGACCGTTGGCTTGTGGTGGGCACATCTTTTGGAACTACTAAAAAGCATTCCCGCGAAATAAAATAAAACAATAAGGTATGCGTTATAGAAAGAGGATTAGCACCCAATGGTGCTCTTCCTCTTTTTTAATGCAGGAGTATATATGAGAAGAAACTTTGCGACGCTAATGGTTGTAGCAACCGTTGTTCTGCTGGGCGTCCTGGCAGGATGCGACGGGTTGGACGAGAACTACTCTACCAATCCGAACCACCGATTGAGTTTCTCGACAGACACCTTGTCTTTCGACACCGTCTTTACAACCGTTGGCTCTGCCACCAAACAGTTTATGGTATATAACCTAAACGACCAACCATTGAACATCGAGCGAATCATCCAGGCATCGCCTTCCTCCAGCGGCTTCCATATCAATGTAGACGGACGTAAGGGCGACAACTTCGACAATATCCGTATTGCTGCCGGCGACAGCATGTATGTATTTGTGGAAGCAAACATCAACCCAACGGGGAAGGAGCAACCGCTGATTGTTCAGGACTCCATATTGTTTACTTGCAATAACGTGACGCAGACCGTGCTTTTGGAAGCTTGCGGACAGGATGTCAAGTTGATTAAGGGTGGGCTTTTCATCGGCGAAGACACCCGCCTCACTGCCGAGCGCCCTTACCTTATATATGATAGTCTTGTCATTGGCAACGGAGCAAAGGTTCTTGTCGAGGAGGGCACAACCTTCTATTTGCACAACAAAGCCAAGATAGTAAACCGCGGCACAATGATTGCCGAGGGCACCATGGAGAAGCCCATCACCTTCCGGGGCGACCGCCTTGACTTCGTGCTTGAAGACCAATTGCCCTACGACCGCACTCCGGGGCAATGGGAAGGTATAGTCTTCGGGGCTGAAAGCTTTGACAACGTATTCAATTATGTTGTTGTGCGCAACGGGAACAACGGTATCACCTGCGAGGCATCCACGCCGGATAGGTCCAAGCTAAGCATCAACAACTCGCAAATCACCAATATGGACGGCAATGCATTGACTGCCGTCAACTGCCACATTGAGGCAGTGAACAGCGAGTTGTCGAACGCCACAGCCGGCGTCGTGCTGCTTTGTGGCGGGAAATACAGTTTCACCCACTGCACGCTGGCAAACTATATCACTGCCAAGTCGCGCCGTTCGTTGGCGCAAGAAGGCGAGCCAAGCTACACTCTGCGTATATTGGACGGCCGTGCCGACGAATATGGCACCACCATCGGCGCATACGATTTGCTTGGGGCAACCTTCAACAACTGTATAATCGACGGCAGCTATGGCGCGGGGAAGGAACTGTATATCCTCATGTCCGACGCGGCGTTGGAGAGCGACGGTTTGAAGTATCTTTTCAACCATTGCGTGGTCATGGCAAACCCCTTGGAGAGTGAGAACTTCACCAACGTAATCTTCGTGGACGGCACAGAAGACAGCCGCATGGAATATCAAGCAACCGGCGGAAGCGCCAATAAATATATGTATGACTTCCATCCCAAAGAGGAAACATCCGCTGCTGTTGGCAAAGCCGACAAATCCATCTCGGAGAAACATCCCACCGACAGATGCGGCGTGTCACGCATGGCAGACAATGCACCCGACATCGGTGCCTACGAGTTTGTTTCCAAGAGCGAGTAATCCAAAGAACCCCGCCCATATGACCAAGGTCCTCTTTCTGCTCATTGGCCTGATGACCCTTCTTGGTGGTCCGGCTGTTGCCCAAACAACCTTCCGGGTCATGGAATATAATGTGGAGAACCTGTTCGACACCATCAACAACCCGGAGAAAGACGACGATGAGTTTCTCCCCTCGGGCAACCGCCATTGGACGGGAAAACGATATTATCACAAACTCAGGCAGATATCCAAGGCAATAAGTGCCGCGGGCGAATGGAGCACGCCGGCATTGGTGGTCCTTTGCGAGGTGGAGAACGACTCAGTGGTGACACACCTCCTCAGCCGCACACCGCTAAGGCACCAACACTATAGGTATTGCATGACGCACGGTTCCGACACACGGGGCATCAACTCCGCCCTTCTCTATCAGCGCGACCTCTTTGGCTACGTCGGCCATATGGAGCACCCCGTTGTTTTCTCCCGCGAAAACCATAAGCAGACCCGCAACATCTTGCATGTATGGGGCAAGATTGTCACCGGCGACACTCTGGATGTTTTCATCTGCCACTTCCCTTCACGCTACGGAGGAGAGAAAGAGACCGAGGCAGACCGCTTTGATGCAGCCCGCACACTGCGTTTGTTGTGCGACTCCCTGCAGAGTGTCCGCACAACGCCACAGATACTAATCATGGGCGATTTCAACGATACGGCAGAAAACCGCAGTCTCACCGAGGTGCTCTCAGCCGGGAAAGTAACCGAGGCAATCGACGGGAAACGTTTGTACAATCTCTTCGCCACACCGGCAAAAGATGCTCCGTTGGGCACTCATAAGTATCGGGGCAAGTGGGCTCAGCTGGACCATATCATCGTCTCCGGCAACCTCCTCACAGACGGGTCTGCCATGCATCTTGCATCGGGCAGCAACAAGATTTTTGCTCCCGCCTTCTTGCTCATCGAAGACAAGACCCATAAGGGGATGCGCCCGTTCCGCACTTACAACGGATTCAGATACGAAGGCGGATTTAGCGACCATCTGCCCCTCATCGCCG
>CAVJCD010000105.1:0-4316 GCA_963648005.1 Tannerellaceae bacterium | reverse complement strand
ATAAAATCGAATGTGATATCACATTTGAGCAAAAGGGATATCCCTTTTGCTTTGCCGAGGAAATGAAGAAAAATCGAAAGGGTCGACCCTTTTATCAAAACGATTAATTCCCCAGGAAAAACCCGCCTTGATTTTTCTGTACATTTGCAGACCTCCGATGTAAAGAAACAAATATGAAAACACGATATATACCGATTGCAGCATTTCTCCTTACCATCTTGCCCCCTACGGCAAACGCGCAAGATTGGCGTCAGCCGATGGACCATCCCATCATCCTTAGTGGCAATTTCGGGGAACTGAGAAACAATCATTTTCATTCGGGTATAGACTTCAAGACGCAGGGTGTGGAAGGGAAGCCCATCCATGCAGTGAAAGAAGGATATGTCTCACGTATTTCTGTCAGTCCATGGGGATATGGCAACGGATTGTATATCTCCCACCCGGACGGAACAACCTCGGTCTACGCACATCTCCAGTCGTTTGCCCCCAAGATAGCCGCCTACGTCAAAGAGAAACAATATGAGAAGGAAAGTTTTCGTGTGGACCTCACACTCTCGCCCGAAGAGCTGCCGGTTGGTCAGGGCGAGACGGTTGCCCTGAGTGGCAATACCGGGAGTTCGGGCGGACCTCACCTTCACTTCGAAATACGGGATACCGAGACAGAAGAACCCATGGACCCTCTTGAGGTATACAAGCCATTGATAAAAGACACCAAGCCGCCGAAGATTCTTGGTGTGATGGTGTACCCCATGGAAGAGATGGGCACAGTGAACGGCAGCTCAAGAAAGCTGAAGTTAACCCCCACCACTGCCCCCAACGGCAAGCAGACGCTGACAGGCAACATCGAAGCCTGGGGAGAGATTGGCTTGGCTATAAGCGCCTACGACTATATGGACAACACATCCAATATCTACGGCGTCAAGGAAGTCACGCTGAGTGTGGACAGCCAGATTGTATACCATAGCGATTTGACCCGCTTTGCCTTCGACGAGACACGCTACATAAACAGCTATGTGGACTACGAAGAATGGAAAGAGCACCACAGTTTCTTCATGAAAAGTTTCATCGACCCCGGTTGCCGTCTTCGCTTCAGAGAGGGCATCAACCGTGGCATACTTACCGTCAACGAAGCCCGCACATACCATCTGACCTACTGCCTAAAGGATGCTTTTGGCAACACTTCGCAGCTCTCTTTCCAAATCGTGGGGAAAGAGCAATCCATCCCGGAGCCCGAAAGCGAGGGCACGGAGCTGATGCATTGGCGGAGCGACAACCGCTTTGGAGCCAAAGGCATCCGCCTCACCATAGAGAAAGGCAACCTATACGACGATTTGCGTTTCCGCTACTCTGTGCTGGAAGACAGCAGCGCCCTCGGTGCCATCCATCGTCTGCACGACAAGCCGTTGGCGTTGCATCGTTCTGCCCGTCTTTGCCTTCGCCTTCAGACCGACACCCTTGGCAACAAGCAGCAATATGGTATTGTGCGCCTCATGAATGGCAGGAAGTCGTGGGTTGGCGGCACCTACCGCGACGGATGGGTGGATGCCGACATAAGGGAGATGGGCTCATACACCTTGGCACAAGACACCCTTCCTCCCACCATTACCCCCTTGAATCCCGCCACATGGACTCAGAAGCAAGCCGTCACGTTCAGGCTGACAGACAATCTGAGCGGCGTGGATACCTATCGTGGGGAGATTGACGGAGGGTTCGCTTTGTTTGAAATGAACAGCAAGAGTGTCATTACTTACCGTTTCGACAAGGAACGGCTTGCCAAAGGGAAGCATACGCTGAAGATGGTGGTAACGGATGCCTGTGGCAACCAAGCAGAGTATACCTGCTCCTTCACCCGACAATAAACCCGCCAAGGCCCCTACCCGCCTGATTTCCTAAAATAAAACGGTGCCATATTGTTTGCTTCAATTAATTTGTACCTTTGTTTCATCGTAAATGAATAGATTACACACCTATAAACATAGTTATCGTATGGAAAACAACGAACTGTTAGAAATGGTAAGAACAAAAGCCCAAAGCTGGCTTACCGAGAGTTATGATACCGAAACAAGAGCCAAAGTGCAGGAAATGCTGGACAACGAAGACCCGACGGAACTTATTGAATCGTTCTACAAGGACCTGGAGTTTGGCACCGGTGGCTTGAGAGGTATCATGGGAGTGGGAACAAACCGTATGAACATATATACAGTGGGCGCGGCAACGCAAGGATTGTCGAACTACCTGAAGAAAGAATTCAGCGGACTTAGCCAGATAAAGGTCGTTATCGGGCACGACTGCCGCAACAACAGCCGCAAGTTCGCCGAGATATCTGCTGAAATATTCTCTGCCAACGGTATCAAGGTCTATTTGTTCGACAGCCTCCGTCCAACGCCGGAGATGTCGTTTGCCATCCGTAAGTTGGGATGCCAAAGCGGTATCATCCTTACTGCTTCACACAACCCAAAGGAGTATAACGGATATAAGGCTTATTGGGACGACGGTGCACAGATGGTTCCCCCACACGACAAGAACACAATTGCCGAAGTAAACAAAATCCGCGGTGCCAAAGACATCAAGTTTGATGGCAACAAGAATCTAATCGAGATTATCGGCGAGCAAATCGACCGCCAGTATATCGAGGCCCTGACCTCCATATCTCTTTCGCCCGAGGCCATCAAGCGCCACCACGACATGAAGATTGTATACACCCCCATCCACGGCACAGGTGTAAGGCTTGTACCCGAAACCTTGAAGGCTTTCGGGTTTACGAATATCATCCACGTGCCCGAGCAGGATGTGGTGAGCGGCAACTTCCCGACAGTTGTTTCGCCCAACCCGGAAGAGCCGGCAGCATTGGCCATGGCTGTGGAGAAGGCCAAAGAGACAGATGCCGAACTGGTGTTGGCTTCCGATCCGGATGCCGACCGCGTAGGGGCTGCCGTGAAGAACGACAAAGGCGAATGGGTGCTGCTCAACGGCAACCAAACGGCTCTGATGTTTGTCTACTACCTTATAACCCGTTGGAAAGAACTGGGTAAGATAAACGGTAAGGAATATATAGTGAAGACCATCGTCACCACTGAACTGATACACACCATTGCCGAACGCAGCGGCGTTGAACTGTTCGACGTCTACACCGGATTCAAATGGATTGCCGACGTGATAAAGAAGAACGAAGGGAAGAAAAACTATATCGGTGGCGGAGAAGAGAGCTATGGATTCCTCTGCGAAGACTTCGTACGCGACAAGGATGCTGTTTCGGCTTGTTCCGTCTTGGCTGAAATCGCTGCTTGGGCAAAAGACAAGGGTCTCACGATGTATCAGTTGTTGCAGAGTATCTACGTGCAATACGGATTCTCGAAGGAGAAGGGTATCTCCATCGTGAAAAAGGGCAAGAGCGGTGCCGAAGAGATTGAATCCATGATGAAGAACTTCCGCGAACACCCGCTGAAGGAAATAGCCGGTTCGAAGGTCACATTGTTCTACGACTATGCCTCTCTGAAGGGTTATAGCTGCGTTGACGGCAAAACGCTTACTTTGGATATGCCTACAACCTCCAACGTCTTGCAGTTCTTCACCGAAGACAACACCAAGGTGTCTATCCGTCCTTCAGGCACAGAGCCCAAGATTAAGTTCTACTGCGAGGTGCATTCCAAAATAAGCAGCAAAGAAGAACTGCCGGCAGCAGAGAAGGCAGCCGAAGAGAAAATCAACCAAATCAGAGCCTCTTTGGGCATCTAATCCCGGGGGCTGCTCCTATCAAACAGAAGTGGGGCAAGCAGGCGCAACAGTCTGCTTGCCCCAATAAATACACAAGTACATTTTTCATGAAACAAACGATACGTATTCTTTGTCTCCTGTTCCTCGTTGCCACATGGGCTAATGCCTCGGCTCCGAAAAGAATCTCTTCTTACGAAAAATATATAAAGACCTACAGCGCGCTGGCTGTTGAACAGCAAAAGAAATATCGGATACCAGCCAGCATCACGCTTGCCCAAGGTTTGCTTGAGTCGGGCGCCGGACAGAGCGAGTTGGCTCGCCGTTCGAACAACCACTTTGGCATCAAGTGCCACAATGAGTGGCGCGGCGGACGCATATATCACGATGACGATTTGAGAGGAGAATGTTTTCGGAAATACAAACGGGTGGAAGAATCGTATGAAGACCATTCCAAGTTTCTCAAACGCTCGCGCTACGAATCCTTGTTTCGTCTCAAAACCACCGACTACGTTGGTTGGGCTAAGGGGCTTCAGAAATGCGGCTATGCCACCGACCGTGCTTATGCCAACAAACTCATCAAAATAATAGAAGACTACGAGCTC
>CAVJCD010000104.1:0-8138 GCA_963648005.1 Tannerellaceae bacterium | reverse complement strand
ATCCTTGGTTCTGGGCAGAGATAAGCTGCTTCGTGGATGTGTATGTAACGTACTTTGTAGCTACGTAAAGAAAACAAAAACCCTCCTGGCTAAAAGAACAACCAGGAGGGAAAATCAACAATTATACTACAGAAACTAATAGTTATTCACCTTCAAAAAACCGTCTTCAACGTACAGCCCCTGGAATGGAGCATCTTCCTTACTTGTTGGTAGATTGGATATTTGTATTCGTGCAGTAGACCCGCTTGTATTAATAATTACAAAACCACCCTTCCCGTGAACCTCAAAATACCCGGGGGAGAGATAGCCAGTTTCAGCCGCAGTACCCGCACTTACATCTTCATCTTTGCAGCAGCGGACACTAAGCGAGCCGTTTTTATCAAATCGTAATCCGTTTTTTGTGTTCCACAACGTATTGCCTCCTTCCCACGCCACGTAGCTGTTTTTGGATATAAGACCAACAGAGTTGTCTGTGTCGTCCACCACAACCCTCATATAATTGTCTTTCGTTCCAAGCCAACCAGATGTAGCCTCGACACCACCGGTAAATGTTGCATTTCCGTATTTATCTAGATTAAATCCGTCTGACGTTATAGTGAGGTCGCCGGCGTTAAAATGCATTACATAACTTTCGAAGTCAATCTGTGTAGCTTTGATTGAGGCTTTTGCTATCCCGTCCTCTATCATTGTAGCTATCTTAGCTTCGCTTATGACTTCGCCACTAATATTGACTATCTTGGAATTAATTGATGTGCCATCGGCTGTAGTGAGTAAGCCGGATGTGTTTTTAAGGCTACCGTCGTCGTTAAATCTTGCAGCTACAACTGCCACTTTCTCTGCGGTTTGTGTTATCTGCGTTTCTACGGATGTAACCTTCCCTTCAATGTCGGTTTTGTTTGAAGCTACAGTACTCGTAATTGAGTCCGTTGTCTGTTTAATCTCAGTCTTTGCGTCTTCCAATTTCCCTTCAATGTCGGTTTTGTTTGAAGCTACAGTTGAATTAATTTCAGATGCAGTCTGTGAGATTTTAGACGACAGGGTTTCGGAATTACCGTTCATATCTTCGCGCAAGGTTGTTACGGAAGAAGACAACTGTTTTGCTGTCTGTTGAAACTCGGAATAGTGCTTGTCTATAGTTCCAGACTGACCGTCTATTGTGTTGTTTACGTTGTTTAAGGTCTCGGTAAACGTTTGTTTGAACTCCCGTTGATTACTAATTAAAGACGTATAAAAGGATTGTACGTTAACACAGACCCTTACAGCTGTTGAATATTGTATTGTACTTCCGGGTATCTGGCACACAACGTACACTTCCGCTTGCGTGCATGGTACAGTTACCGCGTTTCCGTCAAGGTCTACAGTGTCTTCTGTACAAATATTGGAACCTTTAATATAGAAAGAGCTGCCGTCACTCTCTATTGGAATATCAGACTTAAAGTTGGTTGTTGTAATGCTTTTAATTATCGCATCGCCTTCAATAATTCCACCTCTATAGTATTTTATAGCAATAAGAGTGTCTTGCTCTGACGAGATAGAACCATCGGCGTTCGCATTAAACACAACCGATGTAGGTTCCGATGTTACTCCGATGCCATCTAAACCGCCCTCTCCGTCGATTCCGGAAGGTATACCAAAGTTTAAGATGGCGTCGTTAACCGTACCAGAGTTAAACACGAACGCTTTACTACCGGAAGGTAATGTTGTAACACTTCCTATCTTTATCGTTGCTGCCTTTCCTATTGTAGACGAATCTCTGTCCGTAGATAGACTTACCACCTCTAAGGCAACGGATGCGTCGTCTGTGCCGCTTTCTTCTTCCGTGTGCGGAACTAGCGCAAATGCATCAATCTGGTCAATCGTGTTTAACTTTTCATTTGTTGTGTCACGACAAACTAATGTGTACGTTCCACAATACTGTTGCTGCGAGCCAAGAAACGTAAAGGTGATGACATTGCCGGTAACGGAAAATGATGTTACATCTATTATGTCGTTAAATACAACCAGCTGAACCTGCAGCTTTTTTTCTTCAAGCGACTCTTGTTGCCCATTAGTTGTGATTCCCCAACTAATACGTATGTCGTTGCCAATGCGAATTTTTTTCATAACCCTCTAATCTTATTTATTTGTCGCTGACGCACCTAGTTGTTGTAAGGCTATCGTATACATTTGCCCCGCCTTGCTACTATCATCATACGCAGACATCAAAAGGAAAGCGATATAGTATATAAAGGCGTTCTTTAGTTTATCAGATATAGCTATATCCGTGTCATCACTACTTGTATCAACAGAAGACGGCACGCTTACGTACGACACAGTTGCAGTGTCTGCTTTTGGCTGCATAAGGATTCGTATTGGTTCTTCTCGCATAATGGCAGCGATAGGTCTATCTGCAGCACCTCTTGCAGTAGAGTCGTACATTGTGAGAGCTTGGTCGTCTGTATCTTCTATGGGAACAACGGCTTTCTGCCAACCATTGCCACGAAACCTTGACACATTGATTATTTCAACGTCGGAAGGCAGCGTTACAACCCCAATGTTATTTTCTATATCAAAATCTTCTACCGACATAGTTGATGTCGTTCCTCCAATAACCTTAGAGTCGGACAAAATAGAAGAGGACGATGCTGTTATGGCTATCCAATGTAATGCGCTGTTGATTTTCGCCTTGATAATGTTATCCATATAGTAATCGTCCTTTTCGTCTATAACATCAGCTATAGCAGAAGTGTTGTTTGTCTCTTCATCTATACAAAGACGGACTGCTTTTACAATCTCTGCAATGCTCATTTCTAAACACTTTTATGGCTCGTAGTTCGGGAATATTATATTGTTCGTGCTAGCACACTTCATAGCACTGGCTAACGTGCGATAATCCTTGCCGAAACGCTCATTGATATAAGCAATAAGCTCGTCTGTTGACTTTACTGAAGGAACTTCTTCTTTTCCGTCGACTTGAGATGGTGCGCCTTCGGTCTTTTTGTCAGCATCAACCTTGTCACAATCCTCCTCTACGGTGCGAATTAAACGAACCAGACCTTTTTGCATCAGCTCGCTATTCTCCAACAAGTCTTGAAAATACTTGCCTTTTAGAGTTAGCTCGGGCTGTTTCTTCGTTAAGATATTTCCGTTGGTAAAGTTAAATCGAACGGTATTGCCACTCTGTCCTGTAAGAACATGACTAATATTGTTCATTGGCTGAGTATAAATGTATGTTTTAATCATCGTCTTAAATATTTTATTAAAATGAGCGAGGAGCAGGGGTATCAACTCCCGCCCCTCGCCGTGATTGTATATAGTATGAAAAGAACCTACGCGGCTACGTCCTGGCCTTTATAAAGCTCCCATGCGGTGCCGTTCCACATATAAACACTACCCTTGCTGTAAGTGTTTCCACCACTACTGTAATCGGCTGTCAAAGCGAACTTCGCACCCTTTGTTGCGGTAGCGGGCAGCTCTGCTACAGAAGTAATAACATTCAAAACGCCTGTAGCGCCAAGATTAGAAATCTTGTCAGTTGGACCTACAAGGATAGAGTTGTAACCGCGGAGAGCAAGAGCGTCTGCTTCGATGTGCATAATTCGCTTTGCTTCACGTGGGTCGTATGCATCCTTGCTAAGGTCGTTAGTCTGCTCCTTGGAAGCCATCTTGACATAACGGCGAGCACCCTTCAAGTCGAGAATAACCATACAGTCCTCCATGCCCATCAAATCAAGCGTCTGGTCCCAAACAAAGTCGATAGTACCGTAAGTGTTGGTAAAACGCTTGAAGGTGAGGTCAAACTCCTGGTGAGAAGTAAAAATATTGTATCTACCTTCGCCAAGCTTGACGTTTTCCAGTCGCTCGATAGCGTTTTTGCCGCAAAGAGCAAAAGCACGGTCGTTTTCGGCAAAATCAGTAAACTGCAGCTTGTTGATTGCAACAAGGTCTGCCAGTGTGTACTCGTCGCCGATGCCGTAGGCGTTAGTAATCTGGGAAATCAAGCCCTCTGAAGTGTAGGTATACTCAATCGCGTGGTCTTTTGTTTCACTCTGGAAGCGAGCCTTAACGCCCTCCCAATAAGTGCGCTCCTGGCGAAGCAAGAACTTGGTCAGCGCATCCGCCTTCATGTCAGCGACAGTCAGAGGCTGCTTCTTCTTCACCTTCTCATAATCATCAGTAAAGATGATAGAAAACGCACGCTTCTGCAGATAGACTTCGTGCGAACGAGGCTGATAATTCTCGGGGGGTACAAGCATTTGAGACTCGCTTAATGCGGTAGAGCCACAGAGAACCTGTGTATTTGCAGGGATAGCAGGACAAGTCATGTTATCCAGAATCTCACAGTCTGCACCATCGCTAACAGCTGGACCGTTAATTGCTTGCAGTGTAACCCCACTCTTGTTCTTTTCTGTAACAATAAGCATCAGATGACCCTGTACTTCCGTTTTAGAGCCACGCTTATAACCAGAAACAGAAGGAATAAAGACAGTAGAGCCCTCGTAGAAAGGAAGGAGAGAGCCGGAGAAATTCTTGCTCGTCAACTTAATTTCGCTTCCAGCTGCAATCTCCGCAGTGGTTACACCGTCAAGTGTTTCGCCGCCAACACGCATGTGCTTAACAACCCAGTTGCTAACCTTGATAGTCTTACTAATCTTTCGCATGATAGTGAGAAGGGGGACTTTGTAGGGGGTAAACTTTGTAATTTCGGAGTCCCACTCATCGTCCATCAGACCACCCTTTTCAATCTGGGTTGAGCTTGCCTGCGTGCCGGTTAAATCCTGACCTTCGAGTTTGCCGCCAGGAGCAAGACGGTCATTCTTGTTCGCGTCCACAATCTCATGCTCGGCAACCGCGTCGCTTGTGGCGGGGTCTGTGCCGTTCGAGTCAAGTGATGGTTCCACCTCGTCTGCGACAGCAAGCACGCCACCACCGGTAACTACGGCCAAAAACATCAGAAGCACCTTGAAGACGTTTCTGAAATTGGAAAAATAATTAATTACTTTCGTCATTTTGTATATAGTTATGAATTAATAATGCTTAGATAAGACCGTCAAAGAAGCTAGATTTCTTGGGCTGCTGTTTCGGCGTAGCGGGCTTATTTCCATTTCCGGAACTAGCAAGTGATGGTGGAATACCTTCAGCTTTAGAAGAGCGAACCTTGTTTTGTATCTTCTCGTTTCGCGCTTGCATTGCCGCTTCGTTTCTTGCAGAAGAAATGTCGGCGTCATAATTGTTCGAATTGTGCAGCATCTTCCATACGTCTTCTGTTACGTTTCCATCCTCTGCTTCACCAAGAATATCAAACAGCTGCTTCCACATATCGCTAGCCTCGTCCGGATAAAGCTTTTCAAGCACTTCTCGGGATTTGCGCATATTCTTCAACACTTCTTGCTCGTGCTTTTCTTGTTCGGCAACACTCTCTTGATGCTGAGAGATGAGTTCGGCTACCTTTTTTGCTTCTTCAGGGTCTTCGAGTGCAGACTGAATATCAACGCCAAAGGATGCCATTACCTCTACGGGATTCATGTCGGGGTTATCCTTCATCTTCATCAGCGCAGCGGCAAACCACTTGTGCTTATCGAAAATTTCAGACAGATTGCGCCCACTCTCTTCATATTTTGATAGAGCGTCCGCGTCTTCGTTCATTGCGCCATATCTAGCTTCTTTGTCTTCGAAGTCGATATCCGAATGACGCTTTGAGAAGCGCTCGGAAAAAGCCCTCCTGTTCGGGCGTTCCTCTACAGGCGTTTCCTGTATCATCTGAATTGTGTCGTTTTTGTTTGCGAGTTCTTGTCCTTCTTTTGCCATCTTGTTTGTCGATTAAAAGTTTTTGCAAAAATGTAAAAAAGATAAGAATATTGTTCGGTAATTCAACTGCGCCTTATTTAATAGGTTGATTAACCGAAAGTGTAGGATTGAAAAAGATTATTTTTGCGCAAATAAACTATAATCAATTTAGCACAAATGGCAAAAACAAAGTTGTTTACACTAAGCAAAGTTATGCCTCGGCATACGGCATACAACTCTGTAGCTGAAAGAAAGAACAGACAGGAGCATAATAAAGACTGGGAATTGCTGTATAGATGCCGCAACGCATGGAATAATCTGAGCGGAGTACGTGAGACGCGGGCAAGAACCATGCGCTATTGTAGCGGCGACCAATGGAGTGACACCATCCGGGTTTACCATCATGGTTTTTGGGAGACAGTAACAGAGCGCGAATACATGGAGCGCCGTAACCAAACGCCAATGAGTAATAATATCATGGTTAGTATTCTAGAGTCTATTGCTGGTCTTTACGCTAAGCAGGGCACGGAACCTGTGTGCTTTGCAAGAGACAACGACTCTAGGCAACTTAGTGACATGATGAGCGCGACCATGCAGTGTAATTGGCAGACAACAGAAATGCAAGATTTGCTTAATCATGCAATTAAGGATTACTTGCAGGGAGGTCAGATGTTTGTACGTGAAGGTTGGGAAGATAAAAGCCTGGAGATGCCGGATGCATGGACGGAATTAATGGAACCCGACCACATGTTCTTTGAATGTGGTAGCGACCCACGTCATAATGATGTTAGTCTTATTGGAGTGCTGCATGATGTAAGTCGAGAGGATTTATATCAGAAGTTTGCTCGACCGGAATACGGCCTTTCTATAGAGAAGCTTAACGAGATTTTTGGGATTGACGCTACCGACGAGAATACTAACGGCTACGAGTTCAATGAAGAAAAAAAACTCGAAAACCTCAGTTTTGACTATTCAAACAAGGGAAAGCATTATTCTAGAGTAATAGAGGTATGGACGACCGAAACAAAAGCAAGACTCCAATGCTTTGACCCGATTGCAACAAGCAGTAATAATGCGTTTTTTCGTATTGACCTTGACGATGCACCAATGATAGAAAAGCTGCGTCAAAGCAACGAAAAACGCAAGCAGCAATACGATGAGATGAGTATTCCGGAAGAAGATAGAGCATATATATCTTCTGAAGAAATAGCTGACAAATACTGGTACTTTACATATATGGCTCCAGACGGCACAATTCTTTGTCAAGGAGAAACGCCTTATGACTACAAAAGCCACCCGTTTACCATGAAGTTGTTCCCGTATATCAATGGTGAAATTCACCCGTTTCTCTCGAATGTGATAGACCAACAGAGGTATATCAACCGGCTTATTGTGATGAACGATATGAGTATTCGTAGCAGTTTTAAAGGATTCAAAATGATTCCTACTACAGTACTTGACGGCAAAACCCCAGAGCAATTCATGGAAGATGCTATAGAGTTTGACGGTTGGATGTTTTACACTCCAAAGAAAACAATGCCGAATGTTAGACCGGAAATCGTAACCTCGAACGCTGTGAATATTGGAACCAACGAGCTTCTACAAATTGAGCTTAACCTTATTCGTGAGGTTACAAATGTAAGTGGCGCGTTGCAGGGTAAAACGCCTTCTGCAGGAACATCGGCATCCCGTTACGCACAAGAAACACAGAACGCTACCACATCTCTCTATACAATCCTTGCAGACATGGAGGTCTTTACTGAAAAGTTGGCAACAAAGAAATGTATGACTATTCAACAATACTACGAGAACGGTAGAAAAATATTCAATAAAGATGCCAGTAAGTCTTTTGCTTACGACCGACTCTCAGCACGCGATATTCATTTTAAGATAAGCATTAAGAACGCTGCCGCAACTGCAAGTTACCAAACTCAAGTAAATGACAAACTTGACCAGCTTTTGCAGATGGGCGCTATTAATGTTGTTCAATATCTACAAAACCTTAACGCTCCTTTTGCGGACAAACTTCTTGCTAGCGTTCAAGAACAAGCTGCACAGTTAGAACAGATGTATCAACAGCAGCAGGCGGCGGCGCAACAACAAGGCGGCGGCACTGTTGACCAAAACGGCATGATACAAGGTGCTGACCAGGGCGCTGTAATGCAAGCTCAAAATTATCTTCAATCATAAATTCATATGGAAAGACAAATAGTAATAGACTGGAATAATGTAAAAACGGCCGTCTCTCAACATCTGTCGTATATCGGCAAACGCCTGCAAGATAAAAACGGAGACTCCATGTTTGCCAAGGTTACAATGTCAAGTGAGGAATTAAAGCTCCTGCATCAGTATGTAAACGCAGCCGCCGAAAC
>CAVJCD010000103.1:0-8263 GCA_963648005.1 Tannerellaceae bacterium | reverse complement strand
ATAATAAATTGTTTCATAGTCGTGTGCTTTGTTGTGAATTATCTATATTTGCGGGCTGTTTGCTTACAACTTGTCGCCTTAGTATTCCCGTTCGTCGGAGCGTGTGCGGTAAAGTTACGACAACTTTTTACATTACAATACAAATTAATCAGTGCTCAAAATGAAAGTAGCAATTGTTGGTGCGAGTGGAGCAGTGGGGCAAGAGTTCCTACGCGTACTCGATGAAAGAGATTTCCCGATAGACGAGCTCATGCTCTTTGGCTCGTCGCGTAGTGCAGGACGTGTTTACAGTTTCCGTGGTAAGCAGTACACAGTCAAGCAGCTCAAGCACAACGACGACTTCAAGGGCATTGATGTCGCCTTTGTTTCGGCAGGGGGCGGCACGTCGGTGGAATTTGCAGAGACAATAACGAAATACGGCACAGTGATGATAGACAATTCCAGCGCGTTTCGCATGGACAGCGATGTGCCATTGGTTGTTCCTGAAGTAAACCCGGAGGATGCGCTGAACCATCCGCGTGGCATCATTGCCAACCCGAACTGCACGACCATCCAGATGGTTGTTGCCTTGAAAGCCATCGAGAAGGTGTCGCACATCAAGCGTGTACACGTGGCCACCTATCAGGCTGCCAGCGGTGCAGGCGCTAAGGCAATGGCTGAGTTGGTTGAGCAATACGCCCAGATTATAAGAGGCGAAGAGCCCACGGTGGAGAAGTTTGCCTATCAGTTGGCATATAATGTGATTCCTCACGTAGACGTGTTTACCGACAACGGATATACGAAAGAAGAGATGAAGATGTATAACGAGACGCGAAAAATTATGCACTCCGACATTGAGGTGAGTGCCACTTGTGTGCGCGTCCCGGTTATGCGTGCCCACAGCGAGGCAACATGGATTGAGACAGAGCGTCCGCTTAGCGTGGAAGAAGCACGTAAGGCATTTGCCGAAGGCGAGGGAATTGTTTTGCAAGACAATCCGACAAACAAAGAATACCCCATGCCTTTGTTCGTAGCCGGCAACGACCCCGTATATGTAGGTCGTATCCGCAAAGACATCAGCAACCCGAATGGTCTTACGTTTTGGACCGTAAGCGACCAAATCAAGAAAGGCGCAGCTTTGAATGCCGTTCAGATTGCCGAATACCTTCTCAAGGTAAAGAATATCGGTTAAGAAATTAACCGTTTTAATTTCCTCGGCAAGGCGGTTTTTTCCGAAAGGGATATCACATTTGCTCAAAAGGGATATCCCTTTCGTTTTTCACCCCTCTCTACAGATATCGTTTCATCTACATTTTAATGCCATTCAAACGACGGGGATTTTTCGATTGGTTAACCGATTCGGATTTTTGCTTCCATTTCTGCGCTATGCCCAACACGTACTATGGGGTACGATATTCGATATAATACGTTACTTTTGCATTGGAATAAAAACACAAATACCATGGATAAGAAAGTAATCACCTTTGGAGAGATAATGCTGCGGCTTGCTACGCCCGGTTATCTCCGTTTCAGCCAAAGCAATCAACTGAATGCCACCTTTGGGGGCGGTGAGGCCAATGTCGCCGTGTCGCTCGCCAACTATGGTGTCGCAACAGAGTTTGTCACCCGCCTGCCGGAAAACGATATCGCACGCGCTTGTGTGATGGATTTGCGTAAATACGGGGTGGGCACGTCGAACATCGTCTACGGAGGCGACCGCCTGGGGATATATTTCTTGGAGACGGGAGCAGTGGCACGTGCCAGCAAGGTTATCTACGACCGTGCCCATTCGTCCATTGCCGAGATACAGCGGGGTATGATTGATTGGGAGAAAGTGCTGAAGGGTGCTTCCTGGTTTCATTGGACGGGCATCACGCCGGCAATCTCTGAGGGGGCAGCCGAGGTTTGTCTGGATGCCATCCGGGCAGCAAACAAGCTGGGCATAACCGTGTCGTGCGACCTCAACTACCGCAAGAACCTTTGGAAATATGGCAAGAAGGCTTCCGAAGTGATGCCTCAGCTGGTTGAGGGCTGCGATATCATCCTGGGGAATGAAGAAGATGCCGAAAAGGTGTTTGGCATCAAGCCGGAGGGTTTCGACGTGGCGCAAACGGCAGGCGAGATAAATGCAGCCGAGTTTGAATCGGTATGCACACAACTCATGGCCAAGTTCCCGCGGGCAAAGAAGGTAATCATCACCTTGCGCGGCTCCATCAATGCCAACCACAACACATGGGGCGGCGTCTTGTATGCCGACGGCAAACTCTACCAGTCGCGCCGTTACGACATCACCCATATCGTGGACCGCGTGGGCGGCGGCGACTCTTTCATGGGCGGCCTCATCTATGGCCTGCTCACTTACCCCGATGACCAAAAGGCGCTCGACTTTGCCGTGGCAGCTTCATGCCTGAAACATACTGTCTACGGCGATTTCAATCAGGTTACTGCCGCCGAGGTGGAGAAACTGATGGAGGGCGACGGCTCGGGACGCGTATCAAGATAACAACACCACTAAAAACAACTATCCAATGGCAAGATTCAGCAAGATTCAAGTATTGAATGCTATCATCTCTACCGGTATGGTGCCGGTATACTACAATAAAGACGTGGAAACGGCACAAAAGGTGCTCCACGCATGCTACGACGGAGGTGTCCGTGCCTTCGAATTCACAAACCGCGGCGATTTTGCCCACGAGGTGTTTGCCTCCCTGGCAAAATACGCAGCCAGGGAATGCCCGGAGATGATTCTGGGTGTAGGGTCGGTTGTAGACCCTGCCACGGCAGCTCTCTTCCTTCAGATGGGGGCAAACTTTGTGGTTGGTCCTCTGTTTAATCCGGAGATAGCCAAGGTGTGCAACCGCCGCTTGGTGCCCTACACACCGGGATGTGGTTCCGTATCCGAAATAGGGTTTGCCCAAGAGGCAGGATGCGACCTGTGTAAGGTGTTCCCCGCCGGAAATGTTGGCGGACCGTCGTTTGTGAAAAACATGAAAGCGCCGATGCCCTGGTCGTTGCTTATGGCAACAGGGGCAGTGGAACCAACCGAAGAGAACCTCTCGGCATGGTTCAAAGCCGGCGTGACCTGCGTCGGCATGGGCTCCAAACTGTTCCCCAAGGAGGCTATTGCCGCCAAAGACTGGGCTGCCATCACCCGTCTTTGTGCCCAAGCATTGGAAATCATCAAAAAATATCGCTAAGCCATGAAACCGTTTCTTGATTCAGAGTTTCTGCTTCAGACAGAAACAGCCCGGATGTTGTATCACGAACATGCACAGAAGATGCCAATCATCGACTATCATTGTCATCTTAACCCACAAGAGATAGCCGAGAATCATCAGTTTGCCGACCTCACGGAGATTTGGTTGGGCGGAGACCACTATAAATGGCGTGCCATGCGTGCCAACGGCGTGGCAGAGGAATATATCACCGGCAACAAGCCTTCTTTCGAGAAGATGCTGAAATGGGCAGACACCCTGCAGCATGCCATGCGCAACCCGCTTTACCACTGGACACACCTTGAACTTTCACGTGTGTTTGGCATCAACAAGGTATTGAACCCCACCTCTGCACGTGAAATCTACGACGAATGTACTGCCATGCTGCAGACACCCGAGTTTCGTGCACAAGCCATAATGGAGCGAATGAATGTGGATGTTGTGTGTACCACCGACGACCCGGCAGACTCACTGGAATATCATCGTGCTATCCGCAACACACCGTTGAAGACAAGGGTGCTCCCAACATGGCGTCCCGACAAGGCCATGGCTATCGAGACGGCAGACTATAACAATTATCTGAGCCACCTTGAAGCCGCCTCCAACGTCACCATCCTTTCATTTAAAGATTTACTTAGCGCCCTGCAAAAGCGCCACGACTATTTCGCCACCGAGGGCTGCCGCGTGTCGGACCACGGGATGACTACGTTCTATGCCTCCCCCTACACGGATGCCGAGATAGAATCAATCTTTATGAAGGCTCGGATGAACAAGACTCTAACCCCGGAGGAAATCGATAAGTTCCGCTCTGCCTTTTTGTATGAGATGGCTGTGATGGATGCCGAGGCAGGTTGGGTGCAGCAGTTCCACGTCGGCCCTACGCGCAACAACAATGCCCGTATGTTCAAACTCATTGGTCCCGACACGGGCTTCGATGCCATCGACGATGCTCCTATTGCCACCCCGATGATTCGTTTCCTGAGCCGCTTGGAGGAAAACGGCTCCCTGGCGAAGTCCATCTTCTATAACCTGAACCCCAAAGACAGCGCCGTCATGATGGCCACTGCCTACAGCTTCAACGACGGTTCGCTGCCCGGTAAGATGCAATATGGCTCCGGATGGTGGTTCCTCGACCAGATACACGGCATGGAGGCACAGATGAATATGCTCTCCGACCTCGGACTCTTGAGCCGTTTCGTGGGGATGCTGACCGACTCGCGCAGCTTCCTATCGTATCCACGCCACGAATATTTCCGTCGTATCCTCTGCGCCATGCTGGGAAGGGAAATAGAAAACGGCGAGCTACCCGCCTCCGAATTGCCCTTCATCGGGAATATGGTTGAGAACATCAGCTACCGAAACGCCAAGCAGTATTTCGGGTTCTAAAAAAGTTCTTGTTTTTAAGAGAGCCGGTTGTTTTGGCTAAAACAATCGGCTCTTTCGTTTACGCAACTGAGAAAATGCTGGAAAGTGGACTTTCTAGCGTTTCCACGACTGAAGAAATACCGGAAAGTGGACTTTCTAATGTTTCCGCGACTGAAGAAATACCGGAAAGTGGACTTTCTAACGTTTCCACGACTGAAGAAATACCGGAAAGTGGACTTTCTTGTTTTGGAAAATGCAAACCAAAAACGGGAGGCAAGCACCTTGCGATGTTTACCTCCCGTTATCTTTTGTTTTAGAGCCGTCCCTTAGAGGACCTGGATGCCTTCTTCGCGGGCATGGTCGTCTCCGAACGGAGTAATCAACTTGTAGCCCTTACCGTGGATGTTGATAATCTCGATATCTGGGTCATCCTTGAGCAGTTTACGAAGTTTGGTGATATACACGTCCATACTGCGGGCATTGAAATAATTGTCGTCCACCCAAATGGTTTTCAATGCATAGTTACGTTCCAAAATTTCGTTGGCATGGGCACACAAGAGGCTCAAAAGTTCGCATTCCTTTGTGGTCAGCTTCGTCACCTTCTCGCCAATTGCCAATGTTTGCTTCTGTGTGTCAAACAAAAATTTGCCGAGTCTGTAGAACGGAATTTCCTTCATCTTTTTGCCTTTCACACGGCGCAAGATTGCTTCGATACGGAGCAATAGCTCTTCCATGCTGAACGGCTTTGTCAGATAATCGTCGGCGCCAATCTTAAACCCTTCCAAGATGTCTTCCTTCATGGTCTTAGCCGTAAGGAAGATGATTGGAATGTCCGGGTTAAGGGAGCGGATTTCTTGCGCAAGAGTGAAGCCGTCTTTCTTCGGCATCATCACATCCAATACGCAAAGGTCATAACTGCCTTTGGTAAAACCTTTGTAACCGGCTTCTCCGTCAGAGAATAGGTCAGTTACATAACCCTTGGCCTGTAGGTACTCTCTCAGTAACATACCCAAGTTCTCGTCGTCTTCGCAAAAGAAGATTCTCAGTTTTTCTTCCATAACTAACTTTTTATAAGAGGTAATGTAATAATAAATTTTGTTCCTATATTGTTTGTCCCCGCTTCAGCACGAATCGTGCCTTTATGGTCTTCTATAATCTTATGAACGTAGGCAAGCCCCAATCCGAAGCCCTTTACGTCGTGCACATTTCCCGTCGGCACACGGAAGAAACGGTCGAACACCTTCTTGAGGTATTCTTTCTTGATTCCTATACCATTGTCTTCCACCGAAAGGAGCAACTTGCCATTGGTGTCGTTCCAAGTCCTCACCATGAGAGTAAGCGGCTCTTCCGCCTGACGATATTTCACTGCGTTGTCCATCAGATTGAACAACACATTGGTGATATGCATCTCGTCCACATAGATGGTAGAGTCGGTTGCCTGCAAGTCAACATCAAGCGTTCCGCCATACTTCTCAACCTTCAGTGCGAAAGTGTTAGCCACACTTATCACCAAGTCGTTTGCATCCACTTCCTTCAGTTTGAGCGCTGCCTTCTGCCGTTCAAACAACGACATCTGAAGCACCTTCTCCACCAAGAAGCCCAGTCGCTTCGTTTCGTCGTTGATAACGCCTGATATGTGTTTGAACACATCCGGGCTCTTGGTTATATCCGAGTCTTTCAGCATCTGCGCTGCCAAAGAGATGGTAGATACCGGCGTCTTCAACTCATGTGTCATATTGTTTATGAAATCGTTCTTCATCTCCGACAATTTCTTTTGGCGGAAGATGACGAAGATTGTGAAGATAAACGTGATTAGAAGTATCAGCGAAAAGATGACCGACGGCACAATGAATGTTACGGAACTTGAGATATAGTCACCCTTGGTCGGGAAATATACTTTCAGGTAGTTCTGTTTCGAAGGAGGGTCGTTGGGAAACAATACATACGTAATTATGTCCGAAGCCAAAGGCTCCTTCTTGATTTCACCACTCTGATAAACCGTTTTGCCATCCTTGTTGATGACAAAAAATATGAACGGCAGGTTCAGTCCGTTGTTTACAAATTCCGATTTCAGATAATTGTTCAGCTTCTTGAAGTCAATGCGTTCTTGAATCGGTTTCTGATTGGGGGTGTTCAACAAATTAAGAAGAACAAGCTGCATCAGGTCGCTTTGATATTTCAAACGATACTTCAGCGATTGCTGCAAGTCGTGTGATGTGCCTACAATATTGTTGGAGGTCTGTTTCTTATCCAGCGAAGAGAGCGGACGAAATCTTTGGCTGAAGCTATGCAGATGTTCTATTTGCATAACATTGCCGTTGACGTCCTTTATGTTAAACTTTTGCTGACTGATTGCCTGCGTAATCTCTTCCGGGTTTTGACTGTTGCGCATATAATTGTTGTCCTCACGCTTAAGGTCTTCTTCCAAATATTCGCGAGTCTCGTCCAATTCCAGATTTTTTGAAACTTGATGCAGGCTCCTCTTCACTGTCTCATTGAATTGCTCGCTACTCTTTTTGAGAATGATACTCACGTATTTCATCTGCAAAAAAAGTAGGCCGCTGAAGGCAAAAGCCATCACAACAGCAAGCATCCAAATAGTAGATTTCCTCATCTTCGAATCCCCCTCCTTTTAACCGAACAAATAACGTTCGTTTTAGCTTAATATTTACACAAAAAAGGTAAAAAACATGTTTACCTTACATTAAAAAAGGTTTCACCATCCTCTAAATGGCCGTGTAGTGCACACCTCAATTAATATTAGTTATATCTTTGTTGTTGGCAAGAGTTAAAGCGAGATGACACAGGAAGGTATTACGAAGATTGACATAAAACGGGTGCTGAAACAAAAGGCACCATCTTTGGCAGAAAAGGTCCCGGGTTTTATCTTCAATTATCTGATACATACCATTCATCAAGAAGAACTAAATGACATTCTAACCCGTTACCAAGACAAAGAAGGGGTCGGTTTCATGTGGGAATTGATAGATTATTTCGACTTGACATTGAAGCTATCCGGAGAAGAAAACATCCCGAAAGATGGTCGCTATATCTTTGTTTCCAACCATCCGTTGGGAGGACTGGACGGTATCTGCCTCACAGCCGTGATTGGTCAGCATTATGAAGGAAAGATTCGTTGCTTAGTAAACGACCTGCTTCTCAACTTGCCAAATCTGAAATCCATCTTTGTACCTATCAACAAGCATGGAGCACAGAGCAAGGACAACGTCAGACTGATTGACGAGGCATATGCTTCCAGCAATCAAATCGTGACATTTCCCGCCGGATTGTGTTCGCGGAGGATAAACGGAAAGATTCAGGATGTGGAATGGAAGAAGTCTTTTATCCAAAAAGCCATTGAATATAAACGTGATGCTGTTCCGGTATATTTCGAAGGCAGGAACTCCGGTTTCTTCTATCGGCTGGCGAATCTGAGAAAGATGTTGGGCATAAAGATGAACTACGAAATGATTTATCTGCCTGACGAAATGTTTCGCGCCAAGCACAAGACATTCGGTATCCGTTTCGGCAAACCTATCCCGTGGCAAACGTTCGATAGCAGCAAGAAGCCGGCTGAGTGGGCAGAATGGATGAAAGAACGGGTGTATAATCTGAAGAAAACATAGACTCACTATATATGCAAGACATTATTAAGCCTATTGACCGTACTCTATTGAAGGCGGAGTTGACAAAGGAGAAGAAGC
>CAVJCD010000102.1:0-8263 GCA_963648005.1 Tannerellaceae bacterium | reverse complement strand
GGATATGCCCCCATGGTCGCGTGCCCAAGTGTCGTTGGTAGGCATCTCGCGAAAGACAATACGGCTATAGTCCACGTCCTCGCCCAGCTGCCGGCGTACCTCCTCTTCATTGGGACATACAATCAAAAGTTTCTCTCTCTTGACCACCTCCTGGGCAATCTCTATGAAGCAAGGTATCACCTCATGGAGTATCGGCGCCCAGTCTGTCCCCTCGTGCGGCCAAGTAAGCTGCACCGCGCTCTGAGGATACCATTCCGCCGGCAATATTGTTTTGTTTTCCTTATCCATATCAATATGTTCAATTACGAACGGCTTATCTGCAGTCCTTTGTCGGATAGTTTCATATCCACAAAGCGTGCGTTCTCGTGGCGTTGTGCCGCCGTGAGCCTGTCGCGTATCAGCAGAGCAGCCTTAGGGTCTTTCGCTACAATATATAGATATCCACCTCCGCCGGCACCGGGCAGCTCGCAGCCCAATGCCAGGTCTTCTATCTGCGCAATCAAAGCCTCCACCTCGGGAGGATTTGTCCCTGCGTCGAGGGCCTTCTTCTGTTCCCATGTCTTGGCAACGAGGCGACCATAAGCCTCAAAGCACCCACGCTGGATAGTGTCGAACATATCCATGGCGTGGGTCTTCATCTCCGCCAATAGTCTCAGATGTGTGGCACTGTTGAGGAACATGCCCTGCACTATCTCCGCCAAGATATTCTTCGCCGTACGGGTGATACCTGTATAATAGAGCAGATGGCAGGACTGATACTTGGGGTCGGTAAACATATATTCCGGCAGCCATCTCGCGGACGGACTCTGATTGAACCCCTCGGTGGTCTGCAGCAGCTTCAAGCCATGCAATACGCCGCCATACTGGTCTTGCCAACCTCCTCCGGTGGTGAGCAGCTGCTCCAATATCAGCGTGCGGCGACCAATCTCGCCCTTATCCCACGCCAAAGCACAGAAATCGGATATGGCGCCGAGCACCGTTGCTGACAGGATGGAGCTTGTGCCCAACCCCGACCCGGCAGGGATGGCAGAGAGCAGGGTCACCTCTATCCCCGACCCGAAACTCTTCAACTGGTCCTCAAGCGAGGAGTGACGCTCCGCAGCAAACTCGGGCAAGAAACCCGCCAGCGACAGAGCCGCCTTGGGGATGGAGAACGGCGAACCTATCTTCTTATAATCCCTCAACTCGTCCCACGTGGAGACAACCTCCATAGCCCCCAAGTCGATGGAACGGAGAATAACCTTATATATCTTCGATGGCTTTACATATACTTGCAAGGGCGGCTGGCCATTGAGCTCGATGGCAAGGTTGACCACATTACCTCCGGCATACATGCAATATGGGGGCGTGTCGGTCCATCCGCCGGCAAGGTCGATGCGCACGGGGCTTCTGCCCCACACAATCTGGTCGTTGCACACATTCATACGTGGAAGCTGCTTCTCTTGGGCCACTGAGCCAATCAGTCCTTCCCTCAACAATGAGAAAGCCTCCTGTTGTTCCTCACCATATGCCTTTCCCTCGAGCTGCAACACCCGGGAACGGAACATGCGGTTGTGTATCCTCTTCATCAGCGGTATATCCTCAGGGAGCACCTCCGGCAATGCTATGCCCGATGCAGCAAACTCCCCGGCAGCATCCGCAAGGTCAAGCTGATAGAAGACGCTCTTCTCGTAGTGGGTAGCCAAGGTGACCCAGTTCTCGGAGCGGAATGCCTCACGCTGGGCAAAGAGACGAGTCAGTTCGGCGCGGTCGGACAGCTCGTTTGCCGACAACTTCTCTGCCGACAGCCACATATCCCTGCCTTGCGTCAGCTCCGGCTCGGATACCATCCACCGCATAACCACCCCCAACTTCTCCATGCTCCCACAAACAGGGAACAGCTCTGCACGCTGCAAGTCGGCGAAAGGCTTCAGGGACATACCCCTCTCCTCTGCCCACTCTGCCACAGGACGACCCATAAACAATGTATTCTTATCTGCATATGCCCCTTTGAAGGTATCGTTGAACCCATAAGGACGCGCCGCCCATTCCTTCTCTCCGATGGGGACAACATCAATGCAGACTCCTCTTGGCACAGTCAGATTCCAGTCGTTCTCCGGTACTCCGGTGATGATATGCTTTGAGTCTATCTTCCACCGGCAGCCCACATGACTGTTCTCTATCCACAGTTCCGAGTTCGCGGCAGTCAGTTTGATATCTATACGTGCGTTCTGCGTAAACATGGCAGGGTGCGGCTTTACCTTACGATGCATTATTGCCCGCTGGTCGCGCACAAGGTTCTGCACCGCCAAAGTCGACGACACCAACTCGCGACTTGTACCATAATGATAGAACTCTCCTCCCTCCAAAGGGATGACCGCCACGCTCAGATTGTTCAACTCGCCATCAACAATGCGGGGATGTTCTCCCAGCGACAGACCAAACTCGCCATATAGGTCGTAGGGCTTCTTCGTTCCATCCTCTGTATACGAACGCCTCATCAATAGCTCCATCGCCCGGTCGCTAAGCAACCACACTCCTATATCCATTAAATATCGATGTGTCTGCGCCAACTGCCCCAACTCCTCCATAGAAGGCTTTTGGAGCATGAAGTCCAGTTTGTCGGGCGTGTGCCTGTCGGAAACGAACACGCCGTGGCGGGTAGCCAGCTCAGGGTCTACCCACAATCCGTAGCATACAACATCCACCTCGGGGATGTCCCCTATCGGCTTATTATTCCTTATATATACGTCCCCACTGGCAATCAACGTATGGAGCGATGCCGGAGCTTTCTCCATTATCTCCTCGTAGAAAGGAAGTTGGAGCGACAATAGGTCTTGCGACAGCTTCTGCCCCCTTGCCCACCGGAACACGGGAATGGGCGTCAGTATCTTGCCTGACGGCGCATACCCGGGCAAACGACGGCTCTCACCGCCGGCATGCAGCAATATCCTTTTATCCTTTGCCAACCACTCCTGCATAGGGATGGCAGGCGCTTCCTTCTCTTTGCATGCTTCTATCAGATGGGTAGTTCCGCCCCCTGAACCCAATCGAACACCCACGGGGTCGGATGTGCAAAACCATTCGCCGGCATCTGCCCCCGTTATACGATGAAAGCTATTTACCAAATTTGGTGGTAACGACAATAATTTCTTCATATCTATAGCATAAGTGTGCGGACAAAAGTACTCAATTTCACCATTCAACAAACCCTCATATCTGAATTATCCTGCCATCGACGGCAAAATGACACAACAACACCGAAGTTGTTTTATTCGCTAATAGAACATATATTTGTGCTTCGTTTTTGAACATGAACTAAAAAAATACACAATATGCATAGTTGGTTTGAATGTAAAGTCTCCTTCGAGAAGGTGATGGAGAACGGGATGCAGAAGAAGGTGACCGAGCCTTATCTTGTCGACGCTCTCTCTTTTACGGAGGCCGAAGCACGTATCATAGAAGAAATCCGCCCGTTCATTTCCGGCGAGTTTACTGTTGCAGACATCAAACGCGCACGCTACTCCGAGCTATTCTTCAACGAACAAGGTGACCGGTTCTATAAGTTTAAAGTCTATTTCATCACGCTCGATGAGAAGAGCGGTGCCGAGAAGAAGACAGCCGCACAAATGCTCGCCCAAGCAAGCACACTGAAAGAAGCTATCGCTACCTTGGAAGAAGGCATGAAAGGTACGTTGGCAGACTATACCATTGCATCGGTTACGGAAACCATGTTGGTAGATGTCTTCCCGTTCTCCGTTGATGAGAATAAAACGCCTAAGCAGGGAGAATAGCAATGAGTATATCTCAAAACATAACGAAACTGAAAGCATCGTTGCCTACCGGTGTCACATTGGTAGCCGTGTCGAAGTTTCACCCGGTAGCAGCCTTAGAGGAAGCCTACAACGCCGGTCAGCGTATCTTCGGCGAGAGCCGGGCACAAGAGTTGACAGCCAAACAGAAGGTGCTTCCCGGCGATATCGAATGGCATTTCATTGGTCCGCTGCAAAGCAACAAAGTGAAGGACATCGCCCCCTTTATCCATACAATACACAGCATAGATTCCTTTAAGCTGTTGCAGGAGGTAGACCGACAAGCCTTGAAGAACAACCGTGTTATCCGTGTGTTGCTCGAGATACACGTTGCTCAGGAAGAAACCAAGCATGGGTTGACGCCCGATGAATGCCGGGAACTTCTAAAAAACGAACAACTTTCCGCGTTGAACAACATCCGGATATGCGGACTGATGGGAATGGCAACCTACACGGAAGACACAACACTTATTGAACATGAGTTCCACACCCTACATGAGCTTTTCTGCGAACTGAAATCCACATACTTCAAAGAGGATGACAACTTCTCTATACTGTCTATGGGGATGAGCCATGATTATCCGATTGCCATCCATCAGGGAAGTACCATGATACGGGTCGGGACCAATATTTTCGGCGAACGAGAGTATTAATTGCATTAAAAAGAATCTGACATGATTGATATGAAAACCCAATACGCCGGACTAACACTTCGCAATCCTTTGATTGTTGGAAGTTCAGGTCTCACGACCAGTCCTGAGCGAAACAAGGAATTTGAGAAAGCCGGTGCAGGAGCCATCGTTCTTAAATCCATCTTCGAAGAACAGATAGAGATGCAAAGCGATTCGCTTATGCAAGACTCCGCCCACGAGGAGGCAACCGATTATATCCATAGCTACGCAAAGGCAAATCAGGTAAACAGCTACTTGGACTTGATTAAAAGGACGAAGGAACAATGCTCCATCCCCGTCTTAAGCAGCATCAACTGCTATCGCTCTGATACGTGGATTGACTTTGCCCGTCAAACTGAACTGGCGGGAGCAGATGCCATTGAACTGAATATATTCTCTCTCCCAACAAGCTCGGTATACAATCCCAATGAGACACGCGACCTCTATGTCGACATTCTGCGTAAGGTAAAAGAGACCGTATCGATACCTGTCATTGTGAAGCTTGGCAAAAACATCGAAAATATCCCGGCGTTGGTCAACACCTTGAAGGCAAACGGAGCAAACGGTGTGGTCATGTTCAATCGTTTCTATCAACCGGACATCGACATCAACAACCTACAAGTGGTGTCGGGCAACGTGTTTAGTAATCACTCCGACCTTAGCGATACCATCCGCTGGACAGCAATAGTTGCCGGAAAGATTCCCGGAATAAGTATTGCCTCCTCCACCGGTATTCACGATTGGGAAGACGTTATCAAATGTCTCTTGGCTGGAGCTTCTGCCGTACAGTTGTGTAGCGCACTTTACACGCACGGCAGCGAAATCATATCTCAGATTCTCACCTGCATGGAAGAATGGATGCACCAAGCCCATTTCCAAGATTTGTTGCAATTCCAAGGTAAACTCAATTGCTCAAACATCCCCGACCCGATGATGTATGAGCGCTCGCAGTTTATCAAATACTTCTCAAACAGAGATTAAACCAAAGTTTGAGAAGTATCCTTTACAATATTACTTAATGATATCGAAGCCGGTATAGGGGACCAATGCCTTCGGGATTCTAATGCCCTCGGGTGTCTGGTTGTTCTCAAGCAGGGCTGCCACTATACGCGGAAGAGCCAAGGCGCTACCATTCAACGTATGGCACAACTGCGTTTTCTTGTTCTCATCACGATAACGGCATTTCAAACGGTTGGCTTGATAGGTGTCGAAGTTGGACACTGAACTTACCTCCAACCAACGCTGCTGAGCTTCGGAATAGACTTCAAAGTCGAAGCAAAGAGCTGCCGTGAAACTCATGTCACCACCGCACAAACGAAGAATACGATACGGGAGTTCCAACTTCTGGAGCAAACCCTCCACGTGGTCAAGCATCTCTTGATGTGACTGCTTTGAATGTTCCGGCTTATCTATACGCACCAACTCCACTTTCGAGAATTCGTGCAGACGGTTCAGTCCACGTACATCCTTACCATAAGAACCTGCTTCGCGGCGGAAACATTGCGTGTAGGCACAGTTCTTAATAGGCAGTTGTTTCTCGTCCAAGATAACATCACGATAGATATTTGTCACCGGGACTTCGGCTGTAGGTATCAAGTAAAGGTCGTCGACCTCGCAATGATACATCTGCCCTTCCTTATCGGGGAGTTGCCCCGTACCATAACCAGATGCGGTATTCACCACCGTAGGAGGCATAACCTCTGTATAACCCGACTTGCGGGCTTCGTCTAAGAAGAAGTTTATCAGTGCACGTTGCAACTGTGCCCCTTTCCCTTTATAGACGGGAAAACCTGCGCCCGTGATTTTCACACCCAGGTCGAAATCTATCAAGTCGTATTTCTTTGCCAATTCCCAATGAGGTAGGGCATCTTTTGGGAGCTCAGTTTCCATTCCGCCCATCTTCTCTACAACATTGTCTTGCGCCGCCAAACCCTCGGGCACTTCGTCGTAAGGAACATTTGGGATTGTATAGAGCAATGCCTGCATCTCTTCCGAGGCCTTGTCCATCTTTACCTGGAGGGCCTTGTTGGCCTCCTTAACCTCGGCTACGCGCTTTTTCGCAGTCTCGGCTTCATCTCTCTTGCCCTCTTTCATCAGCGAACCTATTGTCTTTGAGAGAGAGTTCACCTCAGACAAGTTTGTATCTAATTGATTTTGCGTACTACGTCTTTCATCGTTAAGTTCAATCACTTTGGCAATAGCTTCCTTAGCTGCCTTAAAGTGTTTCTTCTCCAGACCGCGAACCACGCGTTCTGTTTCTTCCGTAATCATTTTAAGCGTCAACATACACTTCCCTATGTTTATTATTTTGAACCGCAAAGCTACACAAAAACATTCTATTGTGTGTATGGTTAGGCTAATTTATCCGTTCCAAGTTTCCTTTTTGAGTAAAGAAATCGGATATTTGCACGCCCTTTCGGGATGGAAGGGTTTTATGAATGGAGATTTCATATGAAGACAGACGAATTGGTAAAGAGGTACGCGGTTTTTGTTTTAGGGTTATATTTTTTGGCGTTGGGAATCGTTTTAATCATACAATCCTCTTTGGGAGCCACCCCCATTTCCAGTGTAAATTATGTATTAAGCCTCAACACGCCTCTCACGCTTGGGACATGCTCATTTATCTTAAACGTTATACTTATTGTTGGACAATTCTGGCTGGTAAGGAAGAATAGAAGCCGATGCGACGTGGTAGAGATTTTCCTTCAGATACCTTTCTCGTTTATCTTTTCGGCTTTCATCGATTTAAATATGCTGTTCACCCAAAGCTTGCATCCGTCTAATTATGCTATGGCCATTGGGTTGTTGCTCTTTGGGTGTCTCATACAATCTATCGGCGTTGTTCTAGAGATAAAGCCTCAAGTAACGATGATGAGCGCCGAGGCATTTGTAAAATATGCCTCCCTCTACTACAATAAAGAGTTCGGGAGGCTTAAGGTTTGCTTTGATGTAACGTTGGTTTCCTTCGCCATCTTGATGTCTCTTGCATTTTCACACAAGATAGAAGGCATCCGCGAAGGGTCACTCATTGCTGCCTGCATCACCGGGTACATAATAAGTTTTCTGAATCAGAAAATCATGACCAAGAAGATGCTTCACAGAATCTTTCCCGGCACAACATCACTTCTTTAGTTCGAAACCCAACATCAATCCGTCGTACTGACCGGCAAGTTTGCTAATGGTAGTCAACGTGGTGTTGTCGGTGAGAGAAGATATTTTTGTAATCAAATCCAACATCTTGTCTGCCTTGAAAAGCAAAGACATGCTACTGCCGGAGATAACCACATTCGCCGTCAACGTTGTTACTCTCATTGTCTCGCCAAAGGTATATTTCAGCGCAATGGTCTTCCCCTCCGAATTGAGAGAGTATGTACCTTTAATTGTTCTACCCTTCAATGTGTTGGTAAAGGTACTATCGCTATTGAAGGTATAACTAAACAATCCCTCAACAATTCCCGCCTTGGTGCAATAGGTCTTAAGCTTCTTTTCCAGTTCACTGGTAGCCACACTTCCTGCCACATTTTTCAAGGCATTATCACTCTCCAACTGAACTGCCGGTTTTGTATACGACCACGTTCCCGTCAAATTTTCCACCGTCAGGCTACTACCACCCGTAACGGCATTGACTACATTTTTCACTACAGACGAATTGAAAATATCTTTCAACGACTGTCCATAAACTTGTCCGCTCGCAGAGAGCAGTACACTGACTGCAACAACTAACCTGAATATTTTCTTCATAGTTTATTTATTTTTTAACGGACGCGAAATTACAATTTTTTTGCAGACCAACACGTTTTG
>CAVJCD010000101.1:0-8273 GCA_963648005.1 Tannerellaceae bacterium | reverse complement strand
GTGTCTTTCTTCTTCTTTGCATCCTGAGCAAAAGCCGTAGATGCCATAAACACAGCACAAATGAATGCTACAAGAATCTGTTTCATAAAGAATATCTCCTTTTCTTTTGGTTAATGATTTCTCAGTCGCGACTGATGTTGAACCTCAGGCCAACATATATCTTCCGTCCGTGGATTGGTCCCCAAACCATTGAGGCATCAAAATTGTCGCCCCGAGGGTTTGCGGCATCAATGATGGGGTTGGTTTGCTTATAGTTCAACAGGTTTTCGGCTCCAACATATACCGACCACCGGCGAAAATACTTCGTTATTTGCGCATTTACAACAGTGTAGGCACCAAACGTTGGTTTCCACAAAGGATTCGAAGCATCCGGCGTGGGCATCCGCCCTCCCCCATTGAGTTGCCCCGTGAGGTCGAACTGCCACTTCTTCAGGGGTGTTTGGTAGGAAGCCGTAAGCAGGCCTTTGTAGTCGCTGACAAGAGGTCTCTTGAGTCTCCGCGTCGCGCCCGCGGCATCCCGATAATCGGTTTTGGCATCGGTATAACGGTATGCTGCCGTGAGAGTGAACCCCCTAAAGAAAGGATACGACATCTCCACCTGGAAACTTGAGGAATAGGACCTGCCGTCGAGATTATAGAAGCTCACAGCATGCGGGTCGCTGTCCATGTCGACCACCACCTGGCGCCTGAAGTCGGTGTAATACCATTCTCCGCCCAGCGTCAGCTCCTTGTCCTTGACGGGGATATAGAACGAGAGATTTATGCCCGTGTTCCATGCCTCTTCGTGGTCGGGATTGTCGGTTATGTTTATCTTACGGCTGCTGGAGAGAAGGAAATTGTTTTCTGCCAGGATATTTGCCGTGCGGAAGCCCTTGCCCCAGGAAGCACGCACATGAAACCAGTCGAAGGGATTGTATTTCACATGCACGCGGGGTGTAACAAAGAAGTCGTACAACGAACTGTAGTCCGCACGCACGCCGCCCAAAACGATAAACTTATTGTTAAGGTTGTAGGTGTATTGCACATAAGCTCCCGTGACAGTCTCCGAGCGGTTGAACACCCTTCTCTCACCTCCCCTTTGCGAGAGATTCTCGTCGAAGCCGTCGTAGTTCATGCTCAAGCCCGCGCTCAGGCTGTGTGCCTTGGAGAACTCCTTTTCGTAGAGCAGGGTTGCGTATACGTTGTTTTGATAGACATTGTAGGGAGTCCTGTCGTACATAGATTTCTGTTCGTGATAGGAGCCCGAGAGTATCATTGCCACGCTTTCGGATTTCTCCTTGTTGATGATATACGCCTGCTTGGTGTAGAGCTCCACGCGGTTGGTGTTCAGGGATATCGTGTAGGGGTCGCTGAAGTTGTGATGTTTCGTGGCTTGACCCCCGGTACGGTCTTCATGCAGATAGCGCACCCCGTATTGGGCAAGGTATCTGTCCAGTTTGTGATGCCAACGGTTCATCACATTGACCTGTTCCGTCAGCGGCATGTCAAGAAAACCGTCGTCGTTGCCGTCGTGCTGGCGTTGGTTGTTCGAATAGTGCACAAGCAAGCCGGTGGAAACCTTGTCGTTGATGAGCCACGATGCATCGGCATTGCCTTCATAGCGACCAGCGTCATTGCCAAACAGGTTTGCCGAAAAAATATCCGCCGTCTGCGGTTTTTTGTATTCCACGTTAATCTGTCCCGCCAGCGCTTCGTAGCCGTTCTTCACCGAAGAGGTGCCTTTCGACACCTGGATGCTCTCCATCCATGTTCCGGGCACATAATCCAAGCCATACAACGACGCAGCCCCACGGAAGTTGGGATAGTTTTCGGTCAGCATCTGCACATACGTACCTGCCAGACCCAAGAGTTTGATTTGCCTTGCCCCCGTTGCCGCGTCGGCGTAGGAAACATCCACCGACGGGTTTGTCTCGAAGCTCTCCGCCAGGTTGCAGCAGGCAGCACGAAACAACTCGTCACCCGTAATCTTCTGAGTCTGCAGGACGCTCGTTCTTGAAGAGATTGTTCCCATCCGTCGTTGGGTGACTACCACCTCTTCAAGCTCCATCTCGCCTTTGAGCCTTATATCCAAGGGCTCGTCGGGGTTTTCTACCGTGAGCGAAACCGTTTCGTAGCCGATGAAACTAACCACCAAAAGGTTTGTGCTTGGGGTCATCTCCAACGAAAACGCCCCGTCGGCATCCGTTGTTGTGCCTCTTTGGGTTGCTGCCCAATACACATTGGCTCCTGCCACAGGCTGACCTATGCTGTCGCGCACATGCCCCCTGACGTCTTTTGCCCCCGCATGGAAGGAAGCAAGCAACAGCAACAATATGAGAGATATTTGTTTCAACATAACCTAAGGTTTGGTTTATTTGGGATATTGCGAGAGGTAATAGTAGGTCTCCTCCGAGGGCACTCCCTCGATGTGATAGCGCGAAGAAGACGAGACGCTGAAGCTGTAGCCCCTCTCCACACCTTCCTTCACGGGTAGATAGATGGCGGTATCCCTTACACCCGTTGCCAAAATGGACTTGGCAAGCGAGGCGTCGACGGTGTCCGCTGAAGAATAATATACGGTATACGTAAGGTCCTGGGTCTCTCCCTCGGGCTTCTTCCACGAAAGCTTCAACTCTGCGCCCTCACGTTCCACACATATCTCTTTTGGAGAGAGAGGCACGCGTGTGCTTAGCCAGGTAAGAGGCGGAAGCTGCGCCGGATATTTGTAGTAGTTGTCGCGAAGTTCGTCGTACAACCCCTTAGTATTGTCCAACACATTCGCGCAGCGGAAGAAAGTTGCGCCCGCGCCGCCGAAGTAACGGCTGTAATCAATCTGGTCGGTGATGTCGTTCACCGTCCAGTCGGCTTCCGACTTTTCCATCCTATAGGCTCCCAATCCCGGCACCACAAGACGTCCGTTGCTGTTCTCCACCCAGTTGTCTACAAAGGGAAAGAAGTTGTCGTGCAAGTAATACATCATCGGCACAATCATATCCTGTTTTCCCTGCCGCATCCATTCCTCGGGGTCTTGATAAACACTTTCGTAGGCTGTCCACCCCGCGTTGGGTACACGCTCGATGCGGCTGTATTTACCCAGAGGCGAACTGCTGACCTGTACCCACGGCTTCACCTGCTTTATCCAATCGTACACACGGTATACAATCCTGTTGATGTTCTCGCGGCGCCAGTCAAAGAGGCGTTCCTTCTTTGCGTATTTTTTATAGACAGCCTTGTCGGGGAAGGCCTTTGCATCTTCGGGATAGCGGATATAGTCGAACTGTATGCCGTCGATATCGTAGCCATTGACAAGTTCCTTCACCAGCGACAGAATATAGTCTGAAGTCTCGGGCACTCCGGGGTCGAGATACCACTCACCGTTGTGATGCTTACAGAGTTTGGGCTTGCGCTTTACTACGGAGAGCTTGCCCTGCTCCTTCACCGTCTTGTCAGTGCCCACGGGAAAGGTAACAAACCAAGCGTGGCACTCCATCCCTCTCTTATGACATTCTTCCACAGCAAAAGCCAAGGGGTCGTAGCCCGGCATCACTCCGTATTTGCCCGAGAATCCCCTCGAGGCGGGCTCTATTGCCGAGCGGTAGATAACATCGCCCCGCATCCTTACCTGGAGAAACACAATGTTGAAGTTCGCTTCAGCGAGACGGTCGAGTATATCACAAAGTTCCTGCTTCTGCGCTTCCCTTGAGGCTTCCGAGGTAGCAGGTCGGTGAGGCCAGTCCAATCCGTAGATGGTGGTAAGCCAAACGGCGCGAATCTCGTGCTTCGGCGGCTCTATGGCAAAAACCCATTCTGCCACCATCAGCCACACCGTCAACAACGTCACAAACCTCTTCATCCTCTCCCCTAATCTTACTTTCCTTTCTCCAAGAGATAGCGTTCGGCTTCTATCGCCGCCTTGCAGCCACTGCCGGCAGCTGTTATTGCCTGGCGATAGCGCGGGTCTGCCACATCACCTGCGGCAAACACCCCGGGCACATTCGTGAGAGGTGTACCGGGACGGGTTTTGATATATCCCACCTCATCTGTCTCTATCCATGGACGGAAAACGTCGGAGTTTGGCTTGTGTCCGATGGCAAGGAAAAAACCATCGATGGCGATATCCACCTTTTCCTCATCAGCCTCACCCATGCGCTTTACGAGATGTGCGCCTTCCACTCCGTCCTCGCCAAACAGCCCTACAGCATTGTGTTCAAACAGCACAGTGATGTTTTCTGTATCGAAAACTCTCTGCTGCATCACTTTTGAGGCACGAAGATAGGGCTTGCGCACAATCAGGTAGACCTGACGTGCCAGAGCGGAGAGATAGATTGCCTCCTCGCATGCCGTGTCGCCCCCACCAACCACAGCCACCACCTTGCGGCGATAGAAAAAACCGTCGCAAGTAGCGCAAGCCGAGACTCCCATCCCGGCATATTTCTTTTCGTCGGAGAGACCAAGATATTTGGCTGTTGCACCGGTGGCAATGATAACGGAATCTGCCTCTATCACCTTCTCATCATCTATCGTGACCTTATACGGCGCCGCGGAGAAGTCCACAGAGGTGGCAATGCCGCCACGCAGGTCTGCACCAAAGCGCCCTGCCTGCCGGCGGAGGTCGTCCATCAGCTTTGGACCTTCAACGCCCTCGGGATAGCCCGGGAAATTCTCAACCTCAGTGGTGACGGTAAGTTGTCCGCCCGGCTGCAAACCCTCATACAATACGGGCGAGAGGTTGGCACGCGAGGCATATATCGCCGCAGTATATCCGGCGGGACCGGAACCTATGATGAGGCAACGGACCTTTTCGTTTTCCATTTCGTTCATAGTTTTAATGTTGTTGCAATCACATTGTACGTCTTTTTTCCTATTCCTCAGCGGAGGTCTATCACCTCGGCGTCCGGGTAATCCTTGTTGTTGAACACGAAACAATCGTCCGGCTGGTTCTCTCCCGTCTTGATGCCGCTGATGTTTATCGTGGTACTCACGCCGTTCTTTGCTTCCACCCTAATCTTTACGGGAAACGACGATGTTTTCTCTATCTGAAGCTCGGCTCTTTGGATATCGCTCTTTTTCTTTGGAAGGAGCTCGATGTCGTATGCCGTCTTGCCACTCTGGGCTGTGCTCTCGCCGATGAACTTCGCTGTGAAGCCCTTCTTGTATGTCCTCAGCAGCAATGCCGGATTGGTAAACTGAAGCTCGTCGCCCGAAGGTGTGGTAACGTTGACTTCCTCGTTGCGCTCCACGTACGACCACTGTGTCTCGCCGTTGAACCATGTTGTTGCATCGGGCGTGACCAAAACGAACTTGTCGCCCTTCATCTGGATGGTCCCTTCGAAACTCTCGGATGCCTTCTGCGCATCCGAACGGGTGTGCACGGCATAGGAGGCAGATATTCCGTTTGCATCCTCGTATGCTTTGGCTGCTTTGTCAAGTATGGAGGTGGCATTCTGCGCATTCACCGATACAGAGATTCCCCCCATCAGGCATGCCGCCCAGAGAATAAGAGCAGCCTTCCTCAGAATCCCACTTGTTTGTTTTCTTTTCATACGGAGTGATTTATTTCAACGCATTCAGCAGCTGTTCCAGGTTGTATTCGTCTTGTATCAACACCTGGCGCGCCTTGCTGCCTTCAAAGGGACCGACATTACCCGCTGCCTCCAACTGGTCCATCAAACGGCCCGCACGGTTGTAGCCTATGGAAAACTTACGCTGGATAAGCGAAGTTGACCCTTGCTGCTGAACAACAATAAGGCGGGCAGCCTCGTCGAACAAGGGGTCGCGCTCCGAAAGGTCCACAGACCCCGGGCTTTTGTCGTCGCCGCCCTCGCCAACATATTCGGGCAGTTGGTAAGCCGTTGCATAACCCGGCTGAGATGCTACATAGTCCACAATCTGCTCCACCTCGGGTGTATCCACAAAGGCGCACTGCACGCGCTGGGGATTGCCGCCCTGAGAGAACAACAGGTCGCCACGACCTATCAGCTGGTTGGCTCCCGGAGCATCGAGGATGGTTCGCGAGTCTACCATCTGCATCACGCGGAACGCCATTCTTGCCGGGAAGTTGGCTTTGATGATACCTGTGATGATATTGGTTGACGGACGCTGCGTGGCTATAATCATATGGATACCCACGGCACGTGCCTTCTGGGCTATTCGTGCGATAGGCAACTCTATCTCCTTGCCTGCCTGCATTATCAAGTCGCCAAACTCGTCGATGATAACCACTATGAAGGGCATGAACCTATGACCTTTCTCAGGGTTGAGATGACGGGCAATAAACTTGGCATTATATTCCTTGAGGTTGCGCACATGTGCTTTCGTAAGCAATTCATAGCGGTCGTCCATCTCCTTGCAGACGGAGTTGAGAGTCATGATGACCTTCGTGCAGTCGGTGATGACAGCCTTGTCGGCATCGGGCAGTTTGGCAAGGTAGTGACGCTCCAAATCGGCGTATATGCTAAACTCAACCATCTTGGGGTCCACCAAAACAAACTTCAGTTCCGAGGGATGTTTCTTATAGAGCAGAGAAGTGATGATGGCATTCAGTCCAACCGACTTGCCCTGACCCGTGGCGCCTGCCACCAGGAGGTGAGGCATCTTGCAGAGGTCGAACATGAATATCTCGTTCGTTATTGTCTTACCCAAAGCCACCGGCAGGTCGTATTTCGACTCCTGGAATTTGCGTGAGGCAATGACCGACTGCATCGGCACTATCTGCGGGTCTTTGTTGGGCACCTCTATACCTATCGTGCCCTTGCCCGGAATGGGGGCAATGATACGGATACCGAGAGCCGAGAGGCTGAGGGCTATATCGTCTTCCAAACTTTTGATTTTAGAAATACGGATACCCACATCCGGTATCACTTCGTAGAGCGTGATGGTGGGACCTACCGTTGCCCGGATAGAGGCGATGGTGATGCCAAAACTCTCCAACGTATCCTTTATCCGCTTTTGGTTTTCTTTCTGTTCGTCCATATCGACCATGTGGTCGCTTATGTCGTATTTCTTCAGCAGCTCAATCGGCGGATTGCGGAACGACGACAAATCCAGCTTCGGGTCGTATTCTCCAAGGTTGGAAGCATCGTATACTTCCTCATCACCTTGAGGCACCTCAACGGTGAATTCGGGGTCGTGGGTTGTGTCTTCCGTCGGCTCTTCATCCGGCTCGTCGTACAAAGGTTCTTCTTCGCCGGTATTGTCTTCGCCATCTTCTTCTCCATCCCCGGGCACCGTCACCACAAAGTCTTCCTCTCCGCCATCTTCGCTTACTTCGCCCTCTTCAGGCTGTTCCCCATACAAAGGAGCCTCTTCCTGCTCTTCCGGAGTCTCATAAATCTGCTGCCCCCTGTCCTTCTTGTCTTCCATGTATGCCACACTTTCTTTCTTCTCCCTCTTCAAACGTTTCATCCATCCAAGCGAGAAGAGAGAACGAAGCATCGGGATTGTTCTCTGTGTGGTAAATATTGCGATGATAAGAAACGAGCCCAAGAGCAACAGAACGGTTCCGGGAATGCCCACGTTAGTAATCAGTCTCTCCGAGATGTAGTAGCCATGCTGCCCGCCGAGGTAGATAAATGTGTCTTCGTAGCCCGAGATAAACACGAAAGAAAAGAACACCGAGCCCCAAATCAAAAGAGAGGCGCAAAACAAAAACCTGTTGAACAGCGACACGCGGCGCAGGTTCATCAACTTGGCGCCCCACGAGCCTGTGAAAAACAATATCATGAACGACGATATCCCAAACCAGCGGTTGAGCAGCAAATCTGCTATGAAAGCACCTCTCACTCCCGTCCAGTTGCCTACCGACCCGCGGTTTGTCAACAAATCGGCAACGGGAACATTCTCCACCTTGCTTTGGTCGGCACTGCCGGTGAAGAAGAAAGATATCAATGCCAAGCCAACATATATAGTGAGTATCTCGATTATCAATCCGGTGATGAAACGGGTGCGTTCGTTGGTCCAGAATGCCTTCAGAGCGGCAAACCAACCCTGCCCCTTCACTTTGTTTTGTTTCGCTGTAGTCTTTGCCATACGTACTGTTTGATTGTAGCACCGCAAATATACGAATTTGTGTGTTCGTATGCCAACGCCCCCCAACATGCCCATCACTCTGTCGTCCCCGAGGCCACGTCCTCTGGAATCTCATAATGGAACGAAAGCGAAGGTTGGAACATACTCTTTCGCACTATGACAGGATGATGGGGCGGCGTGATGTAAGTGGGTAAATATTGTGTGGAGGTGGTTTTTCGTGACAGGAGGGCAAAAAGAAACCCCGGCAGGCACTTGGGCTTGTCGGG
>CAVJCD010000100.1:0-8469 GCA_963648005.1 Tannerellaceae bacterium | reverse complement strand
GGTGAAGGACCGCTACAATGAGGTGACGTTCTCGCTTGCCCTCAGCGAGAACCAAAAGAATATGACGCTCCATGTGCGCCTCTACGACGAGGGCCTTGCCTTCCGCTACGCCTTCAACGAGACCGATTTTTGGAACGCCACGCTGACGGCAGAGAATACGCAGTTCATTTTTGCCAAGGATTGTGACACGTGGGTGACCGGTACGGCGCAAGGCGTATATACGAAGACCCGGCTCAGTGCCATGGAGGGCGAGGGTGACCGCCCGCAGGTGATTGAGGTCTCCGCGAAGCAGTTTGTTGCCATCGGCGAGGCTGCTTTGGTGGATTATGCCCGCATGAAGATAGGGAAAAGCACCCAAGGAGTGGGTGTGCAGTCGGTCTTATCCGGTAACGTGAATCTTTGCCAGGCAGGATATAAGTCACCGTGGCGCTACGTGATGGTGGCAGAGAGCCCCGGAGGGTTGGTGCAAAACAACGACCTCGTGCTAAATCTCAACGAGCCCAACCAAATCGCCAATACGGAGTGGATAAAGCCCGGTGAGGCACTGAGAGAGGTCACGCTCACTACCACAGGTGCCCTCGCTGCCGTTGATTTGGCTGCCGAGAATGATATTGAATATGTGGAATTCGACGCCGGTTGGTATGGAGCGGAAGATGATACCCTCTCGGATGCCACGCAGGTGAAGGTGGACCCCGCCCGCTCGAAAGGACCCTTGGATTTGCCGCGCGTGATTGAATATGCCGTCTCCAAAGATGTGGGCATCATCCTATATGTGGGTAGGAAGGCCCTCCATAGGCAGCTCGACGAGATTTTGCCGCTCTACAAGAAGTGGGGCGTCAAGGGATTGAAGTTCGGATTCGTAAATGTTGGCGACCAACACTCCACATCCTGGCTCCATCAAGCCGTGCGCAAGGCTGCCAAGTATGAACTCATGGTGGACGTGCACGACGAATATCGTCCCACGGGTTATTCGCGTACCTACCCCAACCTTATCACCCAAGAAGGTATCCGCGGGGATGAAGAAAGCCCTAATCTCAACCAAACCATCTACACCCTCTACAACCGTATGATTTGCGGCGCCGGCGACTACACCAACTGCTTCTTTGCCGAGCGCGTGACGGAAAAGATGGGTGGACGCGCCGCTCAGTTGGCCAAGCGCGTAGCTATTTACAGCCCCTGGCAGTTTATCTTCTGGTACGACCGCCCCGAGAAGTCGCCCTCACGCGTTGGCGGCGCCGGCTCCACAGAGTCGGTCATCAAGACAGACGCCACGACTGACGTCTACTGCTCCATCCCTTCGGTGTGGGACGATACCCGTTTCCTTGAGGGCGACATGGACTCGTATGCCGTCGTTGCCCGACGCTCGGCATCCTCTTGGTACGTCAGCATCCTCAATGCCGGCGATAAACGGAAGATAACCCTGCCCCTTGATATGCTGAAAGACCCTTCGCGATATAAAGCGACGCTCTATTATCAGGCCTCGGGAAAGAAAAAAGATATAGTAAGCAAGAAAGAATTAAAGCCGGAGAACAGCCATAGCCTTACGCTCGAGGTGGAAGGCGGTACGGGTTGCCTCCTGCTACTCTCCAAGCGAGATGGATGACGAGGAACTCATATGGCAGCTGAAGCAAGGCAGCGAAGAAGTGTTCACTGCCCTGTATAAGAAGTACTGGAGGCAGGTCTACAACTTCACAAGACTCTACTTGACCATAGTGGAGTCGGCCGAAGAGGTCGTGCAAGACGTGTTCGTCAAGCTCTGGGAGGCGCGCGAACTCATAAGGCAAGAAGACAACTTCAAAGGCCTCCTGTTTATCATCACCCGAAACCTTATCTTTAATCAACACCGCAAAACACTGAACGAGGACTTCTATAAGATGACTGTCCTTGCCGCCATGGAGAGTGCCTACAATATTGAGGAGGAGATAGAGGCGCACAACCTTAGTGAATACATCGACATGTTAATCCAAGAACTCCCGCCACGCCGCAGGGAGATTTTCAACCTTAGTCGCAAGCAGCATCTCACCTATAAAGAGATTGCCGAGCGGCTGAACATATCGGAGAAGACCGTGGAAAACCAGATTAGCGAAGCCTTGAAATATTTGAGAAAGAATATCCCCATGTTGGTGTTCTTTGTCTGAAAGGGCATTTTGGGGGGAAGAAAAAATTTTATGCGGGCGGATAGGGGATACACTTCCGCCCGCGTGTATTTATACATGTAAAGAAGTTGAAAAGAGATGGACAATAGCGACGAGAAACAGATGTTGAAGCGGTTGATGCGCGATGCGTTGACCCCGGGCGAGATGATGGAATTGAACACTCGTGAAAACGTACAAAGAGAGATGCTGGACCAGTGGGACACGGCGCCCGATACTTCCCAAAGCACTGATGGGACGCGTCTATGGAACCGCATCTATCGGCGGATAATAGGTCGTGGGCGCGAAGGGTTGCGCTTCTATAGAATATACAGTGCTGTGGCATCGGTACTCTTGTTGATAGCCATCGGAGGCGCTGTATTTATGGCCTTGGAAGGCGACAAGGCTTCGATGTATGTTGTAAGTACCGGTATAAGGAGCATGCAGTCGGTAACATTGCCCGACGGCACAGAGGTGCAGCTCGGACCAAACAGTTGCATGACATATCCTTCGAAGTTCGGCAGCAGAAAAAGGGTGGTACAGCTCGAAGGGCAGGCGTTTTTCGACGTGAACAAGAATCCCCGCAAGCCCTTTATTGTCCATTCCTCGGATATGGACATTCAGGTCTTGGGCACAGCCTTCGAGGTGTTCAACTACGAGATAGAGAATCAGGCGGAGGTCATTCTCCTCAGCGGAAAGGTGAAGGTGGACGTAACGAGCCCAGCGGACGGCAAGCGAAAGGAGTGCGTGCTATGTCCCAACCAGCGTCTGCAATACGACAAGAGGACCAACACCCTGTCGATGCAGACCTTGGATGCCGACAAATACACGGCATGGAGAAAGCAGGGTGTTCTCAGCTTCGAGAACGAGAAGCTATCCATGATTATCCCGCGTTTAGAGCAGTGGTATGGCAGGAAGGCCATCTGTCCGCGCGATTTGGCAGACAAATATCGCTTCACCTTCAAGGTGAGGGACGAGTCTTTGGAGAGGATATTCTTTATGATGAAGAAGTCGTCGCCACTGACGTATAAAGAAATAGAAGGAGGTAATTATGAGATTATGCTAAAATAAACACAACAACTAAAACACTAATACCATGGACGGATAATAGAATTAAGAAAAAATTGGAAGATGCCTGCCAGCACCTTCCAATCGGGTTAGTTTTCGAAGGAATGCCAGCCGTTTTAGCAACCTTAAGGCAAGCATTCTAGTACTCATCAAAAACACAACAAATCTATGAAGAAAAACAATGACAGGGATAGCTATATCCCGTTATTCAGAAAAACATTGCGAATTATGAAGCTCACTACTTTGTTTTCGTTTGCTGTAGCTTGTTGTATCTCTGCTTCTACTTATGCACAAAACTTCAAAGTGTCGGTCAACAAGCAAAACAGCAGTATCATTGAAGTTCTGAAAGAAATAGAACAGAACAGCGAGTTTACCTTCTTCTTCAACGACAACCGCGTGAACGTAAACAAGAAGGTGAGTGTAAAAGCCAAGAACGCCACAATAGACGAGGTCCTGGCTCAGGTCTTTACCGGTATGGACTATAAGTATCAGATTATCGACAAGCAGGTATTGATAAAATCCGCTGACGAAACCGGCGCGAAGGCAGCCTCGCAGCAAGACAAGAAGACCGTGACGGGTGTGGTTAACGATGCCCTGGGCTCTGTTGCCGGCGCCAACGTGGTGGAGAAGGGTACCACCAACGGAACCATCACCGATGCCGACGGTAACTTCTCTCTCAGCGTTGCCCCGAATGCCGTGTTGATTGTTTCGTATATCGGCTACAAGGACCAGGAAATCCCCGTCAGCGGTAAAACAAATTTCCAAATACTCCTCTCTGAAGATACCCAAGCTCTTGAAGAAGTGGTGGTCATAGGTTACGGTACAGCCAGGAAAGCCGACTTGACAGGTTCTACCTCATCTTTGGGTGGCGACAAACTTCAAATGAAAAGTACACCGCAACTCTCCAGCCAATTGCAAGGACAAATGGCCGGTGTACAAATTACCCGTACTAATGGAGACCCTTCTGCCGAAGCAACTATCCGTGTACGTGGTGTCACGACTATGTCAACAAACGACCCTTTGGTAATTGTAGATGGAGTACCGGGTTCTCTTTCAGAAATCACTCCTGAAGATGTAAAAGATATTCAAGTTCTAAAAGACGCTGCTTCCGCAGCCATCTACGGTTCGCGTGCCGCTGCCGGTGTTATCCTTGTCACCACAAAGCGTGCACAGAACAAGGACTTTCATCTTTCGTATAATGGAGAGTATGGCATCGATGCCCCGACGACAAAACCAAAGTTTGCTAATGCGGTTCAGTGGATGAAAGGTTTGAATGAGTTGGTATACAATGATGGTGCATCATCCCTGTATTCGCTTTATTCTGAAGATTTGATTAATAACTACGCTCAGTATAGAGTCCAAGACCCGGACCGATATGCGGATACCGACTTTATGGATGAGGGTTTGAAGAGCAGTACATATCATCAGAGACATTCACTTTCGCTTAGTGGCGGCACAGAAAAGTTGAAAACAAACTTCAGTCTGAACTATTACGATTCAGAGGCACTTATCAGGTCAAAAAACTATGAACGTTTCAATGTCCGTACAAACAATGACTATCAAATCAATGATTGGATACATGCCAATGTTGATGTGAATTTGCTTTACTCTAATTCAAGTAAACCTCACGGGACAATCGCTACTTTGATGGAACGTGCGCCGATTTATAATGTGTATTGGTCTGATGGAACCTTTGCCGATGGTAAGGACGGAGATAACCCTATTGCCGAGCAGCAGTTGGGTGGTACCATAAAGAGTCAGAACTTTGGCATGAGTGGTAAATTGCAGTTGGATCTTACACCTGTGAAAGGATTGACCATAACTGCCATTGTTGCACCCCGGTATTCTTTCTACAAAGGAAAGAACCATACCAAAAAGTATAATGTTTATCGTATTTCCGGTGATGCGATTACCGGACTAGGTTATGGCTCGACCAGCCTTAGCGAAAGTCATAATGACTCTCGTAGCTTGACCAAACAGTTTTATGCCAACTACAAACTGCAGTTGAAACGTCATTCCATCGGATTAATGGCAGGTTATGAGGATTATTCCTACAAATGGGAAAATATGGGTGCCTCGCGAACTAATTACAATTTGAACAATTACCCTTATCTGAATTTAGGACCTGAGGATTATCAGTATAATTCAGGAAATGCAGGGCATAATGCTTATCGTTCGTTATTTGGTCGTGTTATGTATTCTTGGGCAGACAGATATATGTTGCAAGCTAATATTCGTTCGGATGGTTCTTCTCGTTTTGCAGATGGACATCGTTGGGGTACGTTCCCGTCTGTCAGTGCAGGTTGGGCTATTTCCGAAGAACCATGGTTTAACAAGAGTGTTGTAAATTACTTAAAACTTCGTGGTTCTATAGGACAGTTGGGTAACGAACGTTTAGGCTCGGAGTTCCCTTATCAGGCAATACTCAGTTTTGGAACAGGTTTTATACCGAATGCTTCTACAGGAATTGCAGATGTTGTGCAGACCGCCTATCAGTCAGATTATGCGTTCAACGATTTGACATGGGAAACAACCACGACATATGGTATTGGTGCTGACATTACTTTGCTGGATAATAGGCTGCGTGGTTCGCTTGATTATTACTATAAGAAGACTACCAATATGTTGCTGGAAGTTGGATTCCCATCTTATTTCGGTTACAATTCGCCGCAAAACAATGCTGCTGATATGAATACGAAAGGTTGGGATTTGGAACTTTCCTGGAGCGACCAAGTGAATGATTTCCGTTATGGTGTGAGTTTCAACCTCTCGGATTATCGTTCAAGGATGGGCTATATGGCAGACCGACAGAGAATCAGTGGAAACACGATTACGGAAGAAGGCTCTTACTATAATGAATGGTATGGATATAAGAGTTTGGGTATTATCCTAAATGATGATGCCATGTTAGACGAAAATGAAAATAAAATTGCCGTTCTGAGCAATAATGATAAAGCCGGTAATATACGTTATCAAGATATTGATGGTGATGGAAAGATTACTGCTTCTGCCGACCGTGTGCGTTTGGGTAATTCCTTACCGGAAATGCAGTATGGTGGGTCTCTGTGGGCAGAGTGGAAAGGTTTTGATTTCAACTTGTCGTTCCAGGGTGTAGGACATCAATTGGCTTATTGGCAATGGCAACATACACCATATTTGTTCCAAGCATATGCTTGTCCGATAAATGTAATCGAAAGTCATTGGAGCCCGACAGCGACGGATGCTGAAAATGCCAAGGCAAAGTATCCAAAGTTGTCAACTAATAGTACGAATCTTTATGCATACAGTGACTTTTATATTTTTAATGGAGCGTATATGCGTATCAAAAACATCACGTTAGGTTATACACTTCCGGTGGAATTTACGAAGAAGTTTTATGTAAGCAAGTTGAGGGTATATTTTAGTGCAAACGATTTACCTGCTTTCTCAAAATATCCTAGCGGATATGACCCTGAATGGAGTAATCGCTATAGTGACTTGATAATGTCTTCTTACGTTTTTGGCTTGAATGTTTCATTTTAAACAATGAGTATCATGAAGAATATAAAATATATATTAGCAGGAATAGTCGCGCTAAGCATGACAGCCTGTGCTAATCTCGACTTAAATCCACTTTCTGAAGGTTCGAGTGAAAACTGGTATCACGATGAAACGGAAATAGAGATGGCGCTCAATGATTTGTGGCGTCCGGATTTCTTTCCTATTGACGAGATATATTGGGATGATGATATGTTGAACCGAAATGGTGCCAATGAAGTTACATTTGGAACCGTCACCTCTCAGTGGGGTACGGCATCATCCCGTTGGTCTTCTCTTTACAAAGCTATCGCCCGAGCAACAAAAGTTATCAACGCATTAGACAATGGTACGGCTACAGGAATAAGCGAAAGCAAGCTGAACCAATACAAAGGTGAAGCTTACTTTATGTTGGGGTTTGCTTATTGTGAACTGACTGCCTACTACGGAGACTGTGTGTTGAATAAAGGTATGACTTTGGATGAAGCGTATGAAGCAACACGTTCGCCTAAAAGCGAAGTGTTAGCTTATGCTTTTGATTGTTTGGATAAAGCTGCAGAATATTTACCGGATTCTTATAGTGGACAACAACGTCCCACAAAAGGGGCAGCTCTTGGTTTCAAAGCTCGTTTCGCACTTTTCCACGGAGAGTGGCAGACCGCAGTTGACGCTGCACAGAAATGTATGAATCTCGGAGTCTACAAATTGCATGACAATTATCAAGATTTGTTCCAAGCAAACAGTTCTCCTGAATACATGTTCTATTTCAAGGGTGATTTGACACTGAAGAAGGGATATGGTTTTATGCAATGTGTAAAAGATGTCGTTATACGTAAGAGAGGTGGTTACTGTAATCGCGGTCCGTCGTTGGAATTGTTCTGTTCCTATACTTGTACGGATGGTCTGCCGATTGATAAGTCTCCGCTTTATAATCCGAAAGATCCGTTTGCTAACCGAGACCCGCGTCTTGCAATGACGATTCAACCATTCAAGACCAAATATTCCGGGGATTATGTAGAATACGAACAGTCTAAAAAAGATGGAACGTTCCCTGAAAAATATCCGGATTATATAACATTAGGCTACGAATACAATCCGAGTCCATATGCAAATACCGTATACGAAGTGTCTACCGGTAAGATGGTAGTCAATACCGATTCCAAGGCTTCGAACCAACATTCTGCCTATAACGGGTTGCTTCTTCGGAAATTTGTAAAGGATGACTGGGTAGATTACGAACAGTATGGTCAAGTAGCAGATAATTGCTATCCATATCTACGCTATGCTGAGGTATTAATGACTTATGTGGAAGCGAAGAACGAAATGGGGCAATGTACGCAAGAAGACTTAGACAAGACAATAAATCTGATAAGGGAACGAGCTTATAGAGGAACTAATATTGCTTATCCTCGCATAGAAGTGCAGTCGCAAGCAGCTCTGCGAAAAATCATTCGTATGGAGCGCCGTTCGGAATTTGCATTCGAAGGACTACGTTACAGAGATTTACTGCGTTGGCGTATTGCCGAGAAATCGCATAATAAATCGATGTATTATTTGAATCGTGCGTGGTCAGGTTCTGCCGGTTGGAATGGCTTGACAGGCAGTGAATCAAACATCGATTTGTCTCAAGACTTCTTGACTATGCTGAAAAATTGGGATGAAGGTAATTATCCTATTGGTGGCATACCTACAATCGACGAAGACGGATTGCCAAACTTGTTGCCAATGGAAAATGCCGGATATATTGTTACAT
>CAVJCD010000099.1:0-8476 GCA_963648005.1 Tannerellaceae bacterium | reverse complement strand
AACCATAACTGTGACTATAATGAACAAGATTGTAAGTAAAGAACATTTCTCTGCCAACGTCGTGAAGTTGGAGGTGGAAGCGCCTCTGATTGCCCGTTCACGCAAGGCGGGTCACTTCGTCATCGTACGTGTTGGAGAGAAAGGGGAACGTATTCCTTTGACCATTGCGGGGGCAGACACCAAGAAGGGAACCATCACGTTGGTGATTCAGGCTGTGGGTGCTTCCTCAAGAAAGATTTGTAACCTGAATGTAGGCGATTGCCTCACCGACCTTGTGGGGCCGTTGGGTCAAGCCACACATATCGAGAAGGTGGGGACGGTGGTTTGCGCCGGAGGAGGCGTTGGTGTAGCTCCGTTGCTGCCCATCGTTGAGGCCTTTCATAAGGCAGGCAACCGAGTGATTGTGGTATTGGCAGCCCGCACAAAGGACCTGATAATCCTGGAGGACCAAATGAAAGAGAACGCCGACGAGGTGATAGTGATGACCGACGACGGGTCTTATGGCATGAAGGGATTGGTAACAAATGGTGTGGAGCATGTGATAGGTCGCGAGAAGGTGGACCTCTGTGTCACCATCGGCCCGGCAATCATGATGAAGTTCGTTGCTGCACTTACCAAGAAATATGAGATACCCACCGTAGCCTCCCTGAACACCATTATGGTGGATGGTACGGGCATGTGTGGTGCCTGCCGCGTCACGGTGGGAGGCAAGACGAGGTTTGTCTGCGTAGACGGACCTGAGTTTGATGCCCATCAGGTTGATTTCGACGAGATGTTGATGCGTCTCGGTGCATATAAGGAGTTTGAACAGAAATAACCGTAATTCCATGACAACAGAAGATATTATAGCAGCCCGCCGCTCCGAGGCTTGGAGAGAAGAGTTGCGCAAAAGCAAGAAGAATAAGGAGCGCACGGATATTCCCCGTGTGAAGATGAACGAGCTTGATGCGGAGTACCGCAGCCACACCCGCTTGGAGGAGGTAAATCTGGGACTGACCCGCGAGCAAGCTATGACAGAGGCACAGCGATGCCTCGATTGCCCGAAGCCTACCTGTATGGAAGGCTGCCCGGTGGGCATCAACATCCCGACCTTCATCAAGAACATCGAGCGGGGCGAGTTTCTCGAAGCCGCCAAGGTTTTGAAAGAGACAAGTGCCCTGCCTGCTGTCTGTGGCCGTGTTTGTCCGCAGGAGAAGCAGTGTGAGAGCCGATGCACACATCTTAAGATGAACAAACCCGCCGTTGCCATCGGCTACCTGGAGCGCTTTGCTGCCGACTACGAGAGGGAGAGCGGACAGATTTCCGTGCCAACCATAGAACATAAGAACGGCATCAAGGTAGCAGTGATAGGTTCAGGTCCTGCCGGATTGTCGTTTGCCGGCGACATGGCAAAGCGCGGATATGATATCACCGTCTTTGAGGCACTGCACGAGATTGGCGGCGTGCTGAAGTATGGTATCCCCGAGTTCCGTCTGCCCAACAAGATTGTGGACGTAGAGATTGAGGGTCTTCGCAAAATGGGCGTAAAGTTTATGAAAGACTGCATCGTGGGCAAGACCATAAGCTACGACGACCTGCATGAAGAGGGCTTCAAGGGTATCTTTGCCGCCAGCGGTGCCGGACTGCCCAACTTCATGAACATCCCCGGAGAGAACCTCATAGGCATAATGTCGTCGAACGAATACCTGACACGCGTCAACCTTATGGATGCTGCCAACCCCGAGAGCGACACCCCCGTGCTTCGTGGCCGCAAGGTGGCTGTGATTGGTGGTGGCAACACTGCGATGGACTCTGTACGTACTGCCCGCCGCTTGGGTGCCGAGCGTGCCATGATTGTATACCGCCGCAGTGAAGAAGAGATGCCTGCCCGTGCCGAGGAGGTGAAGCATGCCAAGGAAGAGGGCGTAGAGTTCATGACACTCCACAACCCAATCGAATATCTTGGTGACGAAAAAGGTCACGTCCGTCAGATGCGCCTTCAGAAGATGGAGCTGGGTGAGCCGGATGCCTCGGGCCGCCGCCGTCCGGTTGCCATAGAGGGTGCCGTGGACACTATCGACGTCGATGAGGTGATTGTCAGCGTGGGCGTCTCCCCCAACCCACTCATCCCCCATACCTTCGGAGGATTGGAGGTGAGCCAGAGAGGTACAATTGTTGTAGACCAAGACACGATGCGTTCAGCCCTCCCGGATGTATATGCCGGAGGAGATATCGTGCGTGGCGGGGCAACAGTAATCCTTGCCATGGGTGACGGACGTAAAGCTGCCGCTGCCATGGATGCCGCCCTTAAGGAGAATAAATAAGAGCCATCGAATCGGTGTCTGTTTTTTAGAACATATATATGTTTTACCCAAAAGATATATATGTTTCGACGAAAAGATATATATGATGTTTTTTTGGAGGTACGAACCTTTCGGGCAAAAGGTTCGTACCTTTTCGTCTAAAGGTACGAACCTCCCCCCAAACAATGGCATTAAAACGGTGGAGGAAACCACCCTCTTTCCAAGCGGTAAACGAATGTGATATCACATTTGGCCCAATCTGATATCAGATTGGTTTTCCACCCTCTTCTTGGAGGGCGAACGGAGGTCACTCCATTCTTCTATAGTAACGGGGAGTATAGCCGGGAAGGAGCTCGGGGTGGAATATCCACACAAAGTCCTTCAAGAGATAGTCGGGATGGATGGGGAACTCTTCGAAATAGGGTACTGAGCCCGTGTTGCAAGTATATACCTTATGATTCTTGAAGGCATCGAAGTTTTCATACGGAGAGTATTCAAGGCGAAGGTCGCCGTAGGTCATATCCCGGTCCGTATTATACTTGAGCAGCCACATGTCGGCATGAATGGCACGGTTGAGCACCGTCTCGAACGTCAGCGGCGTGCTACCCTCTCCGGGGAGGTCCTTAAAGACGTAGTCGGCACCTGCATCGGCATAAAGGTTTGCGATGTAGCTGTTGCCCGAAGGCATATACCAAGCCGAGCCGTACTTTTTCTCCGAGAAGACCTTCGGGCGGGTGGTCACATCCTTCGTCAGTTGTTTAAGTGCCAGGTAATCGTGCTCCGTGGCACGGAAGATGGAGTCTGCCTGCGATGCCTTGCCAAACAGGAGTCCGTAGAGACGTATCCACTCGGTACGTCCCAGGGGCGATGACTCCATATAGTCGGCAGCCTCAACGATGGGGATGCCCAGCTTCTCTGCCGGACCATAGCCGGCATGTTCGAACGGGGATACAATGATAACCTCAGTCCCCATATCAATAATCTTCTCCACATTCGGCGAGGTGGATTCGCCAAGGTCGGCAATCCTTCCCTCACGCAGACCCTCAAGGATGGACGGGGTGGTCATATACTGTGGCTCGCATACACCTATCACCTTGTCTGCCTCTCCCAGCATATCGATGATGGCGGCATGCACGGAGGTATAGACAACAACGTTGCGAATGGGCGTCCTAACTACTGTACCTTGCGGCAAGTTGGGAGGCATCTTCCTCTCGCGGTCCACAAGGAGGTAACGCTGAAGGATGCGGGTGCTGTCCCAAGGGTCGCTCACCTCCACAGAGGTATAGTCCTCGTAATGACGGATGGCAAAGCCCTTTGCATAGCGGATGGTATCCTCGCCCTGCAAGCCGGCAGAAACATGTACTCCGGACTGCTTACAAGAAACAGCCCAGAGTACAACCAGTATAAAAAAACCAAATCTCTTCAAAGCCTTGAAAAAGTCTTATGGGTTATTCAGAGATGAAGCAAACCTTCTGAGTGTCGTAGCCACCGGTGTCGAACGGTGTTTCGAACAATACACCATCGGAGGTAAACACATACATTGTGCCTGTAGAGCCATAGGCAGCATCACTGATATATATATTGCCGGTGATAGGGTCTACGTCGATGGAGTTAGGGTTGGCAATTGATGTGCCGTCGGTTATCAGACTATTGGTTTCAAGCGTACCGGTAAGGGCATCATACCTCTCAAACGAAGGAGCCGGAGCACCCCACTGAGCATACATCACATACAGTTTGTCGTTTACCAAAGCCATCTTCGTGCCGTAGCCCAGAGTGGTAACGTTGCCCGAAGCATCGATGCGCTGAAGGGTGTTCTTGATGTCGCCATAGTCGCCCATGGAGATGACATACACGTCACCCTTGCTGTTGGCAGCCAGGTTACAGGGGTTAAGCACAACCTCTATCTCTTTCTCCAACTGGGCTGTCGTAGGATTGATTACGCCCACGGTCTTTCCGCTTCCGTATTCCGACAAGGCAACATATATCTTGCCGTTGGCTGCAGCCAACTGTTCCGGATAACGGCTCGACGTAACCACGTTGCCGCTCCAGTCGGTGATGGTTGCCGAACCCAGCGGTATCTCTTTCTCTATCTCCAAAGATGTTGTGTCGAGCACAGCCACCGAGCTGCCGTAGTAGTACGACACATACACCTTACCGTTCAAAGCCGTGAAACAACGCGGTGCCATAGGCTCGCCTGCAGCGTTCGTGGGTAAGAGCTCTTTTATCTCTTTTCCCTCCTTGTCGAGCACAACAAGACGGTTTGAGGTGGTTACCGACACGTAAATCTTGGAACCATACATAAACATCTGCTCGGCATCCGAACCCAAACCCTTGCCGTTGACGGCTTGATAATAGTCGGTGGTCAACGTGCCTTTCGCCATATCATAGTAACTGATATTTGCGTTGTTGGCATTGTAGTTTCCACGATTCAGAATGTAATAGCCTGTCGTTACCTTCTCAACGGGGTCGATAATGACATTGGGGTCATCGTCATCCCCACAGGAAGAGAACGAGACCGTCAGCGACGTACACAAAGCTGATAGCAGCAGCAAATCTTTTGTTTTCATACTCTTGATATTTTAGTTGTTAATAAGTAATCCTTACGCTAGCCCTGAAGGAACGCCCCGGCATCGGGTAATAACGTATCACGTCGTAGGTAACGTTCCCAAGGTTTATCACCTCCGCCTGCAGACGCAACGAACATTTCCCCAGGGTGAACACTCGGCTCGCTGTGAGTTGCTGCTCAAGGTATCCCTCTATCAGATTGGTTTTGATGTTCTGAGGGAGCGAATAGCGGTCGCCCACAGCCGTTAGCATCCACCCGATGTTGACCCACGGATTCTCGAGGGTCACGGATGTCATTCCCGTATGCTCGGGGGTATATGGTATCTGGTTATTGTAAATCTTCGAGCCTTTCTCCGTTCTGTCTACGGCATGTTGCCATGTATAAGAGGCATCCACCTGCAATGCCATCTTTAGAGGCAAGAGGATATGTGCCGCAATGTTTGCATCCACGCCCTTTATATCCACAACCCCCATGTTCATCATCTTCCAGATAAACATTGTGGGTATGGCAACAATCTTATCCTTTATCCTATTATAATAGCCGTCCACTGTAATACTCAAGTGGTCTGCATGGATGGCAGAGCAATCGCCGCTCCACGTCACCCCCACGTCATATTGGGTTGCCTTCTCCGGCATCAGGTCTTTATTGCCAAAGCGGTCGTAGTAGAGGTCGTTGAATGTAGGCATGCGGAATATATCCTTGTAAGAAGCCCTAAGACGCAGATTCTCGTTCCTCATCAAGCGATACGACACACTCACTGCCGGCGAGAGGCGTTTGCGGTCGTCAGCCGGCTCACCTGTCTCCACATCTTCCGTGGCAAACGTACCCAAGAGACTGGCTGTAGCCGTCAACCTGCTATCCTTGTATTGTGCAGCCAAAGCCGTCAGGGATGTGCGGCGCGTGGGGTATGGGCAGTTGGGTATGGTTGCGTCAAGTGTATTGACAAAGAAGTCCTCCGCCAACGAGAACGAGAGTTGCTTCATCGGCCGGTAGAGCAAGGCGGCAGAACCATAATATTCTCTTTGGGTATACACATCGGTCTGCACTCCGTTGGGATGGCGACTGTGGAAATCCTTATAGCGAGTCCAGGCATAGTCGAACTTACCCTTTGCCTTGAAGGAGAGTTTCTCGCCAAACTTCTTGTCGTAAGAGGTCTGGAGGAATCCATTCTTGTTTGCCAGCCTCTCCGTATGATAATCATTATATAGTATGACCGACCCGGGCAACCCGCGTTCGGAATCAAACCAGTAGCCCTTCATCTGCAAGGAGCCTGCCTTGTCCCAATCGGCAAACATATTAACCTCGCCGTGCCAAGCAGAGATATCGCTGTTCTTCCTCTTGTCATTGGTCACAATATTCCCGTTCGTGAAAGTGTAGGGGTATTGCCCATCGGCACGTTGCCAGTCGGCAAACGCCGAAAACGAATACTTCTTGCCCAGCCGTTGTTCATAGCGCAGGGATGGACTGAACATACCGAACGAGCCTGCCTTAACATGCCCCATAAGGTTAAAGTTCTTGTCCTTAAACAAAGGTTTCTCCGTCTTCACGCTCAAAGCCCCCGCCGAAGCAAACATCCGGGCTGTCTGGAAGATGTCGTCGGCCTGCCCTATCGAGAGCGAAACCATCTCCACATTATCCAACGAGAAACGGCTGATATCCACCTGTCCGTTCTGAGCATCCGTAATGGTCACGCCATCGTAGCTCACTGCCGTATGCTGTGCCCCAAGGCTACGCACCGAGACAGTCTTAAGCCCCCCTATCCCGCCGTAATCCTTCACGGCAACGCCGGAGAAATGCTTCACAGCCTCCGAGAGGTTCTGTAACCCCAACCGTTCCATACCTTCGCGGTCCATCACCTGCAGGGGTGTTGCCTCGCGGGCAGTAGAGGTACGCGCCTTCTCCACCACCTCCACTCCTTCCAGTGGGTGATATATAGTCGTATCAATCCTCTGCGCATACACTATGGGCATACACAGAAGCGCACCGACCAGGCACACAACCATTCTGAGATATATCATTCGCATACTCTAAAGGTCTACCGACGCCTTACCCGAGGCATCGCTTACTGAATCATGGCAGGTTTTCTGACTTGTTCCACCTTTCTGTCGGCCGCCTTCCCGGGATTTGCTCCCAGTGGCAAAAAGATTGCCGAGGTTTCAGAACTTACAGCTACGGGTACAGCTCCGGATTCACACCGGATTCCCTTTTACTAACGGATAGCGGAGGCTATGCCGTTACACCATCATTCGGCGGCAAATGTAACCATTATATTTAAACACCATACTTTTTGTTTTCCGAAAAGACATGAGCCCCTGGTCCGTCCACAATCCACAACGGGGGCTTAAGGAGGGAATTAACAATACAAAACACGAGGATTTCACACTATGACAACTTCCCCCCCCCTCAAATTGTTCCAAGTCTCGAAAAGATTGGTTTATTTCAGAATGCGAAGCAATTAGGGGAAACTTAACTAAGCACAAAAAAGTGCAAAAAAGTGATAAGCCCGATTTTTCGGCGAGTTGTTTTAGTAATATTGCAGCGTTTTGAAAATAATTAGACGAAGAGAAAAGATATGGTAGAAACAAAAGGTTACGTTTCGCAGATTATCGGTCCGGTAGTGGATATTCACTTCGATAGCGATAAAGAAGAGAAGATAGAGTTGCCACGCATCCATGACGCCATGGAGATAACCCGTCCCAATGGGAAGGTGCTGATAGTGGAAGTGCAGCAGCATATCGGTGAGAACACGGTCCGCACAGTTGCTATGGATACAACCGACGGGCTGCAACGAGGTATGGAAGCCGTGTCGCACGGTTCGCCTATCACCATGCCGGTAGGCGACCAGGTAAAGGGTCGTTTGATGAACGTCACCGGCAATTCAATCGACGGAATGGAGGAACTCAATCGCAAAGGTGCCCTTCCTATCCATCGCGAGCCCCCGAAGTTTGAGGACCTGACAACCAGCAAGGAAGTTCTCTACACGGGTATCAAAGTGATAGATTTGTTGGAGCCCTATTCCAAGGGTGGTAAAATCGGACTTTTCGGAGGTGCCGGTGTGGGTAAAACAGTCCTTATCATGGAACTTATCAACAACATTGCCAAGAAGAACAATGGATTCTCCGTTTTTGCCGGCGTGGGTGAACGCACTCGTGAGGGCAACGACCTCTTGCGTGAAATGATTCAATCCAACGTAATCCGCTACGGCAAAGAGTTCAAGGAAAGTATGGAAGCCGGGCACTGGGATTTGTCGAAGATAGACAATGAAGAACTCCAAAAGTCGCAGGCAACGCTTGTTTTCGGTCAGATGAATGAGCCGCCGGGAGCACGTTCTTCGGTTGCACTCTCCGGCCTTACAATAGCCGAATCATTCCGTGACTCGGCCCCCGAAGGCGAGACGCGCGATATCCTGCTCTTCATCGACAACATCTTCCGTTTCACCCAAGCCGGCTCGGAAGTATCGGCTCTGTTGGGACGTATGCCGTCTGCCGTAGGTTATCAGCCAACACTGGCAACCGAGATGGGTGCCATGCAGGAGCGTATCACATCCACAAAGAAAGGTTCCATCACCTCCGTACAGGCCGTATATGTGCCTGCCGACGACTTGACAGACCCAGCGCCTGCCACCACC
>CAVJCD010000098.1:0-8541 GCA_963648005.1 Tannerellaceae bacterium | reverse complement strand
TCCGACCCGGTGCCGAGCTCTTGCGAGCTCGCAAGAGATAATTCCGACCCGGTGCGGAGCTCCTGCGAGGTCGCAAGAGATGCGCACCAGGGTGGTTCTTAACATTTGCGAGCCCACAAGAGATGCGCACCAGGGTGGTTCTTTGCTCCTGCAAATTGTAAGAGGGTGGAAGGCAAAGAAAAGCGGGGCTGCACCCGGAAACAGGCGCAGCCCCGCTTTTCTTGGTCGTTTCTTCTCAGAGAGTAAATTCTCCTTCGAGGCGGATGTCGTTGGAGGCGGCACCGACCATAACCTTGAAATCACCCGGCTCAACAACCTGTTTCATCTCTACATTATATATAGAGAGTTGCTCTTCGCCAAGCGTGAAGGTAATCTTCCGGCTCTCTCCCTTCTTCAGCGCCACGCGTTCGAAGGCTTTCAGGAGGATTGGATACTGGGATACGGAAGCCACCTTGTCGGAGATGTAGAGCTGAACAATCTCTTCGCCGTCGCGATTGCCCGTATTGGTCACCGTGCAGCTTACCGTCTGCAAGGCGTCTTTACCGTCACCCTTCTTAATCTCAAGATTGCTGTATTCGAATGTCGTATAGCTCAAACCATAGCCAAAGGCATAGAGTGGCGTTCCTTCGCCATCCACGTAAGAACCCTGCTTGCCTTGCGAATAGAACAATGGCAGCTGGCCTTCGTTGCGGGGGATGGTTACCGGGAGACGTCCCGCCGGGTTGCAGTCGCCAAACAGCACGTCGGCAATGGCGGCACCACCCTGTTCGCCCGGATACCAAGCAGTGAGCAAAGCCTGAGCCTTCTCCGAAGCCATGTTCATGTTCAATGCACGACCCTCGATGTAGACAACCACCAATGGTTTGCCCGTGGCGGCAACAGCCTCCATCAATGCCTCCTGGTCGCCCAAAAGATGAAGGCTGCTGCGGTCGTAGCCTTCGCCGCAATCCATATCCGAAAGGATTTTCACTCCGTTGTTGGAGATGTCGGCAGCACCTGTTCCTTTATATTTCGTCTCAAAGTCGCGAGCACTTGAGCCACCCACAACCAATACCACGGCATCGGCTGCACGGGCAGCTTCCACCGCTGCGGGGATATTGCTTGTTGTAACGTCACGAACGGCACAACCCTTCACGTAGTTCACCTTAGTGGACGGGGAGACGGCAGCACGTATGCCGTCCAGCACGGTGACGATTTGGCTGCGTTCCTGCGGCGCCGTGTAGTCTCCAAGCTGGTTATACATCATGTCGGCGTTGGGACCTATCACTGCTATTGTTCCGATATCCTTCTTCAGAGGCAGCACGCCGTCGTTCTTCAGCAAGACGATGCCTTCGCGGGCAACCTCGCGTGCCAATGCCTTATGTTCCTTCGAGCGCACCAGCCTCTTTGCATCCTTGGGAGAGACGTAAGGGTTCTCGAACAGCCCCATGCGGAACTTCATACGAAGAACGTTTGCCACGGCTTTGTCGATATCCTCAGTGGTAACGATGCCCTCGTCGAAGGCTTTCCTTAAGTTATTGCCATAGGCGTTGCCTCCAAGGTCCATGTCAAGACCGGCTTTCAACGCCATGACGGCAGCTTCCTTATTGTCCTTAGCCACTCTGTTGCCAACAATGCCTTCAATACTCATAAGGTCGGAGTAGACAAACCCCTTGAAGCCCCACATGCCGCGTAGCACGTCGGTGAGAAGGAACTTGTTGGAGGTACAAGGGATACCATCCACGGTGTTGTAGGAGGTCATGATTGTTGCCACCCCTTCCTCTACAGCCTTCCTAAACGGAGGCAAGAAATCGGAGAACAGCTGACGCATCCCCACGATGGAACGTGCCCCGTTGTGCCCCCCCTCGGGGATGCCATAGGCAACAAAGTGCTTGAGGGTGGAATACAGGTGGCGTCCGTCGTTCTGCGCCTCTCCCTGCATTCCCTTCATGAAGGAAACGCCGATGGTGGCAGTAAGCACAGGGTCTTCGCCAAAGGATTCTTCCATACGCGACCAACGAGGCTCGCGGGCAATGTCGAGCACCGGACCATACCCCACATTGGCACCCTGAAGACGGGCCTCAAGGGCAATGGTCTCTCCCACCCGATAAATCAAATCCTTGTTCCATGTACTTGCCAGCAAGAGGGAGGTGGGAAACACCGTGGTACCAATGGCCATATGTCCGTGCGGGCATTCTTCGGCAAACAAGACGGGTATGCCAAGGCGGGTCTCCTCCACTGCGTATTTCTGCAATGCATTCAGTGCCTTGGCCCCCAATTCGGGGTTAAGGCCGTTTTCCAAAGTCTTCTGCGTCCATGGGTCGGCACGAAGAACTGCCCAAAACGAGCCCAGGGGCATCTTCTTCATCTTCTCCTTATAGAGGTCGGAGGCAACCACGTCGTTCTTTGTCTTGGTATACATCTCCCACCCCATGGGACAACAAAGCTGACCTATCTTCTCGTCGATGGTCATACGCCCCATAAGGTCTTTCACTCTCTCTTCAACGGGCGCCGAGGCCTGTTTGTATAGCGGTTGCTGTGCGAAGGACTGTCCCGCAAAAGCAACTGTAGCGATAATTAGCAGTGCTGTTTTTCTCATACTATATATTATGTAGTGTTATTTCTTCAAAGTGAATTGCAGGGCAAAGGGTTCAGCTTTCAAGCCCTTCGGAAGGGTAACCTTTGTCTTGCCGTCACGACTTGTATATTTCAAATTCTTGTTTCCCTTCAATAGAGTCATCTTGCCGGTAGGAAGATTGCCGCTCCACTCAATTGTTTCGGGCACGTTCTCGCCTTCGGGCAAGGCATAGATGGCATACAGCGTCTTGCCGTCCTTGTCGGCAGTGAACCATATGTTGCCGTCGTGATAGATTGGCGTGGTGCGGGTGTTGTAGATAGCCTTACCGTTTGCCCTCAGCCATTCGCCTATGGCATGCAGCTTCTCAGCCGCCGCATCTTCGATGGTGCCTTGCGCCGTTGGCCCCACGCCCAGCAACAAGCATCCGCCCTTCGCCGTTATCTCGGCCAGGAGGGATACAACCTTGCTCATGGACTTATACGGAGCATTGGGCACCCATCCCCAGTCGTTGCTGAGAGTGATACAGCTTTCCCACGGATTGTTCAATTGCGTTTCGGGAATGGTGCGTTCCGGAGTCTGGTAGTTTTCGTTATGTCCACCTATCGTACGGTCTACGGATATCAGACCTGGCTGCGTGGTGGCACGCACCTTTGTCAGCAGACTGTCGAGAAACACTTCGTCTCCTCTGACCCATCCTCCGTCGAGCCAAAGGATGTCGAAACTGCCATAATCGGTCATGAGCTCGTTCATCTGATTGTAGGTGAAGTTCTGATAGTTTCTCCACCAGTCAGGATGATTTTTCCTGTCATAGTTTTGGTGACGGTTGGCAGTTGCGAAATAAGGATTCCAGAACCACTTGCAATGCCAGTCCGGCTTCGAGAAATAGCATCCTACCATGAAATCCTTCTGTCTGAAGGCATCGAACACGTGGCGTGCCACATCTTTCTTCGGGTTCTTGGCAAACGGACCGTGGGCAATGGAAAAGTCGGTAAACTTGGAGTCGAACATACAGAAGCCGTCGTGGTGCTTCGTAGTGAAAATCATGTACTTTATCCCCGCATCCTTCATTATGTCGGCCCACTTCGACGGGTCGAACTGCGTGGGGTTGAACGATTCCTTCAAACCGTAGTACCACTTCTTGTACTCATCGTAGGTCATGTCTTTCCAACGTGATATCCAATCGACATCCTCAGAGCAGATAGCCCACGACTCCACGATGCCCGGAACGGAGTAGAACCCCCAAGTAAACAGCACGCCGAACTTCTGGTCCTGCCATTTGTCAAGTTTATCCAACACTTTTTGGTCTTTAGGCCACTCATAGCCCGAGGAGGACTGGGCATTTGCATTCATCGCTGCGCACGATACTGTTAGGGCAGCGACCAATATTTTCAATAACTTCATATGATTAATGTTTTTGATGATATCATTTGCGGACGAATTTACGCAGATTTATCGTATGGGGAATGCTTTGGAAGGTGAAAATTGCTTCCCATCGTTGTAACGCAATCGTAACATCTATTTCATTTCCGTGAAACAGTGATGGAGTTCCTTTGCTACGGAAAAACTAATTTTGCAAACAAAAACGCGTATGGATAAGCCTCGAATACTTGTGGTGGACGACGAAGAGGATTTGTGCGAGATTCTCAAGTTTAATTTGGAGACGGAAGGCTACGAAGTGGACACTGCCTTCAGTGCCGAAGAAGCGCTGAGGAAGGATTTGACTCCTTACCGGCTGCTCCTCTTGGATGTCATGATGGGCGAAATCTCCGGGTTCAAGATGGCAAGCATTCTGAAGAAAGACGCCTCAACCATGAGCATCCCCATCATCTTCCTCACGGCAAAAGACACGGAGAACGATATGCTGACGGGCTTCAGCCTTGGGGCTGACGATTACATCTCGAAGCCGTTTTCCATCCGCCAGGTCATTGCCCGCGTAAAGGCTGTGCTGAGAAGAACCGAGGGGAAGGAAAGCGCCGAGCAGGGCGAAACCATAATATACGAGACTCTTGTATTGGACACCAAGAGCATCAAAGCCACCGTCGGCGGAGAGGAAGTGCCGCTTACGAAGAAGGAATTCGAGATACTCAAGCTATTGTTGGAAAACAAAGGCAGCGTGTTCTCTCGCGAGGAGATACTCTCGAGGGTCTGGAAAAACGAAGTGTATGTATTGGACCGTACGGTGGACGTAAACATCACACGACTCAGAAAGAAGATAAGCCCGTATGGGAAAAACATAACCACCCGCCACGGCTTCGGCTATTGTTTCGAGATATAAGTAATGATGATGAAAGAGGAGAAGAAGAAGGTTCAAACGCCGTTCAGCCAGCGACTGTTCTGGTCTGTTTTCGCGATGTTCCTCGGGTTCACGGCTTGTTTTCTGCTGTTCCAGTATCAGCGAGAATGGGAACTTACGCAAGAGAAACTCAGCAGTGTGCTCAGCAACTACAACTACCAACTGTGTGCCCGCTGCCAACGTGGGGGTGACATAAACAAAAGTGTCAGACAGTTCATTGAGGAGATTCCGCAGAAGGAACTGCGCGTAACCATCATCGACCCCAAGGGGATGGTGTTGTTCGACAATAGCGGTGTGGAGGAGTTCAACAACCACAACGACCGCAGCGAGGTGCGCAAGGCCCGCCTCTACAACGAAGGGTTTGCCATCCGTTCTTCAGCATCCACCGGCAGGCGGTATTTCTACACTGCCACCAATATCGACAGCTATATCTATCGTTCGGCACTGCCCTACGACCCGTATGTACGAGGTATCCTCTCCACCAACGACGACTTTGTATACTTCATGGTCTTCATGACACTGATATTCTTCTTTGTCCTCTCGCGATTCACCTTCAGCATCGGGCGTACCATCTCCAAGCTGCGCGATTTTGCATTGAATATGGAGACGGGGCGTGTGCCGGAGGATGCCGACTATACCTTCCCCAACGACGAGTTGGGCGACATATCCAAGAACATCGTTACCCTCTATCATCAGCAGCAGAAGGCCAAGGACGAGTTGTCCATGGAGCGAGAGAAACTGATAAAGCATTTCCAATATGCCAAGGAAGGGTTTGCCATGTTTACCTCCGAGGGGAAAGAGATACTGTCGAACATCTTGTTCATACAGTTTGCGAATATCATTTCCGACAACCAGATATGCGGAGCCGAAGATGTGATGGATATCCAAGAGATAGAACCCATAAAGACATTCCTTGACGAGAACACCACCAATGCCGAGCACAAACGCAAGGTCCTGCGCGACTCCGTCACTATCGACAAGAACGGGAAGATATTCTTGGTTGAATGCATCTTGTTTCTCGACAACAGCTACGAAATCTCCATCAACGACATCTCGCGCCAGGAGGAAGAGAACCGCATGAAACGCCAACTCACACAAAACGTGGCGCACGAACTGAAGACACCCGTAAGCAGCATACAGGGCTACCTCGAGACCATCATCAACAATCCAGAGCTCGAAGAGGACAAGCGGGGCTTCTTCCTTGAGCGTTGCTATTCACAGAGCACACGCCTTGCGGACCTTCTGAGAGACATCTCCGTGCTCAACCGCCTGGACGAGGCATCGGGCATGTTCGACCTTACCGACGTGAATATCCCGAAACTTATTACGGAGATAGAGAAGGAATGCTCGAAGGAGATGGAAGAAAAGCGTATTACCTCAAGCGTTGCCTTGCCCAACGACCCCACGATACACGGCAACTACTCGCTCCTCTACTCCATATTCCGCAACCTCTACGACAACTCCATTGCCTATGCCGGCGAGGGATGCCACATTGATGTAAATTGCTATAAGGAAGACGAGAAGTTCTACTACTTCTGTTTCTCGGACAACGGCGTAGGCATCCCCGAGGAACATATCAACCGTATCTTCGAGAGGTTCTATCGCGTGGACAAAGGGCGTAGCCGCAAGGCGGGCGGCACGGGCTTGGGACTGTCAATCGTGAAGAACGGTATCCTCTTCCACAAGGGGCAAATCTCTGCCAAGAGCGGACAAGGGAAGGGCGTCACCTTCTTCTTCACCCTAAAGAAAAGACTGTAGACATGCCCCCAAAAAGAGCAACCATCGAGCGGTTGTTTTGAGGTCTGAATTTTGAAAGGTATAAACCTTTTACCCGAAAGGTTCGAACCTCCCGAAAATCAGAGTACCGATACTTTCACCCAAAAGTACCGATACTTTCGTTTTCCTCGGCAAGGTAGTTTTTTCCCAAAGGACCGGTCCTTTCGATTTTCACCCCTCTTTGGCGGGCATCGTTTCTTCGGGCAAAAACCACCGACATCCAAAGCCGGAAAATCTCGATTGGTTAACCGATTTGACCAAATTGGTTAACCAATCATATCAGGAACCGCCGGGTGAGACCCTCAAAGGCATCTATTCTTCTGTCGCGAAGGAAGGGCCACCAACGACGCACTTGCTCGCTTCGTTCCTTGCTGACCTCCACCACACGCACCTCTTCAGTATCCGAAGGAAGCTCTGCGAGGAGTTCGCCCTGTGGACCGGCCACGAAGCTGCCTCCCCAAAAACTTATACCATGGGTCTGCCCCGAGGGGTCTGCCTCATGCCCGGTGCGGTTCACCGTAATCACCGGAATGCCGTTAGCCACGGCATGAGCCCTCTGTATCGTCTGCCATGCATCCTTCTGCCGCTTCTGTTCGTCGGTTGTATCACTGCTCTCCCAACCTATGGCAGTGGGATAGACAAGCATCTCGGCACCATTCATAGCCATCAGTCGCGCTGCTTCGGGATACCATTGGTCCCAGCACACCAAGACGCCCAGCCTCCCCACGGAGGTGTCTATCGGCTTAAAGCCAAGGTCGCCGGGCGTGAAGTAGAACTTCTCGTAGTATGCAGGGTCGTCGGGTATATGCATCTTGCGATACTTCCCAGCCACAGTCCCATCCTTCTCAATCACTACAGCCGTGTTGTGATACAACCCCGGGGCACGTTTCTCGAAGAGGGAGAGCACAAGCACCACCCCCAGCTCTTTTGCCAAGGCACCAAACTCGTTGGTGGAGGGCCCGGGTATCGTCTCCGCCAGGTCGAAAGCCCCTACGTCTTCCGTCTGACAGAAGTAGAGCCCGTTATGCAACTCTTGCAACACTATCAGTTCCGCCCCCTGCTCTGCGCAACGGCGGATACCGTCTTTCAGTCTCCTTACATTATCCGGCATGTTGCCGGTATTGGCTTGTTGAATCAGTCCTACTTTCATACGATAAAGTCTTTGGGGTACTGCATGGTAACGCAGTGCAGCGACCCGTGTTGTTTAATCAGCGGCAGGCAGTTGATGCCTACAATCTCTCTGTCGGGGAAAACCTCTTGCAAAGCCCTCTGCGCCACCTTATCCTTCTCGGTAAGGTAGAAGGGCATGAGCACTGCCCCGTTTATGATAAGGAAGTTGGCATACGTTGCCGGAAGGCGCTCGCCCTCCCACTCCACCTTATCGGCCATGGGGAGAGGTATCAACCTATAAGGCTCGCCGCCGGGCTGGGTGAATGCCCTCAGCTCGTCTTCCATCTCTTTCAGTTCCCCATAGTGCTCGTCCTGTTCGTCGGTACACTGCACATAAGCAATGGTATCCTCGCTGCAGAAACGCGCCAGGGTATCCACGTGGCTGTCGGTATCGTCGCCCGCCAAGTATCCGCTCTCTATCCACAATACGCGGCTTAGGCCAAACACTTGCATTAGGTAGTTCTCTATCTCCTCCCGCCCCATATATTCGTTGCGGTTGACCGAGGAGAGACACTCTGAGGTTGTCATCAGCGTGCCCCGCCCGTCGCTCTCTATGCTTCCCCCTTCCAATACGAAGGGCTGCATATTACAAGCAACCACATCCTGGCGAAACACTCCGCTATGAAACAGATTGCGCGTAATCAGGTTGTCGAGGTTGGCGGCATACTTCATCCCCCAGCCGTTGAAGAGAAAGTCGCAAACCATAGGCGTGTCACCGTCGAAAATGGATATGCCCCCATGGTCG
>CAVJCD010000097.1:0-8554 GCA_963648005.1 Tannerellaceae bacterium | reverse complement strand
CGTCCGCCGCGTATCTCGTATGCAAACAACAAGATTCGTTATCGCCATTATGGCAAGACCATAGAACTTATGATTCAGAAGGCAACGGAGATGGAGCCGGGCGAAGAGAAAGACCGTTTGGTTCGTATGCTTGCCACACAGATGAAGAAGTCGCTCCTGTCTTGGAACAAGGAGTCGGCAGACGACCGTAAGATATTCAAAGACCTTGATGAACTCTCGGGTGGAAAGATTGTGATTAAGGAAGACGAGATGAAACTCTCGGATTGCCGAGATATCCCGACTCGGAGCAATGTAAGCAAGAAAAGTAATTACCGTAAGAACAGATGAGCTCGTTTGTTATAGAAGGAGGGTATAAACTCTCGGGCGAGATTATGCCGCAGGGTGCCAAAAATGAGGCGTTGGAAGTGCTGTGTGCAGTTCTTCTGACTTCCGAGAAGGTGACGATACATAATATCCCCGATATCTTGGATGTCAATAACCTCATTCAGCTTCTCCGTGACATGAATGTGAAGGTGGAGCATCCGGAAGCCGAGACCTATACTTTTCAGGCCGACGATGTCAACTTGGATTATCTGAACACGGACGATTTTATGCGCAAGTGCAGTTCGTTGCGTGGCTCGATAATGATTGTTGGTCCGCTCTTGGCACGTTTCGGCAAGGCTGTGATTCCGAAGCCGGGGGGCGATAAGATTGGTCGCCGTAGATTGGACACTCACTTTGTGGGCATTCAGAAGTTGGGCGCTACCTTCAGCTACGATGCCGAGCGTCAGTTGTATGAGATTGAGGCGAAGCGCCTGAAGGGTGCGTATATGTTGCTCGACGAGGCATCGGTGACGGGTACTGCCAATATCCTGATGGCTGCCGTATTGGCAGAGGGGAAGACAACCATCTACAATGCTGCCTGCGAGCCTTATCTCCAACAACTCTCTTCCATGCTCAACCGTATGGGGGCAAAGATATCCGGCGTAGGTTCCAACCTGCTTACCATCGAAGGCGTTGAGTCCCTCGGTGGAACTACGCATACAATCCTGCCTGATATGATTGAGGTCGGCAGTTTTATCGGTATGGCAGCCATGACGGGGTCTGACATTACGATAAAGAACACCGGATATAATATGTTGGGAATTATCCCCGATGCATTTCGCCGCCTTGGCATCACTGTTGAGCAGACGGGTGACGATATCCATATCCCCTCGCACGACTCGTATGAGATAGAAACCTTCATCGACGGGTCGATAATGGTCATTGCCGATGCACCTTGGCCGGGATTGACACCCGACCTGTTGAGTGTCCTCCTGGTTGTTGCAACGCAGTCGGTTGGTAGCGTGTTGATACATCAGAAGATGTTCGAGAGCCGCCTCTTCTTTGTGGACAAACTTATTGACATGGGGGCGCAGATTATCTTGTGCGACCCGCACCGGGCAACGGTGATAGGTCTTGGGCATCGGTTCAAGTTGCGTGGCGCAAATATGGTGTCGCCGGATATACGTGCCGGCATTGCCCTTTTGATTGCAGCCATGAGTGCCGAAGGGGTCAGCCATATCCACAACATCGACCAGATTGACCGGGGATATCAGAATATAGACAAACGTTTGAACAGCATAGGAGCGCATATAACAAGGCTCTGATTGGGTATGATAGGAAAAGAAGAAGTTTTCAAGATTGGGCAGTTCGCCAAGCCTCATGGGGTGAAAGGGGAAATATCCTTGGTGACGAACTACAAAGACTTGTTCGATTCCATGGAAGACCCTTATGTTGTCTGCGAGATAGACGGCATATTGGTTCCTTTCTTTGTTGAGGAATATCGCGACAAGACCAATACGGTTTTGTTGGTGAAGCTCGAGAGGGTGGACAGCGATGAGTCGGCCCGCGAATTCATGGGGTGCGAAGTGTTCTTCCCTTTGAAAGAGGTGGGCGACGAAATTCCGGCGGACTGTATCTCGTGGAGCGACCTTGTTGGATACACCGTAGAGGATGAACTGCATAACGAGGTGGGTGAGATTACCGATGTGGACGATACTACCATCAATGTGCTTTTGCAGATTTTCCATAACGGCAAAGATGTACTTCTTCCGGCTGCCGAGGAGCTGGTGCTCTCTCTTAATCACAAAGACAAGATATTGCAAGTATCCGTTCCCGAAGGGTTGCTCAGCTTATGATATGATAGGGGAAATGTATGGAAGGAAAACAGCAAAATCACAATAAGAAATCGTTTTGGCATCGCATTCGGTTCAAATACAAATTGTCTTTTCTTGACGAGACAACCCTGGAGGAGGTGTGGTCGCTCCGTTTGTCAAAGTTTTCCGCCTTCACTACACTGATGGTCTTTGCATGCATGCTGATACTCATCACCTCATTGATTATCATAAAAACGCCTATACGCAACTATCTGCCGGGATATTTGGATGTGGAAGTGAGAAACGAGATTATAGAGAATGCGCTGAGAGCCGATTCCCTGGAGCGGATGATATCCATTCAGTCGCTCTACTTGGAGAATATTGCCGGTATTCTCTCCGGCACGACAGACCTCGATTCCATTCGCCGGATTGATACTTTGGCACGCATAGATGCCGGATATGAGATACCGCGTAGCCGGAAGGAAAAAGATTTTGTAAAGACCTTTGAAGAAGAAGAGAAGTATAACCTGACGGTGCTGGGTCCGAATCCCACCCCCACCGACGGTGTGTTCTTCTATAAACCTGTGAACGGCGTGATATCCTCGCACTACAATGCCAAGAGCCATCATTACGGGGTGGACCTTGTGGCAGCGCCGAAGGAAAGCGTGCTTACCACCCTGGAGGGTACGGTGGTGTTCACGGGGTTCGACCCGAACGTGGGGAATGTCATTCAGGTGCAACACAAGAACGGATTTCTATCCGTCTACAAACACAATGAGTTGCTGTTGAAAGAAATTGGCGACCATGTGGCGGCAGGCGAAGCAATCGCGTTGGTAGGAAACACGGGAAAGATGTCTACCGGTCCGCATCTCCATTTCGAATTGTGGTATAAAGGTGCGCCGGTCAATCCAGAAGAATACATTGCTTTTTAAATCGATGAAAAGAACGTTAGCTATATTAGGTTCCACCGGCTCGATAGGGACACAGGCTTTGGAGGTGGTCAGCGAACACAGCGACCTCTTTGAGGTGTATGCCCTCACAGCCAACAATAATGTGGATTTGCTGATTGACCAGGCACGCAAGTATATGCCTGAAGTGGTGGTTATCGCCAACGAACAGAAGTATCCCGAGCTGAAAGAGGCCCTTGAAGACTTGCCCATAAAGGTGTGGGCAGGCTCGGAAGCCATCTCGCAGGTGGTGCAGTCGGAGCCTATCGACATGGTCTTGACTGCCATGGTGGGGTATTCCGGACTGAAACCCACCATTGCTGCCATCCGTGCCGGGAAGGCCATCGCTTTGGCCAACAAGGAGACTCTTGTTGTGGCAGGCGAGCTGATTACCTCCTTGGCGGCTGAACATAAGACGGCAATCCTGCCTGTCGACTCGGAGCACTCTGCCATCTTTCAGTGTTTGGTGGGAGAGTGGGACAACGCCGTGGAGAAAATTCTCCTCACGGCTTCCGGCGGACCATTCCGCACCAAGACGATGGAAGAACTCTCTGGTGTTACCAAGGCGCAGGCTCTTAGACACCCGAACTGGAATATGGGTGCGAAGATTACCATCGACTCTGCTTCGATGATGAACAAGGGTTTCGAGATGATTGAGGCCAAGTGGCTGTTTGGCGTAACGCCCGAGCAGATACAGATTGTGGTTCATCCGCAGTCGGTCATCCACTCCATGGTGCAGTTCCAAGACGGGGCAGTAATAGCCCAGCTCGGCATTCCGGACATGAAGCTCCCCATAAGCTATGCCTTCTCTTATCCCAAGCGACTGTCAAGCAAGGCTCCGAGGCTGGACTTCATGCAGTATTCTGCACTGACGTTCGAAGAGCCAGACATGAAGCGTTTCCGCAATCTGGCATTTGCCTTCGAGGCCGTGCGCCGGGGAGGGAATATGCCGTGCATTCTGAATGCTGCCAACGAAGTGGTTGTGGCAGCCTTCCTTCGCGACGAGATAGGCTTCCTTCAGATGAGCGACGTGATAGAAAAGACAATGGGAAAGGTTGCTTTCGTGGCAACACCTACATACGAAGATTATGTGGCTACCGATGCCGAGGCGCGTCGGGTGGCATCTCAAATGATAAACTAACTAACAAAAAAAGATGGAGACATTTCTAATAAGAGCACTACAGCTTATCCTAAGCTTATCAATATTGGTTATTGTGCATGAGTTCGGGCATTTTATCTTTGCCCGCATTTTCAAGGTCAGGGTGGAGAAGTTCTACCTTTTCTTCGACCCTTGGTTTTCGTTGTTTAAGTTCAAGCCCAAGAACAGCGACACGGAGTATGGCGTCGGTTGGTTGCCCTTGGGCGGTTATTGCAAGATTTCGGGTATGATAGACGAGAGCATGGACAAGGAAGCCATGGCGCAACCTGCCAAGCCCTATGAGTTTCGTTCCAAACCTGCCGGTCAGCGTTTGATGATTATGATTGGAGGGGTACTGTTCAACTTCCTCTTGGCTTTGTTTATCTATTCCATGGTGCTTTATACTTGGGGAGAGACCTATCTGCCTCTGAAGAATATGAAACACGGAATGTATTATAGCGAAGCGTTCCATCAGATTGGTTTCCGCGATGGTGATATCCTTCTCAAGGCGGATGGCGAGGAGCTTGACAAACTGAACCAGTCCACGTTCCGCAAGGTGGTGGAAGCCGGCAGTGTGACGGTGATTCGCGATGGCGTGGAGACGGTCATCACGGTACCGGAAGATATGATGCAGCGTTTTATGCGCGAGGGAAAGGGCTTTGCCAATCCCAACCGTGTGCCTATGGTGATAAAGGACCTCACGAGCGACGATTCGCCTGCCGCCCTTGCCGGATTGAAGGCGGGCGACAGCATTGTGGCCGTCAACGGACAGGCAACACCGCTGTTTGAACACGTTGCCGAGATGTTGGACAAAAACAAAGGCAAGGAACTCACGCTTGGCTTCTATCGCGAGGGAGTGGAGCAATCCGTGGTGGTCCGCCCGGATACGGCAGGCATGATTGGGGTTGCCCTTATGGCTCCAACGGATTTGTACCCCACGGTGACACGCTCCTATGGTTTCTTCGAATCGTTTCCAGCCGGTATCAAGCTTGGGGTAAACACCCTCAAGGGCTATGTCAGCGATATGAAATATGTATTTACCAAGGAGGGCGCCTCTAGCTTGGGCGGGTTCGGCACAATTGGAAGTATCTTCCCCGCCGTTTGGAACTGGCAGATATTTTGGATGCAGACGGCATTCCTGTCCATCATTCTTGCCTTCATGAACATATTGCCAATCCCGGCGCTTGACGGTGGGCACGTGATGTTCCTTCTCTACGAGGTGATTGCCCGTCGCAAGCCGAGTGACAAGTTCCTCGAATACGCGCAGATTGTCGGAATGTTTCTTCTCTTCGCCCTGCTTATCTATGCGAACGGGAACGACTTATTCCGCTTCCTCTTCAAGTCATAAGGACGGGAAATATCCCCAAAAACATAGTCTGCCTCTTTTCGCAATGCTAAGAGGCAGACTTTTTTTGTCTCATCACATCTGAATTAAGTTCAGAATGACAGAGAAGATGCATTGCGAGCATGCAACAGCTATTTTTGACCACAAAAATAACCTTTGCAAGCACGCAACAGCTATTTTTGACCACAAAAATAACCTTTGCAAGCACGCAACACTTCTTTTTGACTCCCAAAATATCATCTGCGAGCATGCAATAGCTGTTTTTGACCACAAAAATATCATCTGCGAGCATGCAACAGCTGTTTTTGACCACAAAAATAGCATCTGCGAGCATGTAACAGCTATTTTTGACCACAAAAACAGCTGCAGCACTCACGCAATGGCTTTTTTTGACCTCCAAAAGACTTGATGCAATCAAGAAAAGCATCTATATTTACGCCATCAGACAAAAAACAGATTGTTATGGAACTATTCTATCAAATCCCGAGGTACGACATGAGGATGTTGAACAACTCCGAGTACCAGAACTTCATGCGCCGATTTCTTGCCCTTATTCCTGCTTCCAGGGGGGCTTCGCCGGTCAACATCCCTTCGGAAAGCGTGGCAGAGATAGAAACGCTGCTTGGGAAGATGACCGAATTGAACAGGGAATCGCGAGCCCAAGAGACAACCCCCGAGAGGAAGGAAGTGGACCGCGAGCGCAGCTCTGTGGCAGTCTATATCTTGGGGCGGGTGCTCAATAGCGGCTCGCTGCTGCTTGAAGAGGAACATGCCGCGGGCCATGCGCTGAAGAACACCGTCACCCCCTACAAGGGCATTGGGCGGCTGCCGATAAACCAAAAGACGGAGGTGATAAAAGGCCTCGTGATGGATTTGAAGAAGGAGGAATTCCAAGAGGCAGTGGAGACGCTTGGCCTGAAGCCTTACCTTGATGAACTGGAGAGGCAGAACCTCAGGTTCGAAGCCCTTGTGTCGCAAGAGAGCGAGACGCGCTCCGAGATGAGTCGGGGAGAAAACAGTGTGGTTATCCGTGCGCAGATAAATGTCCTTTATACTAAATGCATTATGCTTGCCAACGCCACGCAGGTGCTTGCGCCCAGCGCTGAGAGCGAAGCCTTTATCCGCGACGTAAACTCACTCGTTGAAGAGGTCCGCATAGCCTACCGCCTCCGCAACAAATCCCCCCGGAGAAGGAAGAACACCTAATCCCATGCTCGAGGAATATTTATGCACAGGTTCAGTTGCTAACGAATCATCCCTCACAGTTACCGTCCATTAAAGAGTCGGTGAGGCTAAAACAAAAAGAAGCTGCGTCAGTGAAACGACGCAGCTTCTTTTATGGAAATATGTTGTTTCTATTTATTTAGCCAATGTCTCTTTGATGGAATCAAGGATTTTCTTGGCGTTGGCGTTCTCTTTGTTGAGGGCAATGGCCTGCTCCATATATTCCTTGGCCTTATTCATCATTGGTGTTGCCTTGGTTTTTGCCTCTTCATATTTGGCAGCGTCGGATGCTGCTGCGGAAAGAACCTTTGCGCCTTCGTTGTAATACATTGCGCCAAGGCTATAGAGAGCATTCTCCTTATATTTTGCATTGCTTACGGTCAATACCTCTTTAAACATCTCTTCTGCCTTGGCTACGTTGCCGGCTTTCTGGGCTGTCTGACCTTGTTTTACGCAATATACATAGAGCAACTTCTCAAGATTGGCATCACCCGGTTTGGCCTTCAAACCTTCTGCTATCGTTGTGGTAAATTCTTTGGTCTTGTTCAGATTGCGAAGCGACATTGCCTTGCCGGCATATGCATCGTCGGTATTCTTGTTCTTCTTGATGGCCAAATCGTAATATTTTGCAGCCTCTTCATACTTCTTGGCTTGGAAGGCAGCGAAAGCGCAATTGAAAACGCGGTCGGCATCTTCGTTGTTGGTCTGCTTCAAGAACCCATCGTAGTTTGTAAATGCTTCAACATAGTTCTTTGCCTTCAGGGCAGCGTCGCCCGCATCACGCAATTTGTCAGCATCTTGTGCAAATACATTTCCAATACTCAGGCTGAAAGCCAGTAACAAAACAATTTTTTTCATGGTTGTTAAATGATTAAATTTTTTACTTTAGTTGCGCTAAGGTAGGAAGAGTTGTGAATAAATCAAAACATTTCCACCCCCTTTTGGCAACGTGAGATTACAATTCACTCCTTAGGTTGTCTTTTGGGGTTCTTTGGAAACCATCCTTTCTTCACTCTTTCCTTCTGCTCGAACAACTCCTTGATTGTCCAAAACGAAGAGAAAGCAAACACCCCGCACAAGACAGAGAGAACAACGTTCTCAATCAACAGCGACGCACCAACTCCGGCCATCCCTATGAGAAGGAATACCCACCAGCACCCGGTGCCCCAATAATACTCTGCTTTGACAACTATCGGATGGAAGATGCCGATGATAAGGAATGTGGCGATTCCAATCAGCAGCCCGTCGAAATGTAGTGCGTCCATGTCTTTCTTGTTGTTTGTGGAAAAAATAAGGGGGCGAGCCCAATCTCTCTAATGTCTCTCGATGATGCGTCAACAACGTTGCCGATACACTGGGGATAAAACTACCGAAGCACCATCGACAACGTTATCGATGGTGCTTCGACAAGCAATTTCTTTAATATGTTATGGGGTTATTTCTGCTCGTTGGTAGCTTCTTCTGCCGGTTGGTCGTTCGACGGCTGAGCGGTACCGAAGTTAGGCGCTACGGTGTTCGGGTCAATAGTAACAGCATTGTGCACCTCGTTCTTGATTTCAGACTCCGTAGTGGTTGTTGCTCTCGGAATAAATGCCGTGATAATGATGCTACATACAATGACAAATCCTGCCAAGCCCCAAGTGGCCTTCTCCAAAAAGTCTGTGGTCTTGCGTACACCCATAATCTGGTTCGACGAAGAGAAGCCTGAAGCCAAACCTCCTCCTTTTGAGTTTTGTATCAATACTATCAATATCAAAAGTATCGAAGCTATCAGGATAAGAAT
>CAVJCD010000096.1:0-8734 GCA_963648005.1 Tannerellaceae bacterium | reverse complement strand
GGCAATCCCCTCAATCGAAAAGACACTGTACCACCGAAAGGGATTTTATTTCGGAAAACTCCGGTAGATGAAGACGGTAGTATTCGAAGATACGATTTACCACCTCCACCCTATCCTTGCGGGAGAATGAGTAGAGCGACATGTTTTCAAAACTCATTTTCAACAGACGTGCCAACAACTCGCTTTCTTCGCATGTCAAACAGTTTCGATGCACAGGTATACAATCCACAAAAATGCCATTTCGCATATCGAAATAACAACCTTTTGAATAAGACTCCACATTCGGATAAATCCCCAAGTAATGCAACAAACGGAGCAGAAATACTATATGGAAATTCGCCAGTCCCTTATCGGCATATTCCAAAAAGCGGATTGACTCATATAAATAATTAAAAAGACGTTGGTCCGGCTCCGTTTCCTTCACGACCCGAAACAACACTTCCGCCGAGAAGAGCACCAACACATTCTTTACCGGATTACAATAGATTTCGCTCTGCGGATAACACGGTTTCGTTTCGCGTACCTTATGCAACTCACGTTTGTTCAAATGCTCCACCTCCATTTCCAATACAGACAATGGCATAAACAGCGCCTTGGAAACGACAGACTTCTTTCCTCGGACACGTACTGCCAAGAAAGAAATCCTTCCAAAAGCATCCGTATACGTATGTACAATAGAATACTTATCATTATACGGGATAGCATGCAGAACAATCCCTCGTGTTTTACACAACATACCTTTCCTACCTTATCTTATAGCAGACAAATATACAAAACAACAACCTATTTTGCGACTTTTGACGATTACTATGGAGTAATACACGGAACATATTGTTCTAAACAGAAGTTAAAACAGAAACCAAAATTTAATTTTCCATTGCGAAATGTTTTGGTAGTTCAATGAGAACATCTATCTTTGCGCTCGCAATTGGGAAAAGTCGTATCTCAGAGCACTAAACGTGAGAACTTTGACCATAAGGCCCATTCGTCTATCGGCTAGGACGCAAGATTTTCATTCTTGAAAGAGGGGTTCGATTCCCCTATGGGCTACTTTGCAAACGCGTTCGAATCGCGCACAAACATTTGTTTCTTTCCATCAACGCAGCTCTTTGCGTTTTTAACTATTTTCACGATTGTTTTATCTGCCAGACTGATTATTTTCACTACATTTGTTAGGTCTTTGGGAAGATATATAGAATTAGTAAATTAAAAGATTATAAGCTCATGAGTGAAGAAAAGAAGAATATTTCCGGAGAATATTCTGCGGAGAGTATTCAAGTGCTTGAAGGGTTGGAAGCCGTACGAAAAAGGCCTGCTATGTATATTGGCGATATAAGCGAAAAAGGTCTGCATCATTTGGTATACGAGGTTGTGGACAACTCTATCGACGAAGCATTGGCCGGATTTTGCACACATATTGATGTGGGGATAAACGAAGACAATTCCATCACTGTAACAGACAATGGTCGAGGTATTCCGGTGGATATTCATGAGAAAGAGGGTAAATCAGCATTGGAAGTGGTGCTTACCGTATTGCATGCCGGAGGCAAATTCGACAAGGGAACATACAAAGTATCGGGAGGTCTGCACGGAGTGGGTGTTTCTTGTGTAAATGCATTGTCCACCTATCTTAAGGCAGAAGTACGCCGAAACGGGAAGGTATATATGCAAGAATTCTCCTATGGTAAGCCACTACACGATGTGGAAATAATCGGCGAAACAGACACAACGGGTACAACCATCTCTTTCAAGCCGGACAGCAGTATTTTTACGGTTACAGAGTACAAATACGACACGCTGGCAAATCGTCTACGCGAACTTGCTTTCTTAAATGCCGGCATCAACTTGACATTAACAGACAAGCGTGTAGTTAAGGAAGACGGTTCATTCAAGAAAGAATTGTTTCATTCGGAAGAAGGGTTGAAAGAGTTTGTCCGCTACGCCGACCGTTCCAAAGAATCCTTGATTCCCGATGTAATTCACATCGTAACGGAGAAGCAAGGTATTCCCGTAGAAGTAGCAATGACATACAACACCTCTTTCAACGAAAGTGTATTCTCGTATGTAAACGACATCAACACGATTGAGGGAGGTACCCACTTAGCAGGATTCCGCCGTGGATTGACGCGCACATTAAAGAAATACGCTGAAGACTCCAAGCTATTGGAAAAAGCAAAAGTAGAGATTCAGGGCGATGATTTCCGCGAAGGCTTGACAGCCGTTATCTCCATCAAGGTTGCAGAGCCACAGTTTGAGGGACAGACCAAAACAAAATTAGGGAATAACGAGGTTACAGGTGCGGTGGACCAAGCCATTGGTGAGGCATTGGGATATTACTTGGAGGAGCATCCAAAGGAAGCAAAGACCATAGTCGACAAGGTCATTTTGGCCGCTCAGGCACGTCAGGCTGCTCGCAAGGCCCGTGAATTGGTTCAACGCAAATCCCCCATGACAGGCGGTGGGCTCCCAGGCAAACTTGCCGACTGCTCTTCGAAAGACGCTTCTATCTGCGAATTGTTCCTTGTCGAAGGAGATTCCGCAGGCGGTACAGCAAAACAGGGCCGTAACCGTGAGTTTCAAGCCATCTTGCCTCTTCGCGGTAAGATTCTTAACGTAGAAAAAGCAATGGAGCACAAGGTGTTCGAAAGCGAGGAAATCCAAAATATCTTCCGGGCTATGGGAGTTACCATCGGCACAGAGGAAGACCCCAAGGAACTAAACCTAAGCAAGCTCCGTTACCACAAGGTCATCATAATGACCGATGCCGATGTCGACGGAAGTCACATTGCCACACTTATTCTCACATTCTTCTTCCGTAGGATGCGGGCCTTGATTGACAACGGATACGTTTATTTGGCTACGCCCCCGCTTTATCTGTGTAAGAAGGGGAAGGTTGAAGAATATTGTTGGACAGACCAGCAACGTCAGATGTTTATCAACAAATACGGTGGTGGGAACGAGAACCAAATCACTACACAGCGATACAAAGGTTTGGGTGAGATGAACGACCATCAGTTGTGGGATACAACCATGAATCCTGAAAATCGCACATTGAAACAGATAACAATCGATAACGCGGCAGAAGCAGACCGCATATTCTCGATGTTAATGGGCGAGGATGTTGGTCCGCGTCGCGAGTTTATCGAGGAGAACGCAGTCTACGCGAACATCGACGCTTAGTCTACCTGACATAAAAAGAGTTTTGTTATGAACAATCGGGTTTGTCCTAATTTGGAAGACTTGTTTAATGAGGTTGACTCTTTCATTCCCAAGAAGGAAAGACTTCAGTCTCCTCGTATAGGAATATCTTCGAACCGGAAAGACGGACTTTCTTGCATAGCGGATGCTTATGTAAGGTCTGTCTTGATGTCCGGAGGTGCCCCGGTGCTGATTCCGGTTATCACAGATATGGAAGCCCTCACAGCAATTGTTTCCAGTTTGGACGGGTTGCTTATGAGCGGTGGTGGAGACCTTAACCCGCTTTGCGTTGGAGAAGAGCCGGTACCGCAGCTACAGGATGTGGATACTTTCCGCGATAGGTTCGACTTGATTCTGCTCCGATTGGCAGCCAATCGCCAAATACCTCTTATGGGTATCTGCCGTGGGCATCAGCTCATCAATGTAGCTTTCGGCGGTTCCGTCTATCAGGATATTTATTCCGGACATACCGGGGACGCAATCAAGCATAGCCAAGCGATGCCTCGCGAACAAGCCTCGCATTCCGTGCGTATCACCGACAGTTCATCCCGTCTTTTCGAAGCACTGGGAAAGGTATCCGAGATACAAGTCAACTCCATGCACCATCAAGCGGTAAAGACGGTAGCACCCGAATTTCGGGAAACAGCTGTTGCCTCGGATGGTATAAACGAGGCCACGGAGCACCCCGAGAAGGCTATATTCAGTGTTCAATGGCATCCGGAAGCCATGGCCTCTGATGGCGATGAACGGATGACGGCGTTATTCAAATGTCATATAGAAGCGGCACGTTTGTTTAAGGAAGCCAAGCGCATCCACAGCCGGAATGTCATACTCGATTCCCACACCGACACCCCAATGATTTTTCCCGGCAAATTCGACCTCGGGAAAAAGGAAGGCGGTAAGGTCAACCTCCCGTTCATGGAAGAAGGGATGGTTGATGCAGCCATCATGGTAGCCTATATTCCACAGGGCAAACGGGATGATGAATCGTTGGAACGAGCTACGGATTATGCAATGAACCGCTTGAAGGAAATTCATCGTCAAGCAGAAATAAATGGCGACAGGATGGTTATCGCACGCACCTTGGAGGAGGTACGCGTGGCAAAAGATGCCGGAAAGAAATCTATATTGATAGGAGTGGAAAACGGCTATGCCATCGGTAAAGACATACGAAACATCGCTCGATTCAAAGGGATGGGCATAAGCTATATCACGCTCTGTCATAATGGAAGCAACGATATATGCGACTCTGCCAAGGGAGAAGCCGAATGGGGTGGTCTCAGCACCTTTGGAAAAGAAGTCGTTGCCGAGATGAACCGACTGGGGATTATGGTGGACATATCGCATACGGCAGAAAGTACCTTCTACGATGCGTTGGAAGTCAGTACACAACCTATAATTGCCTCACATTCCTCGGCACGAGCCTTATGCAATCATCCACGCAACCTAACTAACGAACAGTTGAAAGCATTGGCAGCCAAAGGTGGCGTTGCGCAGATTTGCCTCTACAAAGGGTTTATCAACAAAGACAGCAAAAAAGCATCACTTACCGATGCCATTCGCCACATCAACCACATTGTTGATTTGATTGGGATCGACCATGTAGGTATAGGTTCCGACTTTGATGGCGATGGCGAGCTTATCGGTTGCCGGGCAAGCAATGAACTAATCAACATCACCGTACGCCTCTTAAAAGACGGATACAGCGAAGAGGATATTGCAAAGATATGGGGCGGCAATCTGTTGCGTGTCATGTCGCGCGTACAGTCTGCCTATAAAGGATAAAACGAGAAAGAGAGAAAACAAATATGACGCACATTCTGTATGTTGCCTTGTTGGCATGCTCGTTAGCAGCATGCGGCGAGGCAAGAAACCAGCAAAAAAACGATAAGATGGCAAATCAGGTCGCAGCGACAATAACCACTCCGACGTTTGATGCCGACAGCGCATACATTTTTACAGACAATCAGGTAAAGTTCGGTCCGCGTGTCCCAAACACCCAAGCCCACAAAGACTGCGGCAACTATCTGGCGTCAGAGATGAGACGCTTCGGGGCAAAAGTATACGAACAAGAAGCCACACTCACTGCCTACGACAACACCCAACTAGAGGGGAAGAATATAATCGGTTCATACAATCCGGAATGCGGTAAACGAATCCTATTGTTTGCTCATTGGGACTCGCGGCCTTACTCCGACCAAGACGATGCCGCCAACCACCATAAGGCAATTGACGGTGCCGACGATGGGGCAAGCGGGGTAGGTGTCTTATTGGAGATTGCACGCCAAATCGGGCAGAAAGGTCCGGAAGGTGTGGGCGTCGACATTATATTCTTCGATGCAGAAGATTACGGGACACCCGAGTTTGTCAACGACTACAAAGCCGACACCTGGTGCTTGGGCAGTCAGTTCTGGGCTAAGAACCCACATGTGGCAAACTATCGCGCCGAGTTTGGCATCCTTCTCGACATGGTTGGAGCCCGTGGCGCAACGTTCTTCAAGGAGGGTACATCTATGCGTAAGGCTCCCGGCATCGTGGAAATGGTATGGCGGACGGCTCGCGACCTTGGCTACGGCAAGTTCTTTATCAACGCAGCGGGAGGCTACATTACCGATGACCACCAGTATGTGATTGAGGGGCGCAACATCCCGTGCATCGACATTATCAACTACGACCCAGATAGCGGTCACGGCTTCGGCGCATATTGGCACACGCAGAAAGACAATATGGAGAATATCGACCGCGAAACCCTCAAGGCTGTAGGGCAGACGGTTTTGGAAATAATCTATAACGGACAAAAGAAATAAGCACGATGACTATTAAAGAACTTCAAGACGAAGTAATTGAAGAGTTCTCAGCCTTCGACGACTGGATGGACAAATATGCGTTGCTAATTGATTTAGGCAACTCGCTCCCCCCATTGGAAGAGAAATACAAGACGGAAAGCAACCTTATTGAGGGTTGCCAAAGCCGTGTATGGCTTCAAGCGGACTACGAAGACGGCAGGATATCGTTCAAAGGCGAAAGCGATGCCGTTATTGTCAAGGGAATTGTATCGTTGCTGATAAGAGTCATCTCCGAACATACTCCTCAAGAGATTCTTGATGCCGACCTCTACTTCATCGAGAGAATAGGGTTGAAGGAGCACCTCTCTCCTACCCGCTCGAATGGGTTGGTTGCCATGGTAAAACAGATGCGCCTCTACGCCTTAGCGTTCCGTACAAAGGAACAGAATCAGTAGGAACAACCCCACAACGCAAGAAAGCTACCGGATTTCATAGTCTTTACCGTAAAGAAACAAGAATAGCAGGGGGGAATTAGAAATCCAATTTCAGCTGTTGGGGCAGCAGGGTGAAGGTTTTCCGGTGGTAAGGCGTGATGCCATTCATGCGGATAGCCTCGCGGTGAGCCAATGTGGGATAGCCCTTGTTCTCCCTCCAATGATACATGGGGTATTCCTGCGCCAGGTTGTTCATATAATCGTCGCGATAGGTCTTGGCAAGAATGGAGGCAGCAGCGATGCTCATATACTTACCGTCACCTTTCACCACCGTTGTATGCCCGATGCCGGGATAGGGAGTGAAGCGGTTTCCGTCTATCAGCAGATGGTCGGGAGAGACCCGTAGCTGCTCTATGGCGCGGTGCATGGCGAGGAAGGAAGCTCTGAGGATGTTTATCCTGTCTATTTCTTCGGGGGTAACAATGCCGACAGCCCAGGCTACGGCTTCGCGTTCTATTATAGGGCGGAGCGCATAGCGTTTCTTTTCGCTAAGCTGCTTGCTGTCGTTAAGGTCATCGTTGGTAAAATCCGAAGGGAGGATGACGGCAGCAGCAAACACTGCCCCGGCAAGGCATCCCCGCCCTGCCTCATCACATCCGGCTTCCACCCGGTCCGCTTCCATATAGGGCAACAACATACTTAAAACATTTTGCGGACACGTTCTATTCCGGCAGCAAGGACATCAATCTCTTCCTTTGTATTATAAAATGAAAGGGAGGCACGCACTGTACCTTCGATGCCGAGAGCCTGCATAAGGGGTTGCGCACAGTGGTGACCGGTACGCACGGCAATGCCAAGGTGGTCGAGGAGCATCCCCATGTCGTAGTGGTGGATATTCCCCACAAGGAAAGAGAGCACCGCGCTCTTGTACTCTGCACGGCCGAAGATGCGCAAGCCTTCTATCTCATCCAGCCGCTCTGTTGCATAGCGGAGCAGCTCGTCTTCGCGGGCAGCAATCTGCTGCATCCCCAGCTCGCTGACATATCGAAGGGCTTCTGCCAATGCCGTGGCTCCGATATAGTCGGGGGTACCTGCCTCGAACTTAAACGGCAGTTCGTTGAATGTAGTCTTGTTGAACGACACCGACTGTATCATCTCGCCGCCACCTTGGTAGGGAGGTAACCTGTCGAGCCACTCCTCCTTGCCGTAGAGCACGCCGATACCCGTCGGACCATAGACCTTATGACCGGAGAAGACATAGAACTCGGCATCCAGGTCTTGCACGTCCACAGCCAAGTGAGGAACAGCCTGCGCCCCGTCTATCAGCACGGGTATGTCACGGCTGTGTGCCTCGTCGACAATCTCCTTCACGGGGTTTATTGTCCCCAGCACATTCGAGACGTGGGTTACCGACACCAGCCGGGTGCGTTCGGAGAAGAGATTGCGGAAGGCATCCATGTCGAGCTCACCCCTTTCGTTCATGGGGATAACCTTCAGGGCAATACCGTGACGGGCTGCCTGTATCTGCCAGGGGACGATATTGGAATGGTGCTCCATGACGGAGACAATCACCTCGTCGCCCTCCGACATGCATGCGTCGGTGAAGCTGGAAGCTATAAGGTTGATGGCTTCCGTGGTGCCGCGGGTAAAGACAATCTCGCACGAGGAGCGGGCACCAATGAAGCGCCTCACCGTCTCCCGTGCATCCTCATATGCCTCGGTAGCCACCTGGCTGAGGAAGTGCACGCCGCGATGCACATTGGCGTTTACATTATAATAACCGTTCTCTATCTTCTCCACCACCCTGCGGGGTTTCTGCGTTGTGGCACTGTTGTCGAGGTAGACAAGCGGTTTGTCGTATATCTTGTGTTCCAGTATGGGGAAGTCTTTCCGAATAGATTGTATGTCCAACATCTTCAGTATCTCTTTAGTCGTATATCAAGGGCAAAGGTACGATTAATATACGATTATTGCTTTTGATAGAAGCGAACCCAGTCTATCTCCATCTCCACCGGCAAGTCCTTGGGGTCGATGGCACCTACCCAGCCTCCGCCCAGCTGCATATCCAACAGCAGGTAGAACGGACCGTCGCTAAAGGGGTATTGCCCCTCCTTGTCTGTCTCGATTCGGGGATAGGCAAACGTGCGGGTATCATTGATGAAGAACACCAAGCTGTCGGGATACATCTCCACCGTGTAGGTATTGAAGTCATCCCGGTTGATAAGGCCCGTGCTCCCCTGCTTCGGTTCTTTGATGCCAAGGTCGTAGGTGTAATGGGAATGTACGGTCTGGTAGGCAATGCTGTCGTTGTTCAGT
>CAVJCD010000095.1:0-8760 GCA_963648005.1 Tannerellaceae bacterium | reverse complement strand
GTATTATTCTTTATCTTGTCTACGATATACTCCATCAGAGTTCCAACATTCGTCTCTCCTACATTCTTGACATTGCTTAAACTTTTAGAAGCCCCCCCATACGAGTCCCGCAGTTTATCACTATACTTATCCATCGTGGCTTCCGTTGTTTTGTTCTTCATCTTAATGGCTAAGTTTTCTTTCAGACGAGCATTCAGAACCTTATAGATGTAAGCCTGATTCTTGGCGTAGTTTTCTTCTGTTACCATGAAACCAAGATAAGTGCCATACTTGTTGTTCAACTCCTGTATAGCTTTGCGATGTCGGTCTGTTCCCTCCTTGGTGGAGTCTATGGCTCGCTTTACTGCATTCAGTTCATTCTCCAATCTTGCAGATTCTTGTTGGAAGTCGGAAACAGCATCCTTTGTCGTATTTATTTCAGATCCCAATGTTTTAAACCAAGTATATGTAGTTATCAATGCGGTTGTAAGTATTCCCAATGGATTCGTTTTGATTGAAGCCCACACCAATTTTAATACCATCTTGAAATTTTCTAAACTTGACACTGCAAAAATCACATTGTTACACAACAATCCAATCTGCTTAGACAACCCTCTCACAGGAGACGAGAAAGCTATTATCATAGTCAATAGTAATTGTATTGTATTTATCCACCATGCAGCAGTCTTTTCCCCCCGTTCTAATGCCTTTGGAATATCCGTAATGTGTTGCAAAACGTCCGTAAGCCAATGCACCAAATTAGAGTTTATAACCTTCTCCTTTATCATGTTCATGAAGCGAGAGACTATGGCTTGCGCCGTTTCGTTCTTCACGTTATACTCGTTGGTGACACTTGTCGCTTCGGCAAAGCCACGCTTCGACATATCAATTTGCGTTCTCAACTCATCCACACCCCCTGCCAATGTTGTGATAACCTGCTTGACACGTTCGCCCTCTCCACCAAGGTCGCCCATCATGCCTACAATCTTATCCAAGCCCTGCGTGCCGACTTTCTCCAGTACTTCTACAATAGCTTGAATGGTATTCCCCTCGTCTATCAAGTTTTTTAAGTGCTCACCACTAACACCTACCGCATATCCCACATCGGATGTATTAGATGCCAACGCAGATATAAATTTATTAAGAGCCGTACCACTGACTTCCGCACTTTGCCCCAACGCATCAGCCGTACCAGCGAGTGCCACCAAATCGGCCATATTCAGGTTTGCGGTCTTGCCAATAGCACCAATTCGTGTAACCATGTCCGCAATAGGCCCCGCAGAAGCACGTGTTTTGTTTGACAATTCGTTGATTGCCGAACCCGTAGCCAACAATGCTTTCTCAATGCCCAACTTCTGTGTCTCGCCAAGCACTGCATTTACCTTCATCAAGGAGCGTACCGCCTCGGCACCTCCCAATTCTTCACCCAATGCAACAATCAACTGATTACCTGCTTTGACAAAACCCAACAAATCATCTTCGCCGCTTACGCCCAACTTACCAGCCTCATAAGCCAAATCGTGCAATTCCTGTTGACTTGTTCGTGTATCAATGCCATCAATAGCCTTGCTCAACCGCTCAACCGATTCGGTAGACATGTTCGTCACCTTTCGAATATCTCCTAACGTATCGGATAGTTCCAAGTTCTTCTGTATAACGCCACTGATATTTTGGCGTATCATATCGAAGCCTTTATATACAATGACATAGTTTACCAAACGATTTATTGATTTCAGGATAGAGCTATCATTAGCATTCCATTCTGCTGTAATACTCTTGATGCGTGCATTCACCTCACGAAGTTGGGCTGATTTCTGAATATACTCGCTAGTATTTGTCTTGACATTTTCAAGTTCCGTTCGTAATGCGGCGGCAGCATCTTTCAATTCATCGTAAGTAGCATTACTCAATCCACTTGCAAACAACTTTTTCAACTTTTCGTTTGACATATATGCCCTGCTCATGGCTGAATCAACTGCATGAATTTTGTCGTTCAGTTTATCCATCCCGTTTGCATTGCCCAAGTCCTGTACTTTCTTCTTGTATTCCTCCAAGCTCTTTTTCAGACGTTCCAGTTCTTCAAGAGTGCCGCTTTTTATTAGATTATCAAAATCTTCACCTTTCAGATTAACTGCTTTTGGGACAGATAAAGTTACATTCTTCAATCGCTCTTCTAATATCTGAATACTGCTATTAACGTTATCTATTCCTTTCGTATCTGTTGCATCCAACTCAGCTCGGAACTCCTTCAACTTCTTGATTGCTTCTTCTGTTTCTTTAATCGTCCCAGAAAACGCCCCCATTTGTACTTCGGAACTTAGTTTTTCCCCAGAATCCACTATACGTCTCCGTTGTTCCTGTTCTACCTCTGCCAACTTGTCTTTAAACTCATCCAACTCCGCGCTACCATTTTTCGCGCCATTCACCTGCTCTTGCCAATACTTGCGCGTTTCTTCCAAAGCATCCGCACTTAGACTCCCCAGATTCTTCATGCGGTCATCCATTGCCACATCTTTCTGTAGAGTTTCAAAGTCGGAAAGATACTTTTTAGCCTTCTCTACTTCTTCGGCATATACTTCCCATTCGGCACTGCCCAATTTCTGTGCATCACGGAGTTGTTCAAGCGACTTGACTGCGCTTTGTATCTCAGAAACGGAACTATTGTCTAAGTTGTTGACCACACTAACAGCCTTGTCGCTTATACGCTTCTGCTGTTCCTGCTCTATCTGTTTCAGCTGATTGCGGTATTCTACAAGTTTCTCTTCCCCTTGGTCTGTTGAAGCAATCAAGTCTTGCAAACGCGTCTTGACCATAGACAACGATTTGTCGGACGCAGTACCTATTCCATTCATGACATCACTGAACTCCTTCAATGTCTCTTTGCGGTGAGCCATTTCGTCCGTTACTTCACGTAACTTCTGATTCAAGTCCTTTATCTTTTCAGCCTGTTCTGTAGGATCGAGAGCATTCAACCATTGGTTAATGCTTGTGCGAGCTTTCTTCAGTTCGGACAACGTAGAGCCTGAGATATTACCAAGTACATCCTCTACCGTCTTTATGTCGGCTTTTGTTGCATTTATAGCTTTCGTCAACGTGCGCAATGATTTGGTTGCTCCATCCAACTCATCCTTCATCTTCTCATAAGGTCTCCAGTCTGATGAAGCCGATGCCGATTTGGTAAACGCATCCATTGCATCACGTATGCTCTTTATTCTGTCACGTAGGCTCTTGGCTTCATTCTCCATTTTAGCCATTTCCTCTTTTGCCTTGTCTGCCCCACCGATGTAAACATCTACGCGAGCCGTTTTATTCCCAAAACCTGCCATAGTCAATCTTTATTATATAGCAAATATCGCACAACCCACCACAAAGTCAAAGGACAAAACAAGAGGCGATTGCACACTGCAACCGCCCCAAACATCATACCCCAAAAACACTTTACCCTTTCATTGCCCGTGCATACCTCCACACCTTATCGCAAGGTGCATCTTCATCGGCAAAGTAAAAGGCGTGTGCCACCTTGACAATATCCGTTTCGGTCAAAACCTTGCACAAGTCGGCGTACATAGCATTGAATGCAACATACTTGTCCCATTCGGTAACGCACTCGTCAAACTCCATCTGCTCAGTAGCACTCAGCACCTCGTCTTTACTCCAATGTGCTCCGTGGTGTTCATTTCCTTCCTTGTCGGTATAGGAGATACGCAAGACCGCTTCCTCGGCCCCCGCTTCATCGAAATGCCGACAGCCATTACCTATCACTATATATGTCTTCATAACGCTTACTTCTTAAACTCGTTGATAAAATCTCTTAGCATCGTACCCAATCCTTTCACCTCGTTCTCCAGCCCACAGATACGTTCATCCTGTCTTTTCTTCTCGGCAAAGACTGGATTCCATTCTTCCAATATCTTCTCGCACGATGCAACAGTAGCCTTGTGCTTATCTACATCACGCAGTGCTTCTTCGCTTTGGCTCTTCATAGCTTCCACGTCCCGAAGAATCCCATCTCTATCTACCGACAGCACAATGTCCCCCGCATACGTCACGCTCAGAGTGTCTGGGATGGAATATGTCTTTGTTTGTCCGTCCACCTCCAACGTCACGTCCACATACAGTTGTGCAGTTGCTTGAAAGTTGCCGTTGGCAGATAGTTGGTTAGCGAACCTTGGTTGCGACACGTTCACCACTTTGCCTGTCACGGTCTTGACAGATTCTTTGTTGAGCATATACACGGGATAGCCCGGCTTCATATCTTTGAATAACATATTTTCTTCTTTTAGGTGATACTTTTGAATGGAGGACGCACGCTCACGTCCTCCGCTTCGTTGTGTGTACTTACGTTTTTGAAACCACATCCTTTGTGCGTCTTGTCCGTTTCTTGGTAACGCCCTTCACACTACTTGGCTTTCACGCTGTTGTAGTAGTGGTTGTGGTTGTCTTTAGAGCCGCAATCAGTGTGGCATTCTGTCTCTGCTGGCTCAATTCCATCTCGGCACGGTTCAAGCGTAGTTGCAAGTCTTCTTGCCAGTGGTTGTTCAGCGTATCAATGATGCGTTGTGTGTTGCTTGTCCCATCATTCTTCAAATCGCAGAAGCCTTGCGCAAGTGTGTAACCGATGTTACTGAACCCACGTTCCAAGCCTGTATTGGTATAAGAGAACCCTTGTTGCATCCCATTCAAGATGTCTTTCTGTCCCAACTGATTTTCGTAGCCCATCTTGATGATGTTCTGTTGTGTCTGACAACAACAGTCTTTCAGTTGCTGAACGATGTTCAAGTCACCAAGATTGGCGGCGTCAATCACCCGTTCGGCACTAAAGCCAACTTGTCCGCTCACCTGTTGCACGGCGGCTTGTATGCCACTTACTGCGTTCTGCAACTGACCGAAGCCGCAATTCAAGTTTTGAGCCAACTGCGAGATAGCCGATGCGTTGCCTTGAATAGCTTGCATAGCTAAATCGTTGTTGTGGTTGTCGGCTATCTGTGAGCGCAACGATTGAATTTGGTCTTGGATTTCGGCATCTTGTACTGTTCCGTTATTACCCCACAAGCCATTTCTTCCGAACATCATCAGAAACACTAAGTAGATAAAGGGATTATTCATCCATTGGCTATTGTTCATCATGGCAGCCATCGCCATTGGGTCGTTGTTCTTCGCCATTGCCGCATAAGCCAAGGCGTTGTCATTGCCTCTGTCACAACAGAGAATCTTTTCTGCATCCATAACTTTGATTTTTATATTCCGGTCAATATTAACCGCATCACAAAATTATCTATCAGCAGACTGAGATACAACGTGTTGCTTCCGTTTGGTTGCCAAGTTGTTTCCTATTGATTGCCAAAATATGTTGCATAACATATTGCAAACATTTGGTGCAACCAAGTCAATTATATACTTTTGTCCCATCGAAAGTTCTTCGGAACTGCGATTGTCAAACCCGAAAGGGTTTGTGGATTGAAACGCAATTTCTACTATTGTAGATATGCTAAAAAAGCATCAGACTTAATAAGTCTGAGCAGGAAGCCCTTCCTTAATCGGAGGGGCTTTTTTCTTCGCATTTACTTTTAATTACTTCATAGTTTATCTGCATCATTTTTCTAGATGAGATACGTACATCAAAGGTTGATAGGATATGATTCACCGCCCGAACCGTGATGCCTATTTTGTCGGCTATGCCACACGGATAGATGCCACTACGTGAACATAGCTTCACCACAATGTAACGGGCATCTACTGTCTCTGCCGACTTATCGGACGATAAAATTACAGACTGTAAGACTTCTGTTTCGGCAGATGTCTCATCTAAAACGTGTTGGAAAACATTAGATTTACACATTGTTTTTCGGTTTTTAGTTTCTATATTTGTTTCGGAATCGCGTTTGTCAAAAAGACAAAGCACACTCATGCGTTAAGGATATTTGCCCCTAACGTGGCATGAGCGTGCTATTTTCTGTTTTGCGATTCCAACGAAAACCGAACACGTTGGGGGCTTTTATCTCGCTCTACCCCCAGAGAGCGTTTATCTTGTTTTTCTTCTTTTGTACATAATTACTACTTTTGTCATTGCAAAAGTAGAAGTTTCGCTTGATAACAAGTGACAGATGGACGCATAGCTTCGGTTGTGCGCCCTTCTTTTTACCACAAACGCCAAGACACACCCACGCCTACATAAGGCTGGAAACCCTTTGGTGTGATGCCATAGCCGCCTTGTATGCCGAATCCCCAACGGCTGCTCTTCTGCGTTACATAGTTCGTTCTCGTCTCAGTCCGGTAGACGGTCTTGGGATAAACCCGAATCTCGTCCAGCCTTGCCGACACACCACTTACTCTTGCATAGTACGTACTGTCGCAATACTCGGCCACCTCTCGGATGTGCTTGCAGCTATCCAGCACGATGGTGTCGGTCTGCTCTACCCATACCCGGTAAGGCAAAGGACGAAGCCTCACAATCGTGTCAACCTTCACCTCGGTCTGAGTCACCACCTCTCGGATGGTATCGTTACCTTCCGTCCCATGAGCCGTATGCCTTCCGTCTACATAGCCCACAGCCAAGCCGCCAACGAATGCGACTACCGATGCCACGACCGCCCATCTCATAGCTTCAGGAATTGATGTCGGTTCAGGCCGATGCGTTTGTAGCTCACGTGTACCCATGAGCCGTCCTTCTCGTCAATCAGCTGGTCGTATGGCAGATGCTTCTTGATAAGCTCAATCAGCTTCTTGTTCTCTTCCCGGCTGCCTCCCGTCAGGTCGGCTGCTTCGCCTCGGCAATTGCCTTGTATTGAAACCCTACCATTGCGTCTTACAATTACGGTGTTGTTGTCATCTCTTATGCACCACACCTCTCCATCGTACTGAATCTTCGATGCGCTGTCCTCTTTAAATTTACTGCTTGTGGCATCGGGACAGAAGGAAAGCGAATACGCTCTCTTTGCCGATTTAAGCTGCCTCCCTCCGATAGAACCAAGAGGCGGGTCTGTATAACTCATCGTGCAGCGCATCCCGGACAAAACACACATGGCTTGTAATATGGATATGTTGTTGTAGTTGGTCGATGTGATAGATACACCGATATTGCCATCACGCATATCACGATGCCCATCGAAAAAGGTATATGTATCAATCAAACTGCGGAGCGTGCCCACATCGGCTTTCATGATATAGTTGGGGATGTTCTTTCCTCTGCCTATAATGGCAATCACCTTTTCGGCTACCTGCTTGCCGATACAGAACGAATATGTTTCATCCTTATCCTTGCGCATGGAGAACTTAATGCCAAGTTCGTTCATCATGCGTCTAAGCTCAATTACTTTCCGTGGTTTCTTGGCATGGAAGCCAACGTATGGAGTTGCACCGCAATGGTTGCCGATATAGCCATCTGCCACAACCGCCAAGACAAAGTGCATAAATGGAGCATCATATTCGGTTCTCTCGGTAGAATAACCGCTTGTCATAAACAGACGCCTTTTGCCGATAACTTCTTCCATGTGCTCAAAGTGATATTGGTCATTGTTGGTCTTCAGCGAATCGAAATAGGCTTGTCCCTTCGGGGTGATGTTCTTTGTGTTTCGCCTTACATATTTACGGCAATCGTATCTCACAATTACATTATGCTTGTCCGTACACACCACATCAAGATGCTTGTTCCTGATTCTATACAGGTCACCCGTAAAGTGACGTCTTATAATCTCATTGATAGGTTTCAGTTCTATCCCGCTTTTCTCAAAGCTATAAGTGTACACCATGTCATCGGTGGATATGGTTTGGTGGTTCTTCCATCCGTTGTTTGTCAATATCTCCGTTTCGGTATCGAAGCAATGCTGACTTGTTGCCGCACCGCCTACTGCCTTGTTCAGAGCCACCGAACGGAATCCGCTATTCACTATTATCGGCTTGCCGTACAACTCACGTAGCGGGTCAAGCACTTTCGCTACCAACTCCTTCAGGTTCTCCGCTTGCTCCTTCGTGCAAGTGTTCTTTATTCCTCTTGCGTCTGCCACCGCACTGCGGCACAGTTCGCCCATCGTAAAATACTTCATCGTCTTGTCAGATTAAAAACGTCCCTCCCATGCACAGCACCCGATGGCAAGCCAGCATCTTCACATTTGCCACCGCCACCCAATGCCCGATGCACCGAAGGGACTAAAACACTATTCCTTTGTCTCGGCCTTCTGCTCGTCCAGCTTCGACTGTTGTTTCTTTTCTATCTCATTCTCCAGTCTCTCCACGATGCTCTTCACTTGGCTCGGCACGGCACGCTTGAACTCAAAGCGTATCAAGTGATACAAGATGCGGAGCGATACGTTTTTGGGATAGGCGATAATCAAGTTCTTGATGCTGTTCTGTACGTACACATAGCAGAATACATAGGTCATGGTCTTGACCACCACCACACTCTCGGTCGTATCACCCATCGCACCCATGCCGATGCTCAGCAGAAGCACCAAAGCGATGGAAAGGAACATCTCGCCTACGGCTGCTCGGAACTTGCTCCAACGGAAGTTGCGGCAGCTCTGCACGCTGATGCCGTCCGCCCGCATTCCACACCAAATGTTGAACAAGGCAAAAAGCACAAGGGCAAAGATGAAGCCGCCCGCAGGAGTGATGTAAGCCAGCAGATAGCTGCACAAGGTCGCACCGATGATGCGCAGTTGGTCGGGAGTAAATATCTCAGTCATCTCTCAAACTATTCTTCTTTATATTCAAATCTAAGTTTGCTTGGATAACCAGTAGTATAGTCATACTCAAGCACTTCTTCAATGGTCGCAAGTCCCTGTA
>CAVJCD010000094.1:0-8792 GCA_963648005.1 Tannerellaceae bacterium | reverse complement strand
CTTGGGGGCGTTTTGGCATGGTGGATTTCATGTCAACAAGACCTTGCCCGGGGAAAGATATATCCTTTGCAAGAGAAAGACGGGACTTTTGCCTTTAAAAGATATATCCTTTGAACTCAAAAGACGTGACTTTTGAGCGCAAAGGATATATCTTTTTTCTTGGCAATCTTGGCTATTCGCAGCGAACCAACTTTACCGGCCCCAACAAACCCGATATCGGGGTACCCCGATAGGCAGTCGGCGTTGTTTGGTAGTGATTCGACAGTGTGCTGTAGACAAGTACTTCAATCCTGTTCTTGCCGTTTTTGAGATAACTGCTGATGTCCACTTTGTAGGGCGAATGCATGAGTACGTCCACATCCTCGCCATTCACCTTGACTTGGCAGGTGGCGTTGACGCTGCCCAAATCCAAGAGGGTTTGTCCGGATGCTTTGCTTGCATCCCAATCCACTTCCTTGACGTAGTTGATTCCTCCCGAATAGAACTTCAATGCGCCAAAGTCGCTCCAGTTTCCTGCGGGTATCTTTCCTCCCTCACACTCCAGCTTGATGGGGGCGGCAAAGAACGCCGGTCCTACGCACGTCATGTCGGGGGTGGCACTCAAGGATATTGTATGTATCCCCGATGTGTGGCTTTTGTCCATCTCAAGCGTATAAACACCCGAAGAAACATTCTTCAACTGGCGTTTGGATACCGATTTGCCGTCAATCCATACCTTGTCAATCTTACCGTTTACCTGCATACTAAGAGCCTTTGTACCGGGTGCGGTGCTGAACTGATACAGCCATTTCCCGGGGCTGTCTTTGTAGATGCTGTATGGCAAATGCTCGGTTTTGTACCACTTCATGGCCACAATCGAGTCGTAGGTCGACATCTTTTTTATCTCGGGATAGTCCGCAGGATAGAACACCACTGCGCTTCTTTGTCTCGAGTCTATGGTGTTGCCTCTCTGGCTTCTCAGGGCGTAGTCCTCTCTGCGGGTGTTGGCATACGCAAGTACCAATTGATGCCAGCCTTCCGTCATATTCAGTGAACTTCCATTGAGAGGTTTCCCGTCCAAGAGACAGAAACTGGGCTTCACGCCTTCTTGTTCCACTCGATAGCTTCCCGTCTTCGGGGCATATACGTAGGTTCTGAATATCTGATGACCACCCCTGTCGAGGATGATAAATCTGTTGTCAACCTTCCCCTTCAATCCATGGTAGCCTTGGCTTCCCGGACTGTCGTACACTCCGTACTGCCATGAATAGCAGTAAGGCTCCCACTGCTGAGAGGAGAGATTGTTTAGCAGTGTTTCCAAATTCTCCGAACTAGGGGCGTTGCATGTCTCCATATAAGGAGCATAGCCGTAGACTCCGCTCCCGGGCAGTGAAGTCAACTCGTTGTCGGAGATTTTCCCCTTGGTGGGGACAAACTTGTAGGAGAACTCTCTTGCCTCGGGACCAATCAACTCATTGGCGGCAGGCAGGCGAAAATCGCCCCATTTGTTGTTCATCGTGGGTATTATCTCGATATCCCAATCACCTTCCAATGGTGTTTCGGCAAGCATACGATGTTCGGACCCTTTGCCCTTGTCGAAGGATGGCGTTCCCGGCGTGAATACATACAGTTTCGATTCGTTGAATTCTGCATTGTGTCTTATCCATGTGCCGTCTTCGGTTTGTCTGAGGACTGGCACTTCGGTGATGGTGCCTTTTTCGGCATTCCAATATTCCACCTTTCCCTTGCTGCGGAAGAATATCTCGTCGTCCTTCGCTACGTTCATCACCATATAGACATCCTTTTCGCCAACCTTGCGGTGCAGAACTTTTCCCTTGCCGCTTTGCACCATGAAGTCCGGTGTGAAAGCGTTGGTTATCCAAGCAGGAATATTGTCTATATCCGACTTCGAGAACCTCTTGTCTTTAAAGATTTCGTTTAGCATGCTTTCCACCGTGGCGTCGTTTTCGCCAACCCTCGTGGTAGCTCGGGGCAGTTCTCCAACAGCCAATACGATACCGCCCTTTTTATAGAAGTCGTATATCTTGAGCAGGGTCTCGTGATGGAGAGCCTTGGCATTGACAAGAATAAGCACTTTGTATTTTTCGCCGGATATGAGGAGTTGCTTCGAATCTATCTCGGCTTTCTGGAGCGACTGGTAGTCCACAAAATCATAATCCAGTCCGCTTTCGCTTAGACAGTCAGTCACCTTCCACGTGAGGCTGACGTCGCCTTCGGGATATGCCTGCAGTGATTCTGTGGGATACAAGACGGCTATGTCGCACGCATGCACACCCTGACTCAAAACAAACGTCATTCTCTCGGCATACTTAAGCCAAAGTTTCATATGCGGCCAATAAGGCATACGGAAGTGGAAGCAGGGAGGTGCCCATTCCCACCAGCCGCCGTGGGTGGAATAATAAAGTCCGTGCATACAAAGGAGGTTACCCCCGGCAATCAAGTGGAGGTCCAGTTGCGAAGTGAGCCATTCCCCGTTGCTGTCCCATCCCATGCTGTGGAATGCCTCAAGCCAGGTGCGTGGTCGTTGATACATATGTGTGATGGAACTCGACACTTTGGTCTGGCGGAAACTGGAACCTCTTGCCGGAGCGTCGTTGCCCGGGGCTGTGAACCAGCTTATGGCCCTGAAGTAGTCCATATATTGAAGGGGTTCCAACCCACGACCGTTGTTGTCGCAGCCATAAATCAGCCCCCGTTCGTTATGCCAGTTGAATATCGGCTTGAAGTAGCGCTCCTCTGCCAATTCGGTAACCACCTGTGCATAGTCCAGTCTTATCTTGGGTGTTATGTCACCAATATGGTCCCATAATGCGGGCAGGTAGGGCAGTATGTCGTAACCCTTCCTTGCCTTGAAGGTCTCCCTCATGTCTTCACACCAGGAAAGGATATTCAAGTCGTAGCCCAACTCATCCTGGAAGAAATAGTTCAGCCCCTTTCTTCCCTCGGCATCCAATTTCTCTTCAAAACGGCCGAAGTAGGCTTTTACTATCTCCTTGCCATAGTCGGGGTGAAGTTCGGGGGATGCTGTGGTGTAGACGATATATACCTTTTCGTCCTTATCCGATTGCGGCTTCCATTTTAGATGCCCGTTTGCTACGTATTTCATTAGGTCTGCGTTAGCGGGATATGCCATGATGGAAATGGTATGTTCCGGAACCGCAACGTTCAACTCTTTTCCCGGGGAAACGATTATACCCTTGCAATTGAGCCGCCCTTGATAATCCCCGAAACCGGGCTTGCGCAATACTTCGTCCACGTAATAGCCGTTCTTTGCCCAGCCCACAACGTAGTCGTCCAACCCCAGGCCGATGCTTTTCTTGGCGCACTCGCCCGAGAACTTGTTCCATATCTTCCACCAATCTTCGCTATAGAACTCCGGAACACCGGCGTCGGCTTTTCCGAAAGCACCATAGCCATGAGCATTGAGCTCCACGTCAACGTCCGGATGAGAGTGAACATAGCTTACCGCAAAACCGTCCACTGAAGCTTCGCTGAGAATGGACAACTGTTCCATCAAACGCTCGTATTTCAGTGAATCACCGCTCCACCAATAGAAGGGAACGTTGCCGTAGCCTTTGGGCGGATTCTGGAAGTTCGACCTTATATCTATGTCCCCACTGCGGGAAGGATAGCCTTGATATTTCAATGGTTGTGCATCTATTCCCATGCACGAAAGGAGGATGATTGCCCCTACATAAATATACTTGTTCATTGTCATGGTATTGTTTCTTAAGGAATGTTGCGCAAAGGTATGTCTTTTTGCGCAGCCTAACAACAGCCCTCTTTCTTTTTGCGAGGGGTGGCTTCGGAGGGGGGCGCGCAACAAAAAAACTCAAATGTTTGCAAGGGTTAACGGATAAATGATACCTTTGTGAGTCGTTTGTATGGCGTTTTGTTCGTTAGAAGCTTTTAGCCCTCCCTCCATAGAAGGGGCGACGACCAAAAACAATAATACCATTGAACATCATTAAATAACACTATAACATTATTATTTGTACTATGAAAACGAACAGAAGGGATTTCCTTAAAACCCTCGGTGGAATTGCGGCATTCACAATTGTGCCGCGCCACGTGCTCGGAAAGGGTTTTATCGCTCCGAGCGACCAGTTGACAAAAGGTATTATCGGTACAGGCGGTATGGGACGTGGCCATGTGAACTATGGCGGAACACGTTTGGTAGCTGTTTGCGATGTCGACAAGAATCACCTTGAGCTGGGTAAGCAGCTGGTGAAAGAAAAGATTGCCGCTTATCACGACTTCCGTGATTTGATACTTGACCCGAATGTGGATATCGTGCATATTGCCACTCCGCCACACTGGCATGGCATCATGTCGGTTGAGGCAGCCAAGGCAGGTAAGGATATATGGTGCGAGAAGCCTATGACACGTACCATTGGCGAAGGCAAGCGTGTGATGGAAGCCGTAAAACAATATGGCCGTATGTTCCGCTTGAACACTTGGTTCCGCTTCAAAGACCAGTTCTACGGATTGGGTACTCCGGTGAAGCCTCTGAAGAAGATGGTTCAGAGCGGCATGCTTGGTTGGCCGTTGAAGGTTACCATCAGCAAGCACACCGGCTTCGACTGGAAGTTCTACTGGGTAGGTAAAGAGAACCTCGAGACTCAGCCCGTTCCCTCCGAACTGGACTACAACATGTGGTTAGGCCCGGCTCCTTTCAAGCCATATAATGCACACCGCGTGCATCAGACCTTCCGTGGATACTGGGACTACGACGGTGGCGGTCTCGGTGACATGGGTCAGCACTATATCGACCCTGTGCAGTATATCCTCGGTAAAGACCATACCAGTCCGGTTAAGGTGGAGGTGGACGCTCCGCAGCAGCATCCGGATGCTGTAGGTACATGGCGCTCGATAACCTATACCTACGAAGACGGATGTCAGATTGTGCTTTGGGGTGGTGACTTCGGTGACCCCAACACTCCTTATATTGCCGGTCCGAAGGGCAACGTATACAAGAACTTTGTATGCGACATCCCCGATTGGGAAAAGAAGCTGGCTGAGTATCCCGACCCGGAACCACAGGTTACCGACTTCATTGAGTGCGTGAAGACACGTCAGCCGTTTGCTCTGAACGAACGCAACGGATTCCGTTCGGCTACGATAGTGAACATGGGTGCCGTGGCACTGCGTCTGAACCGCACCTTGGAGTTCGACCCCGTGAAGCTTGAGTTCATCAACGATGAGGCAGCAAATCGTTTGCTCGACCAGCCGATGCGTGCGCCTTGGAATATTTGATAACAGCAGACAAATGACATATGGTAATTAATTTAAAAAGACAGAAGAAAATGAAGAAAGCATATATATCGATTGTCGGCCTGCTATTATTCGGTAGCGCACTGATGGCTCAGTCACCGGCAAACCGTACAGCTAAGACAATAGTGGCAGATGTGTTGGCACAGATGCCTGCCCAGAAACAAGCTGAATACAACAAACTGATAGGCGAACTGAAGGGTACCGGCGAAGAGGGTGTCTTGATGTTGGCAAGCAAATTGGGTGAGGGAAGCAATGCACAGGTGGAGTACGCGCTGAGCGGCTTGACCCATTTTGTGATGGCAAAGAACGAAGAGAGTTCGCGCTCGGTTATTGCCAATGCTTATGTGAAGGCTCTCGATAAGGTGAGCTCGCGCGAAGCCAAGGCATTCATCATCCGTCAGCTCCAGGTTATAGGGAAAGGCGAATGCGTTAGTGCTCTCACCTCTTATCTGAAAGACGAGAAACTTAGCGGACCGGCTGCCCGTGCACTGGCTGCCAACGGTAGCGAGGCTGCAAGCAAGGCATTGAAGGATGCTTTGAACCAGGGTAGCGCCAAGATACAGAAAGACGTCATCGTGGCTATCGGTGAGGCCGGGGTGGAAGGCACCGAAGACCTCCTAAGAACTAAGTTGGGAAGCGGCGATGAGGATATGCAGAAGGTTGTGCTCCATGCCTTGAGCTGTGTGGGAAGCAAGGCTTCCATCAAGGACTTGGCTGCTGCGGCTGCTGCCTCGGGCTATACCATGACGAATACAAATGCCAACGAGGCTTATATCGCTCTCTTGAAGCGTGTGGCTGAGCAGGGCGACGTTAAGGAAGTGGAAAAAGCTGCCGGTGACCTCTTGAAGAAGGCCACCAAGGCAGGACAGACCGGCACACGCGATGCAGCTCTGCAGATATTGATGTCGGTAAACAAAGAAAAGAGAACCAAACAACTGCTCACAGCCTTGAAAGACGGCAATAAGGAATATCGCAACGCTGCGTTGACATATGCCTCCGAGTTTGCCGACAAGGATGTATACGTAGAGGTAATGAAGGCCATGCAGAAGGCTAAACCGGAAGTGAAGGTCGACATCATCAACTGGATTGGCCGCGAAGCCAAATGCCCGAAGAAACACGACACGGTGAAGAACCTTGAGCTTCGTTTCGACCTCACGGCTATGCAAGAGCTGCTCTCTCAGTTGAAGGATGCAAACTTCGATGTTAAACAGGCCTCTGCTTGGGCATTGGTTAAGATAGGCGACAAGCAAGCCATCCCGGCGTTGGCTGATTTGCTGACGAGCGAAGACAAACAGGTTGTTCTTCTTGGTCAGGATGCGTTGGCTGCCTTTAGTGGCGACATCGATTCGGATGTGGCAAGGGTTGTTGCTTCTGCTCCTGAAGCAGGCAAGGTGGCCGGCTTGGAGTTGTTGGCAAAGCGTAAGGCAACGTCGAAACTCACCACGGTGCTCGAGCAGATTAAGAGCGGCACGCCTGAGGTGAAGAAAGCAGCCTATACTGCTCTCAAGGATGTTGTTTCGGAGAAAGACTTCGTAAGTTTGTGCGGAATGTTGGAGACAGCAGATGCCTCTGCCGTTGCTCCGCTTCAGCAAGCTGTTATATCTTCCATCTCTTCGCTGTCGACCGACAAGCAGAAGGATATGGTGAGTCGCCGCATGTTGCAGGCCGGCGAAAGCAAGAAACATTTGTATTACATCGCGCTTGCCACCACAGGCGAGAAAGATGCCCTGGCCACTATCGTGAAGGGCTTGCACGAGGGTTCGGCAACCACCAAGGATGCTGCCTTCAATGCTCTCTTGGCTTGGAAAGGCATGGAAGCTGCGGATGAGCTCTACGCTGTTTGCCAGTCTTCTTCCACTTCTTCCCAGCAGTTCGACGCAGCCTTGAAGCGCTACGTGGAATTGGTATCCAATCCCAAGTTCACTGCCGAGAATCGTCTCATCTTCTTGCGTAAGATTATGGAAGTGGCAAAGACATCAGACCAGAAGGCTTTGATTCTCCAGCAGATTCAGCGTGCCGACACTTTCCTCTCCTTGATGTATGCTTCCGAGTTCTTGGATGCCGCTGACAAGAAAGTACGTTCGGCTGCCGTATATGCTATCTGGAATATTGCACGCAACCATCCGGAGTTCACAGGCGAAAATGTGAAAGCTATTTTGAACCGCATATTGCCGATGTTCGACGGTCAGGATGCCCGCTACGACACAGACGCATTGAAGAAACACTTGGCTGAGATGCCCGACGAGAAAGGTTTCGTTTCAATGTTCAACGGCAAAGACCTCACCGGATGGAAGGGTATGGTTGAAGGCGGTAACCCCTACAAGCGTTATGCTCTCAAGGCTTCGAAGCTGGCAAGCGAACAGAAGAAAGCCGACGAGCGTATGCGCAACGACTGGAAGGTGGAAGACGGATGCCTCGTTTATGTTGGCTCAGGCTTCGACAATCTCTGCTCCGAGAAGCAGTATGGCGACTTTGAACTTATCGTAGACTGGATGCTCGACCCCAAGGGCAAGGAACCGGATGCAGGTATCTACCTCCGTGCCACTCCTCAGGTTCAGATTTGGGATACATCACGTGTGAACGTTGGTGCACAGGTTGGCTCAGGCGGATTGTATAACAACCAGACCAACGAAAGCAAACCTTCGAAGGTGGCAGACAACAAGCTGGGTGAATGGAACACGTTCCACATCAAGATGGTTGGCGACCGTGTAACTGTTGATATGAACGGCGAGCGCGTGGTTGACAACGTAATCATGGAGAACTATTGGGACCGCAGCAAACCTATCCTCCCGATTGAGCAGATTGAACTTCAGGCACACGGCAGCAAATGCTACTTCCGCAATATCTACGTGAAGGAGCTGGAACGCCAGGAGCCCTATCAGCTCTCCGAGCAGGAGAAGAAGGAAGGCTTCCAGGTATTGTTCGACGGCACCAACATGTACGAATGGCAGGGTAACACGGGTGATTATATCCTCGAAGACGGTTGCATCTCTATGGTGCCGAGCCGTAGCTTTGGCGGTAACCTCTACACCAAGAAGGAATATGCCAACTTTGTTTACCGCTTCGAGTTCCAGTTGACTCCGGGCGCAAACAACGGTATCGGTATCCGTACTCCGCTGGAGGGTGATGCTGCTTACGTGGGCATGGAAATCCAGGTTCTGGATTGCGAACACCCCATCTACAGCGATATCAACAAGTATCAGCACCACGGTTCCGTTTACGGTATTATCCCCGCTAAGGAAGGTCACCACAGTGCCTTCAAGCCTGCAGGCGAATGGAACGAGGAAGAGATTATTGCCAATGGCGACTATATCAAGGTGTCGGTCAACGGCGTGGTTATCACGGAAGGCAATATCCGCGATGCTGTGAAGAACGGTACCCCTGACAAGAGAGAACACCCGGGATTGTTCAACAAGAAGGGTTATATCGGATTCTTGGGTCACGGTTCGCCGGTTAAGTTCCGCAACATCCGTATCAAGGAATTGAAATAGGATTAATTATTAAATAGTATGGGAGGG
>CAVJCD010000093.1:0-8827 GCA_963648005.1 Tannerellaceae bacterium | reverse complement strand
GTATCGGCACTTCGGTTTTTGGGACATATATATCTTTTGCCCAAAACATATATATCTTTTGATTAAAACATATATATGGCCCTGGGAACAACCGCCAATTGACAAGAAAGTCCACCTTCCTTGCTTCGCCGATTTTGGCGTGGCGGAAAGTGGACTTCCTTATGTCAAAAAAGAAGTTTTTTACGACTCAGCGTTTATCTCCACCCATTCACCCTTGCTTGTTTCGAAAGAGAGGATACCGTCTTCGTTGGCAACATCTCCGGCATTTCCGGTAACCGTCACCTTAGCTGAGCCAAACGGCGAGGCAATCCTAAGAGTGCCACCCTGCTCGGGATAAATACGCAGCTTGACAACCTTGCCGTCTTTCTTCTCGGCAGAAACCAAGAAGGCACCCATGGCACGCAGGTTGTTGAACGCAACATTCGACCATTTGGCGGGGATGGCTGGAAAGACACGAATGATACCGGTATGGCTCTGGAGCAACATCTCCTGAATGCCGGCAGCATAGGCAAAATTGCCCTCCAAGGTAAACGGACGATAGGTATACATAGACTTACCACTCTTCGATTGGTCGCCATTGACGTGGAACGTATTGCGAAGGCAGAAGCATTCGGCAAATATACGAAGGTCTTCCTCCGCCCCTTCGCCATCAAATGCACGGGCCTTCATATTGCCCAGCCAAGTGTAGGTGTAGCCCGTCCAATAAGCGGGACCGAAATCCTCAATTTTCTTGATGGTGGCACGGATGATTTTCTGCGCCTTTTCGCCCTGACTCCAGTCCAACAATCCCAACGGATGAATAGCCATGGCATGAGAGAGATGGCGGTGAGATTGGTTGACAGGATAATTAACGGCTATCGAGAGCGAGCTGTCTTCGTCAATCGCCAACTCGGGCAGTTGCTCGCCCACTGCCTTCCAATGGGTTGATTCGTCTTGGAGCTTCAACTCTGCTGCCAACTCCGAAGCAGCGCCGAAGGTAAACTTCATCAATGCCAAATCGTAGTTGGTCATATCCATAAACCAAGCCTTGATTGAATTCTCGTTCTTCTCTGGGCTGGAGCTCATGGTCAGTTTACGTACACCCTTGTCATCCACAACGGATATCTGCTCGAGAAACGTTGCTACTTCCTTTATGAACGGATAAGCACGGTCCTTCAAGAACTCCTGGTCCAAAGAATACTTCCAATGGAGATAAAAATGCTGCGTCAGCCATGCCCCCGCAGTCTGCGACATGGCATACTGAATCCATCCACCCATCGGTTCGCCAACCAAGGTGCAGACACCCGGGACGTTCATTCCTTCGGTCTCAAAATAGGTGCGAGTATATTTCTTGTAGACATTCATCTGGCCCCACAGAGTGTTCAGGAATCCCAATCCCTCTTTCAGGTGGTTACCCGTATACGTCGGCCAGTAGCTGAGCTGCGTGTTAAGGTCGTGGTGATAATCACCCTTCCATGATGGCAACTTGCCGTTGTCGGCCGTCCACACAGCCTGCAAGGATATGGGATACGAATGTTCGCGAGTGGTGGAACCGAACTTATACATATCATTGTCATACTGCTTCTGGAGAACAGCATCGGGAAGTGTCACAGAAGACTGTGCCCAATAATTATTCCAGAAACCCATATGCGCCTTATAATCCGTCTTCACGCCACGTTGCATTGCTGCCTCGGTCTTTTCCGACGCATTGTCGCCTGCCAACGAAGAGGTCACACTCCATACGCCGCAAAGTGTTTTCCCCTTTTGCGACCAACGTACATCCACATCATAATAGAAGCCGTTCCATCCCTTCTGATGGTAAGTGGCATGGTTACCGTCTCCTTCGACCTTTCCTTGCTCGTATCCGAGACGAATCAAATCTTGTCCTTCAACAACATTGCGGCTGTCTTCCTTCTTACCCGTGTTGTATTTGGGGGGAATCAATGTAGGTGCAACCTCCGAGGGCAAATTCTCGAACACAAACCATCCTATCGGCTCTTCGGCATGCACAAACGTTTTCAACGTCGCCCCGTTATCCCATGTAGCTTCGCACAATGCATTGTTGAGATACAAACGCACATTGGAAGGTTCGCCAATTTCCTCCAAGGAGAACTCCAAGGCAGCTCCCGGTATCTTTGATGGTGCCGGCTCGCGGTCGTAAGGCAAGTCGTATTTCATCTGCACCGGAAGATAATCGCCCTTCTTCACCTGCTCACGCACCCAAGCAAACCGGTTGTTAGGTCCGGCAATGCTGTCCATCGGGCGAAGGTCCCAAAGGTCGGTTCTATCCAACGAAAGACGCAGCGCAGAGTCTCTCTGCCACACCAAGGAACCCATCGTAGCATTTCCCAACGGCATACCTTCATCCCATGTCTTAGCCAAATTAGGAAATACCAAGTCGCTCTCCGACGACGTCACGGGCAAATCAACAGCCGCATTACAAGCCGTCAGCAACCATACGCCCAATCCGAAAAATATATTCTTGTTCATACAATACTCCCTAAAATTTTGACCTATCCATTCTTTCTCTCTTTAGAAAAGCGACTTGGCGATACCCATCTCCAAGCCTCTCAACTCTGCCAATCCCCTCAGGCGGCCGATGCAAGAATAACCGGGATTTGTTTTCTTCTTCAAGTCGTCAATCATCTGATGTCCGTGGTCGGGACGCATGGCTATGGAGCAACCGCGTCGTTGCTGCAGACAAAGCAATGCCTTCATCACACCATACATATCCACATCGCCTTCCAAATGGTATGCCTCGTAGAAGTTACCCTCTGCATCACGCTTGGTGCTGCGGAGGTGTACAAAATCAATACGGTCGCCAAAACGTTCCATCATACCCACCAAATCGTTGTCGGCACGGACGCCAAAAGAGCCGGTGCACAGACACAAGCCATTGCTTTTGTTGGGCACGGCTTTCACCAGCTTTCTGAAGTCTTCTTCCGTACTGAGGATACGAGGCAAACCGAGGATGGAATATGGAGGGTCGTCAGGATGAATTACCAACTTGACACCTACCTCGTCTGCCACCGGAGCAATCCTCTTGAGGAAATAAATAAGGTTGGCACGCAGTTTCTCGGCATCGATGTCTTTATAACGGTCCAAAGCCTCTTGGAACTGCTCCACAGTAAAGCTCTCTTCCGAGCCTGGCAGTCCGGCTATCATATTACGGACTAAAAGCTGGCGGTCGTCTTCCGTCATAATATCGAAACGGGCCTTAGCCTTGGCTTTCTCCTCGTCGGAATAATCCTTCTCGGCACCCGGGCGCTTCAGAATAAACAAATCGAAAGCAACGAAAGCCGCCCTCTCAAAGCGGAGTGCCTTGGAACCGTCGGGCATAGTGTATGCCAAATCGGTACGAGTCCAGTCAAGCACCGGCATGAAATTGTATGTCACAATATTTATCCCGCATTTGCTCAAATTGCGCAGACTCTCCTTATAGTTGTCGATGTATTTCTCAAAGTCGCCGGTTTGCGTCTTTATATGCTCATGTACCGGAACACTCTCCACAACAGACCACCTTAGGCCCACTTCTTCAATCATCCTCTTGCGCTTCATAATCTCTTCCACGGTCCATACCTCCCCGTTGGGAATGTGGTGAAGAGCATTCACAATGCCGGTTGCTCCGGCTTGTTTGATGTCCCAAAGGCTGACAGGGTCATTAGGCCCGTACCAACGCCAAGTCTTTTCGCATAAATACATATGTGTCTCCTCCCCTACTTTTAGATTGAGAAAGCATCGAATCCGCCGTCCACAACCGCTATTGTACCAGTCACAAACTTGGAAGCATCACTAATAAGATATTGTATTGTTCCGAACAACTCGTCCGGTGTACCCAAACGTCTGAATGGTGTATGGGCAATGACTGATTTGGCACGGTCGGTATACGAACCGTCAGGATTTGTCATCAGTGTACGGTTTTGCTCCGTAAGGAAGAACCCCGGAGCAATGGCATTAACGCGCAGACCTTCGCCGAACTTTATTGCCAACTCTCCGGCCATATATTTCGTGAGATTGGAAATGGCTGCTTTAGCGGCACTATATCCAACAACACGTGTCAGAGGACGAATAGACGATTCAGAAGAGAAGTTCACAATGGCACCATTCTTTTGTTGCGCCATCACTTGGGCAAAAACCATTGTGGGCAGCACCGTCCCAAACAAGTTCAAATCCACAACCTTCTTGAAAGCATCAACCTGGAGCTCGAATATATTACTGTCTGGAGCGATTGTTGCGCCTGCCATATTTCCGCCGGCAGCATTCAACAATGCATCTATACGACTATACTTAGCAAGAATGTCTTTCTTGTTTTGCTCAAGTATCTCTCTATTCAAAACATCCGTCTGAAAGAAACATGCTTCACAACCTTTTGCCTTGATACCTTCCACAAGCTTTTCGCCCGTTTCCACTGCACGGTCGAGGATTACAACCTTTGCACCTTCTTCTGCCAAATGACCGGCAATTCCGCTGCCCAAAATACCGGCTCCTCCGGTAATGACAACAACTCTGTCTTTTACACTAAATAAATTAGCCATCTTATTCAATTGTTTTTGTTATGGTATTATTCTAATCTTATCACTCGCTAGTGATATTGTGCCAGGAGCACATGCGAGGAATGCAAATGTATGTTATATTATTTGTATATACAAAAAAGAGGGTGCGTCGTAATATCGCAATTACGGTGCACCTTCTTCGTGTATACTGCATGAAAAACATTCAATCTTATTGCATCGGAAAAGTGCTTTTCTGCAAATTGTTTTGACTACCTCTCTTGTTTACGGATTGTTGTAGGGATGTATCGTTTCACGCCGGTTTATTATTGTGCCTTGGTGGAGACTCCGGAGAAATAGTCCTGAAAGATGATTGGTCCTGTGATTGTACGCTCTGACTCATAGACAAACTTCCTTACGGGACGAAACCATTCAGCCTTGACATACATGGGCTGGCCGGTATATGAATCAACGATAGGCAGGTGTCCGGAGACTTCGCCAAGGCGCGGTCCCGTGACCCATATCCTCTCACCCGGGGCTATGGTATGTCGGGTGATTATCGTTGACGGTGTCAGCAGCACGAAGCCGTCATAGCCACGTCCTTTCCCTTCTCCCCACGACCTTGCCTGATACCATCCTAACTGGTGGGCATGGGTACACTTCTGCGTCAGGTCTATTGCCTCTTCGATGGAGAGCGTCTTCTCCGGAGCGATGGTGCTGTCGGATGTGCCTTTCAGCAGTCCCAATGCCTCCATGAATGCCATTGCATCCTTTGCCCAAGGGGCTATGTTGCCGCTGTCAGAATACTTATCAAGTCCGGATGTGAACTCGGTGTAAGAATACAGACGGATCTCCTCGATGAATCTGATGGCACGATACATCACCGCTGCCGCCTCCTGACGGGTGGCAGGAGTATTGTCTGACAAGGCTTTCCCCATGACAGAGTTGATGCCGATGACCGATGCCGGCGTTGCCTTTCCTGTCAACTCCTCCACCAGACGTGTTGCCAGCGACAACAACTGAGCGTGGTTGAGGGTGACGGTATAGTCCTTGCCAAGGACGCTGTCGTCGAGTAGGTTGTCGTTGAGAGCATAGTTCACGCTGCTTTGGTAGGCAGGACTCATCTTGGCATCGGACTTGTCCTTGAGAATGAACATCCCCACCTGTGCCGTTGTCTTGAGCAACGCCTCCTCCTCATAGAGCTTCGCCGCATCGGCCATCGCCTTGCGGTATACTTCGTAGGAGGCTGCGTTTCCTGTGGCTTGCCACTCTGCCTTGCTGACATGCTTTTGGTCGTAGCCCTGCGAATGCCCGCACCAGAGACAGCTGTACCACCATACGTGCTGTCCGGCAGCATTGACACCGACGTATGCCTGATCGTCTGCCGAAGGCATAAAGTATTGGCTGACCGGAGTCTTCTCATACTTGGTGTGCGCGTCCGTGAATGTATGGGCGGCATTGTGTTCGCTCTGTCCGCAGTACTTGCATGAATAGTAGTACTCGGTCCAGTGTTGGCAGGTGGCGTATCTGACTACCTTGTCGGCGGCAGCCATCTTGGCTGTAAACTCGTGTTTTGTGCAGAACGGCTTTGCCGCATCTGCCCCTGCCTTCTGTGCGGAGTAGACATCGCCGGCGTATGTCTTCAGCGAGAACAGCGTGGCGTAGCTCCATGTGGGGCGGCTCAACATTTCCCTCACCTTGCCTGCCGCAGCCTCGGGGATGAAGAGTGTGGCACGCTGGGATTGGAACATGTAGCTATGATAGGCATAATAGATTTCGGCGTCATAATCCCATTCACCCCGCATCGCCGCACAGATGCCACAAATGAACTTCGTCGCATCGACCTTGTCGCTTATCCATACCTCACGGATATTGTATGTGCCTTGAACGGAGTTGTTGACATCCGCAGCCACGTCGCCGAATATCTTCTCGTCACCGGTGTCGACAATTATCTTGGTGACGCGCATGTTCTTCTGTCCGTTGTATTCGCTACGCCAGTTGGCGAAGAAGCGCGGGTGGTACTTGTCGTTTATGGTTATGACATCGAGCGGATTGGTCTCGGGGCTGGCATCATCTGCCTCGGACAGGGAGTATGCCTTCATGGAGGCGCGGTATGAGTCCTTGTTAAGCTCATAGTCTGTCGGCTTGCTCTGTGCCAGGTCGCGTTCGGAGCCTTTGCCTCCTATGCCTACAGGGATCGAGACCTCGATGTTGATGAAGTAAGGTGCACTTTGCTTGACCGTGGCCTTCTGACCATTCACGGTGGCACTGATGCGGGTGCCGTCGATATAGTAGTTGTTGTTCTTGAAGATGTAGTCGGTGGCGTACTTGCCCGAGGGGTCAATCATGAACTGGATCTGTGCCTTGTAGGTGAAGCCGTCCTTGAAGAACATGTCGCCGTCGTCTGTCTCGCGGAAGTCGCCAAGCCAGTCGAGCTGCTGTACCCGTATGCCTCCGGAGGCAGCGAGGTCGCCATACTCGGTCTTGGCAGCGGTGAACTGCAACTCACGTGCATCAAAGAGTGACATTCCTGGCTCGGGAACAGGAATTGCGAGATCTACTGACTTGATCTTTGGCTTGTTCTGCGCCAAGCCACCCAGCGGTAACAGCAGTGCCGACAGAAGAAACAACAGGAATGTTCTTTTCATGGTTCTCATTTTCCGTTGACGAAGATGAACCCTTCGGGATAAACGTATTCGTTGTTCACGTACTTGACCTCAAGGAGCGGGCAGTTTATAAACTCTCCGGAATATACATCCATAAGGAAGTTCTCCTTAAGGCTCGCATTCAGCTTGACGGTCTTCAGGGACTTGCAGTTCATGAAGCATAAGCCCCCGAACTCCTTGACATTGGAGAGGTCGAGCATGGTGATGCCACTGTCGGCGAAAGCATTTTTTTCGACCTTGGTCACGCTTGCCGGTATGTCCACGTTCTTGAGGTTCGTGCATTTCTTGAACATCTGCGGGTAGATTTCCTTCAGGTCCTCCGGCAGCTGCACATCGGTTAGGGCGGTGCATCCCTCAAACATGCTGTAGCTCATCAGTCCGACACTGCGGGGAAACTTGATGCTCTTGAGGGCGGTGCAGTTCTGGAAGCATCCGTGCAGCTCGTCCATCGAGTCGCCCTCGAAAGTGACGCTCACAAGGTTGGTACATCCGTAGAAGGCAGAACCCTGTATCTTCTGCACCGATGCGGGGATTACTATCTCCTTGATGGGAGTTCCTCTGAAAGCGGAGTTTGATATCTCAGTCAGTGTGGACGGCAGCTTGACGGACTTGATCTCGGAGCCTGAGAATATGTCGGCACGCATCTCCGTAACCGGATACTTCCTGCCGTCGTAGTTGATGTTGTCGGGAATCACGATGTCCTTGCCGGCTATCGCTATCTTGACAGCCTCCGACATGAACGCATGTCCTGTGCTACCGTTCTTGCCATTGTGCAGAACGTAGGTTATGCCTTCTATATCAACCCTGCCACCGGAGGCATTCCCGCCTATCACCGTACCTGTTTGTCCGGCTACCGATGTGGTGGTGCTTTCCTTGTTTGGAGCGGGATCCCAGACGGTCCATTTCTCTGTCCGTGCTTTCTCGTAGCCACCACGTTCCTCAAAGTATTTCTTTGCGTCTTCGCTGACGGAGTAGTCGCCCTCGAGCGTGAAGAGTGGTTTCAGCGAAGACCGGAGCAGGGTCTTGTAGGCAGTGCTGCTCAAGGTCTCGGCAAGCTTGTTGTGCAAGCCATTGATGACCCAGTTGTAGGTGTCGTCCGTGTTGTATTCATCCAGAATCTCGTTGTATTGCGACACCATCGCGTTCAGTGTGCCCACGCGGTTCCCAAGTTCGGAAACTACCAGCTCGCTGTATCTCCAATGGGCGGGGGTCAGGTTTACGATGTAGCCATCCTCCACTAATCCCTTTAGCAGCAGATATTCGTCCACAAGACTTTGGTTGTCGAGGCTCGTGACATCCGGCAGATTGCTGCTCCAGTCCACCTGGTCGTCTGCCTTCCGTGGAGGTGTCGACGGCTTCACCGTCCGGGTACCATACTTCTCCTCAATGGGGTAGCCCAGCGGTGCGAAGAAAGCTGTGTGGGTCTTCGGCAGTCTGACCGTAGGAGCTTCGTCCTCTGCGTTCTTGTTGCCGTCAGGGCCAAGGTATGCGTCGGCGCGTTTCTCTATTTGGGCATCGCGGCTCGATTTGTTGTCCGACTGATCAAGCACATCATCGGATATGATCTGACCGGCCTTCTCGCCTACTACCTCGTTAGTCCCCTGCCGGACTTTCTGCTTGGTATTTTGCTCCACTTCTTGTTTGACCCCTTGTTCTACCTTCTTTATAGCTTTATTGAGCCGTCCTTTCAAG
>CAVJCD010000092.1:4993-8884 GCA_963648005.1 Tannerellaceae bacterium | reverse complement strand
TTGTAACTCCGGTAGATGAAGCTGTAGCCAGATAGTATTCTGTAATTGACTTTATACCTACTCCGGTTGCTCCGGTTGCTCCGGTATCGCCCTTATCTCCGTAAGTTCCAATAATACAAGGAGTTGTAGTTACCTTGTTTGAATCTGTGTATTCAACAACTTCATAATTCCATAAGTATTTTTTCGCACTCGTTACAGTCTGAATTGTAGTTGTCCAGCCTGTAGTTGATGTTGTAACTCCGGTAGATGAAGCTGTAGCCAGATAGTATTCTGTAATTGACTTTATTCCTACACCGGAATCGCCTTTGTCGCCCTTTGTTCCTTGTGGACCTTGAGGCCCCGGAATTCTCACTTCATTGGCAATGTCTGCCATCTTCTGCATTATGGCTTCTGGCAGTACATCCCCACGTTCCTTCGAAGATGTCAGATTTGTCTGATACTCCGGGATGTCCCCGAATTGGAATATTGATGAATTATAATCCTTGAGAAGTAATTCCCAGCCATCGGAATTTTGTTTTCGATTATAAATCATCATTTCATTGGTGACGCGGCTAAATTCTCCGCTCGCATTTAAATATCCGAATGAATAGATATTGCCATACTCTGGCACAACGTCCACAGTCAGTGGCGTTACAAGGTTCAATATACGAGATTTCCCTGGGGCAGTATATCCAATAGCCTTACCATCAGAACCGAACATTCCTACCCCTAGTGCACCAATTGCATATTGTGTCAATGTTCCGGCAGTTACTTCTACATATATATGTTTTTTTGCATTATCATTTTGAGCCTGGATAATCAGGCCATAACGTGAATTAGCGTCTGAGAAATCGCAGAAATCAGATGTAACAATTTGTGTTAAAAACCCATTCTCTACTACTGCACCGTGTATAACGCCATTCGACAATCCTATTTTTAATTGCTTCATCTGGAGCATTACTTTGGCATAGAGTGGGTAATAGTCGCCATCTCGTCCTACCTGGACAGTAACTTCGCGAGGTTGTAATTGTTGCTTGGCAAGAAGTCTATGAGTGTACTTATAAGCGTGATTGAATGTCGTTATGTACTTAGGGGCGTTCTCTGTTATAATTTTTTGCTCGCCGTAAACTGTGCTTGAATCCACCTTACCTTTGACAGTCTGGTAGAATGTGTCGACGGCCCAACTCTCACGGTTAGTGAATGTCGTCTTAACTGCATACGTCTTGCGTTCGAATGACTTAGTTACAGTTACTGAACGAATACACTGTTCATTCAGAAGTGCAACCGGCGTACTTTGTGCTCGTTCTATACCGAATGTCCATTTACCGGTGGCGTCGTCTCTGTACATAGTTGTATTACATTCCGCCAGAATACTATTTAAGACGTCAGATTTTTTTGTGTCTTCGGTTATTATGCCATCGCAGAAGAAGTCATTCTGTTCGCAATATTCATACACAGCCCCCAATGCTTCAAGATCTATTTCATCGTCATTATATTGCGAATGTGGATGAATATCCGTTGTCATAACTTCAAGAACCCAGGAAGCCGGATTCCTTGTTGGGTACTTATTCACCGTCCACGCCCCGGAATTCCATATTCTGGCTTTTCCATAGGCATTAATGTTAATTTCGTCCAGATTATCTTTTGTTGAATCGTTGGAAATAATACGCAATGCAAGGCGTGTACTTCTTCCTCTCCAAGGCTGTTCCAGGGGTGAGCAAGTAACAAGTGTTGACGATGTAGACTTAGTCGGGTCGTACTGCCAATAATTAATGTAGCATAGATAGCAAGTTTCTTGGGAATTGCTTTCGTCCAATTCGGTTAAGCGTGTTAATCTAATCTGAATGTCTTTACCTACGCACTGGGCCGCGGTAAGGGTAACAGTTTTGACGAAGCGCACTTGCTTACGTGAATTTACTTCGCCTGTAACAATATTTCCAGCATCAACCCACCTACTACCGTCATTACTCCATTCAATCTTGACGGATACGTTCTTACTTTGCCATCCGTCATCATAACGTCGTAAGCCATTGAACATAACACAGACATCGAACTTGTAAGTATTTGTCGCCGCTTGCTTTACGACGTCAGTATTATAATCCAATTCATCAGAGAAACTTGTACAAGATACTTTCTCATTCAATCCGGCGATTACAACTTCATCAGAATACTTAATGTCAAGTTTGTTTGCCTTGTCGTAAAAAGGGCAGTCGTTTTCGAACGAATAAGGAGTTTTCCCTGAATCTTGTAGATAACTGAACAGTTCTGACTGCCCCGGAATTTCAATTGAACCATTTGCTTTTTTGATGACTTTCGTGCCAACTGAAACGTCTTGAATAATTGCATTATTGAACCCCGCAACAAGAAGAATATTCCAGAATTGATTAATCCCATTTTCTCCGGAAATTGTGTAGTATCCGGACACAAGCTTGTAAGGTGTGTCATACACACTACCCATAATATAAGGGATATTATAACCAAGGGCTGTTCGGTTGTTCGCACCTTTTAAAAATGGGAGTTGCGTTACTTGCTCTGCCAGGTCTTTTGCCTGTTTTTGAGCTTTTTCGAGGGCTTCCTGGGCTTGGTATTGCTTTACTGCTGAATATATAGAAGCGCCAAGAGCACCTGCGGCACATACTACCGCAATAATAGAACAGACTGTTGTAACGTCTCCAGGTATTACGCGCGCAAAGACAACATCATCATCATTCAGAATATAGTCGGGCGTTATCTGTTCGCCAGCCTTTAGAAAAACGCAATGAGTAAAATCTAACTCTGGATAAAATTCTCGGACAAGCTCGCTAATGCTAGCGTTTCCCTTAATTGTTTTGTATTCTTCTGAAAGTCCTTTGTATATATATAGTGTTCCCATTAAATAACCTCGTAAGCATTAACAAGTCTGATACATTGTTGAACTGTAGGAAGCGAACTAATTCTCACTCCCTGATTTTCCGTTGCATGAATGAAAGTGTTCTTATCCAGAGCAACTGCCACGTGTAGCCGATTATCCCGCACGCCGTAGAATTCAAGAAGTACACCTTCTCTAATCTCATTCATTTGTATCTTCTTCACGTTCAGCGTCGGAGCTATTTTTTCAACTCTTTCCCGATTGAACTTATCAAGAACTACATCTTTTAATTTTTTTCCTAGCCGCCTTTCGACTTCAATCGCTAAGCCGTAACAGTCCAATCCTTTTTTTGTGTCCCTTCCAAATTCCACGAATGGCACGCCGATTAAGTCTGTAATATCTATCATGCGTTCCCCTTGTTCGTTTCTGTGTCGAACTTATAAGGTGGAAATGTCATATCTAATCTATCATCGGTCCCAAGTTCAAAGTTAAGCTCCATATTATCCGAATAAGATACTGTTCCGTAGAAGTGAATATACTGCTTTAGTTTTTGAACTTCTCCACGTTCTGCAATAACTCCCACAACGTCAAGGCGGTAGTTTTCATCTGCATTTTCAACAAATTCAATCAGTTCATTGTCTGCTCCGCTAATACGTAGGTTTGCGCCTTTACCGCTTGAATCGGGTGGCGAATATTCGAAGCTTGCGTGGTGGTAGATATTGCCCTCGAATTGTATACTTTCTGTATTGTTCACAAAATAAAGCGTGGAAATTCCGGGGCAAGAAAATTTCAGCAAAAAGGGGAGGGCGAAAACTCCCCCAGAAAAATACCTGTCGAATATCTGATATTCATTCAACTGCATTAATACACCTCTTCAAGACTTAATGTAAGAACTCTGTTTTTTTGGCCCTCACTCTCTTCCGGAACTTCTTTGAAACGGAAATATTCTGTTGAATCTGATGTCCGTCTGAGTTCTATACAATGAAAAATTCCAGCGCAACCACCCAATGTGTCTGTGAACCAAGCCCAAAATGAAGCCCGTTCGGTATTAGTTACCCCAAGAC
>CAVJCD010000092.1:0-4983 GCA_963648005.1 Tannerellaceae bacterium | reverse complement strand
TCATAGATACCTTGCCCCTTTCATACTTGAATTTGCGGACTGCAATGCGCTGTTGTAGCCGCCAGATTGCATTGTAGAATTAACAATCTTATCTACAGTGATCTTAATTTGTCTGTCTTGCTGAGCGGCAGAAATCCGAATATCACTGCCGGCGTTGTTTTCGATATTGACTGGCATATTCACTACAACACCTTTTCCACCCTCGCCATTCGCAAGGGCCAAAAATGCTCTTTGTTCCGCTGGGTTCAGGATTGCTTCTCCGGCGTTCCCGTTGAATGCAATCTTATCTCCATGATAAGAATTCCCAGTTAAAAAACCACCGGTAGAAAATGACGGTGCAACTGGTTTTGCCCCTGCAATTGCTACAAGTTGAGCGGTTCCCAATAATCCTGCAGTCGTTGCATTGATTATATTAACCGGTGGCGTACCACTCGTAAGCGCATTGATAACGGCTTGCGCAGCTTGTGCGGTCGCAACTGCAAGGTTCATCGTCCATTCCGCCATCTTAATGCGATATTCTTTTTGAGCTTGTTTCTTGTCCAGAGCGTTCTTCTTCTCCAGATATTCATCATAGGTAATAATATTCTGATTAAGTTGAGTTTCCAAGTTATCGGCTTCTTTGGTGTACTGTTTGTCTGTATCACTCAATGCTTGTTCACATATCTGACTTATTGAACCGGATAAGTTCTGTAAACTGGAAGTTACCTGAGACATTACAGCTGACACTTTTGACAATGTACTTGAAGAAGCGTTAGACACCTTGTCTTCCGCTTCTTCAACTTGTGGCAATAAGCCTTTAAGTTCTTTAAGGCGTTCAATATATTCCTTGTAAAGTTTTGACGTCTTGTCGAGCTGTCCGGCTTCCGCTTCAAGTGCTGAGATTGTACTCTTAATTGTGTCGGAAAGTTTTACTTCTTGAGAGCCATTAATCAACACATTGGCAGATTCCTTGATCTTGAGAACTTTGTCGTTCATTGTGTCGAGCTGTTCTTGAATTGCTTTCAGCCTTGCCACTTCGGCTTCTTCACCTATCTGGCGTTCTTTTTCGGCGGCAGTAACATCTGCCAGTTCTGCAGAAATTCCCTTTATGTTCTCTCTAATATCCTGAGCCGCCTTGGAGGAAGTGTCTCCGCCATTCTTAATGTAACTGACGTAAGCTTCAAGCTTGGTATTCAACATCTGCTGAAGTTCAGCTTCTTTTGAAATTTCAACGCCGGCTTCTTTGCGGGCCTCCAATTCTTTTTGTTTCGCTTCAACTGTAGAGTTGTAGCTATCTAATAAGCTCTTCTGAATAGTCGCTTCTTCTTCATCACGTTTGGCCAATTCGCTTGAAACTGCTCCAAGTGTTGCATAATATTTCCGGGCGTCTACTATCTTGTCTTCGTTTTCAAGCTGTTCTTTTTTTAAGCGCAATTCTTCCGTTGACATTGCTAAGGCTTCCGTAGTAGCCTTGCTTTGTACCTGAGCGGTAAGCTTTTGGTTTTCTCTTATTTTTTGTTCTTCTTGCAGAATATTTAAAAATTCCGTTTCTTCGGAGTTTTTCTTTTTCTTGCTATCAAGATAATTAATGGAATTACTCAAGGCGTCGTCGCTCTGTAGCCTTGCAACGTCTTCCAGATATAATTGTCTGTTCCCATCTTTACCGGCTTTTTTGGCTTCTGCCAAAGTGTTGGAAACGAATTCTTTATTTGTGCGGTAACCACCGCCAATTACCCAGGTATTAGAAGCCTTAATAAGAGCGTTATTCAGCGCTTCTGCGAAGTTCTGTGCTTTTTTTGTCTGTCTTAGCCAAAATGTATTCCAAGCGTCATAGGCTGGCTTAGTAACCTTTCCCCAACTTTCGGACAAATCGCCTTGCGCCATCTGCAATTGCTTAGCGCTTCCGGTTGCCTTAGTTGCTTCTTCTGCAATTCCTTTGTATTGTTCTTTAAGGATTTTTACAGCTTCGCCACTTTGAAGTTGCTCCTTTGTTAAATTTGCGACAGCACCTGAAAGATTTTTTAATTCTCCGATTTCTCCGGTATAAGACTTATTAAGATTTTCAATAACAGAATTTAAACTCTTTCCTGACCCGGCCGCAACGTCAATTGATGTACTCATTATATCCATAACCTGGGCTTCTGTTCTTCCAGAAGCTACAAGTTGAGCCATCATAGGGATAAGTTCTTCATCTCCATAATCTGATATTGATTGTAACTGAGACGCGAATTCTTTAAGTCTGGTTACGCCTGAACCGTCCATATATGGGTTATTCTGAGCCGCTTGGGCAAGTTGCGTTTCTGTCTTGAGTTGAACGTTGAAGGCTTCTGCAGTATCTTTGATTGCTTTTAATTCTGTTTTTATTGCTTTGACTTCTGCTGCAATTATAACTCCAAGTCCCGCATTCTTGATTGACCTGGTCGCGTTTTCCCACGCATTACTGATCTTTGAGATCGAATCACTTCTCACAGATTTTCCCAGTTTGTTCAAACTGGAAGTTACATTGTCTATACCTTTTTTAGCGGAGCTGGAATCGGCTTTAATCTTAATGCTCACATTTTTGTCGGCCATTTTTTTTCACCTCTCTATTTTAACAACGAGTCAAAGTCGTCAACTGCCGCTTTTTCTTCTGGCGTAAGCCCTTTTTCAATCTGCCACATCGCTTTTTGTTGCAACATGTATTTTCTAAATTCCTTTCCGTCAGTTTCCTTCGGATTATATGCTCGGAACTCCATTATTTTATTCAGTTTTGTGTCTTGCAATCCTGCAAGCAATGCTTGAAACTTGTACCAATGTAGGTGCAAGTTTTGTGCTTTTAAGTCTATTCCGTAGCATTGCCAGAACGCGGAATAGATTAATTCTCCGTCTTTGCCATAATCCAGGAGAATTTCTGTACACTCATCTCCAATATCGCGTGGAAGTTCTCTTCTTGGCGACGCAAAGTCTTTTATTTTTTCAAAACCTTGTTTTAAATCTTTAGGGATTGAACTTCTATACATGAAGTTATAATCCTCGTATCTATGCGAATTTTTTGCCATTTCTATAAAAGCGACAAAAAATTGATAGTCGGTGTTAATACAATAAGACTTACCCGCCACTGTAATTGCGTCTGGTAAGTCTATCACCTTGGTCAAATCAATCATTAGGCAGTTGGCATATCACCGGCAGTGAATACAGGTGCTCCATCAATGATTTCCACATAACCAGCTATTGGCGTACCGTTTTCGTATACAGTACAAGAAAGCGAAGTTCCTGACGCATTCAATTCATCAACGGTAAGTGTTGCCATTGTCTTGTCTGCATAATAATAGGTCTTAGCGTCTTCTCCACTTCCTACTGTTGCTGAATCGAAAAGATAAACAACCAAGAATTCGCGCTGTGCGTCTGCTCCAATTGCGCGCTTCTTGTACATTTTGTACATCATATCAAAATCAGGTTCGCCTTTGTACATTGTTACAGACAGCGCCTCGCTTGGCTTATAATCCATAACTTCCGTTGTCGGATGTTCATCTGAGATGTAATCCCTTTCTTCTGTCTGCGGATTCATTACTCTTGTGAATTCCGTAGCCTTCTTGATCTGTACCCACACTGGGGCTGTCGTCGTTCCATTGTTAAGGAATGGACGAATCAAATGCTTCTTAACTAACTGTGTATCACTCATAGTTAATATTCCTCACTTGTATATATTGTCAGATTTATTTCCGCTGCGGTCATTGTTTTTTCTGTTTGACCGCAATCAGGATAAAACCTGATAGTTCCTATTTCAGCATTCTGCACACTATCTTCATTCAGTGTGTAGTTTTTTGCAACCGATTGTTTAAAACAAGCGGAATAACGGCACATTCTCTTGATAAGTTCGGCGTATTTTTCGAATCGGAATACAAATGTCACCGTGAATTCACTTTTTGTTGCTACATCGGAAATTGTACCTTCTTCGCTTTCTTGAGTTTCTGGCAAAACGGAAACTGAAACATCTGGGATTTTCAACGGATCTACAACTCCGAATATCACTGACTTTGTTGTAAGACGCGGAAGTTCTGAAGCTGGCAACGGGTCGTCATATTCTGCAAGCTCGTTATTGAACTGAGTAGTCAAGAATTTCTTGATAACTTCGTAAAGTTCTTCCATCGTTTTACTCCCAATACTTCTTCAATTCTTTATCTATCATTTTTTGAACTTCGGGCATATATGCCCCGGAAGCGGCAAACGCTTCTCCATATTCAACGAAAGAATGTGGCTTATTAATTGCCCTCTTAACTTTGCCGGTATAACCGTAATTTAAAACATAAGTTTTCGGAAAAATTGAACTACCACTTTTCCCGTTTGGGTAAACGTTCGCTTCTCCATACTTATGAACTTTGTAATGAAACGCTTTCAGCAATTCTCCGGTGCGCTTCTTGAGTGTCGTACGAATTCCAACATTTACCGCCTTGATAGTTCCTCTGGCAACTATAGACAGTGTCTTATTTTGAATACTCTGGAGACTTTTGGCCGTTCCCTCAAGAGCTTTCTGAACTTGTTTTAAATCCGCTTCAACAGAAAATGTCATCAAGCACCCTCAATCTTCCTGAATACCGATAACGGCTTCAAGTATGGCGTATAATCAACAATATTCGCATAAGCGCGATTAGCCCCAATACTCGAATTATTAGAGACGCCAATATTTCCGCCATCTTCCAACTGTAGAAGCGTAGCAATTCTTAAGCACACGTTCTTAAACATAGCGACGGCCGATTCGTCGTAATTCTCTGAATCAGACAAAACAACTTCACAATTGAACTGTACATAATTAGATATAATCTGCTGTGCAGTTCCAATATGAATTGTTATGAGAGTTTGGGAAGTTGCGTCCTCTCCTTGTTCGATACCGTTGTAAGCCTTAAGAAGTGCGGAATCTATCAACATTGCTATACTTCCTTAATTACGGCCTGAGTTGATACAAGACGATTTGCGACATCTTCTTTTAGCTCCACGCTCTGACCGTTTTTAAAAACACCGTGTAAA
>CAVJCD010000091.1:3286-8944 GCA_963648005.1 Tannerellaceae bacterium | reverse complement strand
ATTATGTGCTGCAGCCCGAGTTGCGGCACGGCATGGACTACCTGGCAGAGACATACCTTGGATATAAGCCCATCCCCATCACCAATCTTATCGGCGAGAAAGGGAAGAGCCAACTCAGCATGCGCGACGTACCTTTGGAACAAATCAGCGAGTATGCTGCCGAAGATGCCGACGTTGCTTTGAAGCTGAAAAACTTCTTTGCCCCCGAACTCGGGAAGGCGGGGATAGAGCATCTCTTTTCCGACATCGAGATGCCGCTCATCTACGTGTTGGCAGAGATGGAACTGACGGGCGTCCGCCTCGACACCACGGCATTGAAGCAGTCGTCGGAAGAGCTTACCGAGGCATTGCTTCGGACCGAGAAAGAGATTTATGCATTGGCAGGCACCGAGTTTAATATCAACTCCACCCGACAAGTCGGCGAGGTGCTTTTCGAGAGGTTGAAAATAGAAGCGAAGGCCAAGAAGACAAAGACTGGCGGCTATAGCACCAGCGAAGACATCCTTGAGAAGTTACGCGCGAAACACCCCATTGTTGATAAGCTGTTGGAATATCGCCGAGTGAAGAAACTTCTGAGCACCTACGTGGATGCGTTACCCGAACTTATCAATCCGGTAACCGGCAAGGTGCACACCTCCTACAACCAAACTGTCACAGCCACCGGCCGCCTCAGCTCCACCAACCCGAACCTACAGAACATACCCATCCGCAATGCCTTGGGCCGCGAAATACGCAAGGCATTCATCCCCGACGAGGGATGCACCTTCTTCTCTGCCGACTATTCGCAGATTGAGCTACGCATCATGGCACATCTCAGTGGCGACAGACACATGATTGAAGCCTTCCTCAGCGGGGCAGATATCCATGCCGCCACGGCTGCCAAAATTTATGGTATAAAGGTGGAGGATGTCAACAGCGATATGCGCCGCAAGGCCAAGACAGCCAACTTCGGAATCATCTATGGCATCTCGGTGTTTGGTCTTGCCGAAAGGCTCGGCATCCCTCGTCCAGAAGCAAAGGAGCTTATCGACGGCTACTTCAACACCTATCCCGATATCCATCGCTACATGGACGAAAGCATACGCGTAGCCCGTGAGAAGGGCTACGTGGAGACAATCTTCAAACGCAAACGATATCTGCCTGACATCAGTTCGCACAACGCCAACGTGCGCGGCTATGCCGAACGTAATGCCATCAATGCCCCCATACAGGGTAGTGCCGCTGACATTATCAAGGTGGCAATGGTACGCATCTTCAACCGTTTCGAAGCCGAGGAACTGAAAAGCAAGATGATTCTTCAGGTGCACGACGAGTTGAACTTCAACGTCTATATAGAAGAGCTTGAGACGGTCCGTAGGATTGTGCTTGAGGAGATGGAGGGAGCCATCCGCCTGAGGGTTCCACTCATTGCCGACTGTGGCGAAGGTTCAAACTGGCTGGAGGCACATTAGAAATCCGCCGCACTCGTTCCACGTAATATAGGAAGAAGCCATTTCTTTCACGCAATTCTATCGCGAGCTTCTGCGGGATAGAATCTCCTCCACGTTATTCTATCGCGCAACATCGCGGGGTGTAATCTCCTCCGCGCATTCCACCAATCCCCATTGTCGTTTGTCTTTAGTATTTTGGTTATCTTTGCGCATACTAAAACGAACAAATAAAACAAATCTATGGCATTACAATGTGGCATCGTAGGTCTTCCCAACGTTGGAAAATCTACTCTCTTCAACTGTTTATCCAATGCAAAAGCACAATCAGCAAACTTCCCCTTCTGTACGATAGAACCCAACGTAGGCGTGATTACCGTCCCCGACGAACGTCTCAACAAATTGGCGGAGCTGGTTCATCCGCGACAGATTGTACCCACCACGGTGGAGATTGTAGACATTGCCGGCCTTGTGAAAGGCGCAAGCAAGGGCGAAGGATTGGGTAACAAGTTCCTCGCCAACATCCGCGAGACAGATGCCATTCTGCATGTACTGCGCTGCTTCGACGACGACAACATAGTGCATGTAGACGGTAAGGTTGACCCCGTGCGCGACAAGGAAATCATCGATGCCGAGTTGCAGATAAAAGACCTGGAGACTATTGAGAGCCGCATAGTGAAGGTGCAGAAACAAGCTCAGACGGGCGGCGACAAGCAAGCCAAGCAAGCCTACGAGGTGCTCGTGAAATATAAGGAAGCCTTGGAGCAAGGAAAGAGCGCCCGCACAGTGACGTTCGACACCAAAGACGAGCAGAAGATTGCCCACGACCTCTTCCTTCTTACCAGCAAGCCCGTCATGTATATATGCAACGTGGACGAGGCAAGTGCCATCAGCGGTAACCACTATGTGGATGCAGTGCGCGAGGCAGTGAAGGACGAAGACGCACAGATTCTGGTTGTAGCCGCCAAGATTGAGAGCGAAATAGCCGAGCTGGAGACATACGAAGAGAGGCAGATGTTTCTCCAGGAGATTGGGCTCGAGGAGTCCGGCGTGAGCCGCCTCATCAAGTCGGCATACCACCTGCTTAACCTTCAGACATTCCTTACTGCCGGTCCCGACGAGTGCCGTGCATGGACTTTCATGAAGGGATGGAAGGCTCCGCAATGCGCCGGTGTAATCCACACCGACTTCGAGAAAGGCTTCATCCGCGCCGAGGTAATCAAATACGAGGACTATATCGGCTACGGCTCGGAAACAGCCGTGAAGGAAGCCGGAAAAATGAGCGTGGAAGGCAAGGACTACATCGTACAGGATGGCGACATAATGCACTTTAGATTCAACGTCTAAGCCCTCCCCCTTTATCACTGAAAAATATCTGCCCCATGACTAAAATATCCGATACCCCATTAATGAAGCAGTATTTCGACATCAAGGCGAAACACCCGGATGCCGTCCTGTTGTTTCGCGTGGGAGATTTCTACGAGATGTATGGCAAGGATGCCGTTATCGGTGCAGATATATTGGGTATTGTACAGACCAAGAGGGCAGGCGGACCGGGAGAATTCATAGAGATGGCGGGGTTTCCGCACCACGCGCTCGACTCCTACCTGCCCAAGTTGATTCGTGCCGGCAGACGTGTGGCCATATGCGACCAACTTGAAGACCCCAAAACAACAAAGAAGCTGGTTAAGCGCGGAGTTACGGAGCTCGTTACACCAGGCGTTTCCTTCAACGACAATATTCTTAACCATAAAGAAAACAACTTCCTCGCTGCCGTCCATTTCGAGAAGGACGCCTGTGGCATCGCTTTCTTGGATATCTCAACGGGCGAGTTCCTTACCGCCGAGGGGACTATCGACTATATCGACAAACTGCTCAATAACTTCTCCCCCAAAGAGGTCCTTATCGAACGTGGCAACCGCAGGAAGTTTGAGGAGACATTCGGGAATCACTTCTTTACTTTCGAAATGGAAGATTGGGTGTTCTCTTCGGAGGCTGCCGAAGACCGACTGCTGAAACATTTCGAAACAAAGAACCTGAAAGGCTTCGGCGTGGACCATCTCAGGCTTGGAGTGATTGCCTCGGGGGTTATTCTTTATTACCTCGACCAAACTGAGCACACACATATCTCGCATATAACTACACTCTCGCGCATCGAGGAAGAACGCTACGTAAGGCTCGACAGGTTTACGGTGCGTAGCCTGGAGCTGGTTGGTACGATGAACGACGGAGGTACCAGTTTGATAGACGTAATCGACAAGACAGTCTCTCCCATGGGCTCGCGTATGTTGCGCCGTTGGGTTTTGTTCCCCCTGAAAGATGTCGCCAAGATTAAAGAACGCCAGAATGTGGTGGACTACTTCTTCCGTCATCCAGAAGTAAAGGACGTGCTTGACGAGCAGATAGAGCAGATTGGTGACCTGGAACGTATCATCTCCAAGGTGGCCGTGGGGCGCATCTCCCCCCGTGAGATTGTGCAGCTCAAGGTTGCTCTTCGGGCAATAGAGCCAATAAAAGAACTCTGCATGGCAAGCGAAGAACCGCGCCTCTCTCTTATCGGCGAAAAGCTGGATGCCTGTACGGACATACGCCTTAGGATTGAGAAAGAGATAAACAACGACCCTCCGGCGCTTTTGAACAAGGGCGGCGTGATAGCTTCCGGCGTCAGTGCCGAACTCGACGAACTGCGGGCAATAGCCTATTCCGGCAAGGACTACCTCTTACAACTTCAGCAACGGGAGATTGAAAAGACCGGTATCCCGAGCTTGAAGATTGCCTTCAACAACGTGTTTGGCTACTACATAGAGGTGCGCAATGCCCACAAGGATAAAGTCCCTGCAGAATGGATACGCAAGCAGACACTTGTAAATGCCGAACGCTATATCACCGAGGAACTGAAAGAATATGAAGAGAAGATTCTTGGTGCAGAAGAAAAGATTCTTTCTCTCGAGGCCCGTTTGTTTACCGAATTGGTGACGTCTCTTGCCGGATACATTACGCCCATCCAAATGGATTCAAACCTTATAGGCCGTTTGGATTGTCTACTGTCGTTTGCCAAAGCAGCAGAAGCCAACAATTATATCCGTCCCAACGTGGACGATTCGGATGTTATCGATATAAAATCGGGCCGTCATCCGGTTATTGAAAAGCAGTTGCCACCCGACGAAGCCTATATATCCAACGATGTATATATGGACAACGAGCGGCAACAGATTTTGATTATCACAGGCCCCAATATGGCGGGAAAGTCGGCGCTGCTGCGTCAAACGGCATTGATTACGCTGATGGCTCAAATCGGTTGCTTTGTGCCTGCCGAGTCTGCCCATATCGGCATAGTGGATAAGATATTCACCCGTGTGGGGGCTTCCGACAATATCTCCATCGGCGAATCCACTTTCATGGTGGAAATGAGCGAGGCTGCAAACATTCTCAACAATATGACCTCACACAGTTTGGTACTTTTCGATGAGTTGGGACGCGGAACAAGCACCTACGACGGCATTTCAATTGCTTGGGCAATCGTGGAATATATCCATGAGCATCCGCAAACCCGAGCCAAGACACTCTTTGCCACCCACTATCACGAGCTGAATGAGATGGAGCGCTCCTTCAAGCGAATAAAGAACTATAACGTGTCGGTAAAAGAAGTTTCCAACAAGGTGATATTTCTTCGCAAACTGGTTCCCGGCGGAAGCGAACACAGTTTCGGTATCCATGTGGCAAAGATGGCTGGTATGCCGAAAAGTATAGTAAAACGTTCCGGTGATATATTAAAACAGCTTGAGACCGACAACCGACAGGAAAGCATCAGTTCTCGAGGCAAAAAGCGGGTTGTGTCGAAGCCCGTACACGATATTGCCTCCGCTGCCGAAGGTTTCCAGCTCAATTTCTTCCAACTCGACGACCCCGTGCTAAGCCAGGTGCGCGACGAGATATTAAATCTCGATATCAACAATCTCACCCCGGTTGAGGCGCTCAACAAACTGAACGAAATACGGAAAATAGTCAAGGGAAAATAAGAGGGCGTTGTGTTATTGTTTGCAGGATGTAAAAACTTTACTACTTTTGTTGTATTGAAAACAAACAAAATATCAATAGGTTATGGCAGGTATTAAACAATTCGTACAAGACGCAGAAGAAAAGATGTCGTTCGCAATCGACTATCTCGATGAACAATTGGCACACATCCGTGCAGGAAAGGCAAATCCCAAAATCCTCGACGGGGTTAAAG
>CAVJCD010000091.1:0-3207 GCA_963648005.1 Tannerellaceae bacterium | reverse complement strand
CCTTATTATGGTAGTATCGTTCCGCTTTCAAATGTGGCAACTATTACCACCCCCGATGCAAAGACAATTGTAATCACACCATGGGAGAAACCCCTTATCAAAGAGATTGAGAAAGCTATTCTGAACTCTGAGGTTGGTATCACTCCGGAGAACAATGGCGAAATCATTCGTTTGGGCATTCCCCCACTGACCGAAGAGCGCCGTCGCAATCTTGCAAAACAGTCAAAGCAAGAAGCCGAAACAGCAAAAATAAGTATCCGTAATGCCCGTAGGGATGCCATAGAAGCCGTGAAGAAAAGCGTTAAGGCCGAAGGTACCCCCGAAGATATGGCAAAAGATACAGAAGCGGAAATCCAAAAAACACACGACAAGTACATCAAGAAGGTAGACGACCTCTATGCTGCCAAGGAAAAAGAAATAATGACAGTATAACTCGCAAAAGCTAAACTCTTTTTGCCGTTAAATGAAGGGACTGGTAATAAAGAATACGGGCAGTTGGTATACCGTTCGTACCGACGAGGGGCATGATGTGGAAAGTAAAGTGAAAGGCACCTTTCGCTTGAGGGGTATTCGTAGCACCAACCCTGTGTCGGTTGGTGACCGCGTAGAAGTGGAAATCAATAGCGAAGGCACTGCGTTTATTACAGATATTGAGGACCGCAAGAACTATATCATCCGCCGGGCATCCAACCTGTCGAAACAATCTCATATCATTGCCGCCAATATCGACCAAGCAATGCTTATAGTAACGGTTAATTATCCTATTACTACTACCGTCTTTATTGACCGCTTTTTGGCCACAGCAGAGGCTTACGGCGTACCTGTTAGGTTGGTTTTTAACAAGATTGATCGTTATACAAGCGAGGACATGAAGGCATTGGATATGCTTATCGATTTGTACACCAAGATAGGCTATCCATGCTCCACCGCTTGTGCCAAAACAGAAGAGGGTTTGGGTACACTACGCGACAATTTAAAGGGGAAAATAACGCTTCTGTCAGGACATTCGGGCGTTGGTAAGTCTACCATCATAAACAAACTTGTCCCCGGCATAAACCTTAAGACAGGCGACATTTCCGAATACCACAACAAGGGAATGCATACCACAACCTTCTCCGAAATGATTCCACTCCCCGAAGGCGGTTATCTTATTGACACGCCGGGAATCAAAGGTTTCGGAACAATAGAGATGGAAACAACTGAAATCTCGCATTATTTTCCGGAAATATTCAAGTTTTCAAAAGATTGCAGGTTCAACAATTGTACTCACCGGCACGAACCCGGTTGTGCCGTTCTGGATGCATTAAAAGAACACCTTATAAGTGAATCACGCTACAAGAGCTACCTCAGCATCCTAAAAGACAAAGAGGACGGAAAGTATCGCGAGAGCTGACCAAACCGACCTCTTTGATTTATCCTTTAAGTTCTTCCTTACCTAACCAAATGCAGCTCCTCAATGAGTCTTGGGCATTTGCCCCACTTTTCTATCATGTAGAGCACGTAACGAATGTCTACAGCAATACAACGTTGTAAATCGGGTTCGAAGGCTATATCCCCGCTCATGGCCTCCCAGTTCCCATCAAAAGCAAGGCCTATAACACGAGCATTCTTGTCGAACACCGGGCTTCCCGAATTTCCACCGGTAATGTCGTTGTTCGTCAGAAAACAAAGCTGCAAATTGCCGTCTTTGTTGGCATACTGTCCGAAGTCTTTGCTGTTAATCATATCCAAGATTTCCGGCTGAACATAAAATTCATCATCCTTAGGATTTTCTTTTTCCAAAACGCCTTTTTCCGTAGAGTAATAATTATACCATGCCGCATCATACGGACGATAGCCACCAACAGAACCATAGCTCATGCGCATAGTGAAGTTCGCATCCGAAAACAAAGCCTTATTCGGATACATCTCCTTCAAACCGGCAAAATAAAGACGTTCGCCCTTGCTTATCCCATATCTGGCATCACCCATCAGTTGTTGCAACTCCAACATGGAATTCAATGTAGACATGCTCAACTCGGTTACCGGGTCTCCTTGCAGTTTTTCGTATTGTTTCTCGTCTTTTAAAACCTTCTCCACCTTGTCGTACGACAAATATGATGTCTTCTTGAAAACATCGGCTGCATATTTCTCATAATTGCCCTTATATTTTTTGTCCACCTTCTTATAGATATCAGGGAGATACTGCGCCGGAACCCGTTCTTTCACGACCTGCATCATTGCAGCCAGATTTTTCTTGTCAAGAGACATCTCATAATCCTTGAAGAATGGCTTAATCCTGTCTGTCAATACCGCTTCTATCTCTTCCTGAGTGGAATTTTTTACATCTATACTCTGAATAATACGTGCCAAACGTGTTATCTCAACACCACCAAGGAATGCTTCCGACAGATATGTTAATGCCTTTTGATACTCATCTGTCGAAGTATATCCCTTTTCCAACAAACTTAGCACTTCGCCATATTTGGCTTTGCGTTCCGGCATACCTTCCACCCAAGCTGAGAAAGCAGCTTCCTCTCCTCTTTTACGTTCTATCACGTTCAGATTGGCAATACCTCGGTTCATACCTATCGAATTCTTCCAATAGTTGGAACTGCCGGCATACTTGGAAGCATATTTGATACGTATTTCATCACTCGCCTGCATGGCTTCACGCCAAATATCTTGTTTTAAACCACGCACTTCAATACGAGGTTTGTTAATACATTCTACACGCTGTTCCACGCCCCACGAAGACAAATAACGATTGGTACTACCGGGGAAACCTATAGTCATTGCATAATCCTTATCCACATAACCCTGAAGAGAAACCTCAGCCACATATTTGGGATTATACGGACGATTGTTCACACTATATTCTGCCGGAAGGTTATTGGCATCAGAATACACACGAAAGACCGAGAAATCGCATGTATGACGTGGCCACATCCAGTTATCCGTGTCACCACCAAACTTTCCAACCGAACTGGGTGGAGTAAATACCATACGAATATCTTTGAATACGTCGTATACAACCAAAAAATATTTGTTGTTGTTGTAGAACGGAATCACTTCAGCTGTCTTAAAATCCGTATTGCCACCAATAGAGTCGCAAATAACCTGTCCAATAGAATCTGCAGCAGTCAATCGTTTGTACTCATCCTCTATACAGGCAATCTCGCTATTGATGCGGTCGCTCACATCAATGGTTTCACGCAGATAACGCAC
>CAVJCD010000090.1:0-9021 GCA_963648005.1 Tannerellaceae bacterium | reverse complement strand
ATATAGACCCATCGGAGAACAATTGTGCAATCGATAATTTAATTTAATTTTGTGGCTATCTATTAACCATATTAATCAATATTCTGATGGAAGCAAAATTTTCGATTTCGGAAGTATGTAGTACTTCTTGGCAAAGACTCAAATCTCAGATATGGGTTTTGGCCGGATTAATGATTGGTATAGCCATCATTTATGTCATCGTCAGTGCTTGTACTACGTTTGCGCAAGGGTCTGTCGTAGGTTTTATTGTTACCAACTTGATTAGCATCGTCGTTTCCAGCTTTTTTGCCTTGGGGTACATCAAAAACGTCTTCCAGGCTTTGGATGGGGATGAGCCGCAGATTTCGGCTTACAGACAAGAGGCCCGTAAGATTATCACTTATTTCGTTGCAAACTTATTGTTTGGGATTGTATTTCTGGTAGGACTTGTTCTGCTCATTATTCCGGGTATATATCTCTCGTTGCGACTGCAGTTTGCCACCGCCTTCATTGTTGAAGAGGATGCAGGAATCACAGAATCGCTGAAGCGTAGTTGGGAAATAACCCGTGGACAAGAGATGCCGTTGTTTCTGCTCATGTTGGCAACGATAGGGTTCTTGCTGCTGGGATTAATCGTATTCGGAATAGGTATTTTTGTGGCCGCTCCTTATGCCTACATGATATATTGTTATACTTTCCGCAAACTGAACATATCTTCGCCGATTATCGAAAAAGAACAACCGGCAGAATAGAAGCAAAAAAACCGATTGGTTAACCAATCAGTTCCCCGGCATCTAACCCCGGGGAGCAAGAGTACCGATACTTTTGAGCAAAAGTATCGGTACTTGTGATAAAAACTGCCTTGCCGTGGGGGTGAAATTTGCCAATGGTTTTACCCAATTCCATTAATGGCTTCGAGCGAAACCATCAACACCCATTGGGGCGGTTATTCGTATAAATCGGGCGAATTATTCGAATAACTGAAAGTGGGCTATCGGCACCCATTTTTGAGGAGGTATAAACAGCCGTCGATTTTCCTCTTATAACCGGGGTTTCACAAACTTGTCTTTGCGGGAGGTAAAGCTGAGCCCTGGGATGCTATTGTGCACACCCTTATAGTCATACTCTGCAATGAGCGAATAGTCGTCGGCATTGATGGCATAATAGATGTCGTCGCTGCCGGTGGTGAGCTTCACCGTCCAGTCGAACATATTACCAAAGATGGTCAGCTCGTCCTTCGTAGGGTCGAAGGCTGGGACAGCAGTCTTTTGGATGCTTCCGTCGCTTTCTATCACGTAGAAGTTGTGATTGGTGTCGGTCATATATCCAAGAGTCTTGTGACTGCGAAACTCAGTGATAAACACATAGTCAGGCACGACGCCCTCAGACGCCCCTAATGCCTTTACATATGGGCGCCCTTTGGTACACTTCAGGTGAAACAACTTGCGGTCGGCATCCACAAGAAGATACCCCTCGTCGTAGTCTTTGCGGGTGGTGGGGTTTCCCGATGCAAAGTGTGCCGGGAAGGAAAAACCCTTTGTTACCAACATGTCGGTAAACAGCTTGCTCTTGTCTGCATCTATGCTGTTTGTCTCCATGTTGATAAACTCGATGCCCTTATCCGTGATACGGAAGGCGTCCTCGGGCATCTTTAAGTCTACGCGTTTCGACATAGACTCCATAAGGAAGGAAATGCCCGTCTGCGGTGCATTGATTGCAGAAGGGATGCTTCGGAACGTAAAGTTCGTTATCTGAATATCTTTTGGGCTGACTGCTCTGCCACAAATGGTGTCCGGGAAGCGTTCGTCTGCCGTGAGCTGACGCACGTAGAGGGCGGGTAGGAGACTGTCGACCTGCTGTTGCGTGTAGCTGTTACCCTTCGTGTCGTGGCGCTGCATCTGCTTGTTGCTGTCCATCTCGGAGACGATAAAGTCGCCAAGCACGGAGCTATACATAGTGAAAGGCGTCTTTGCGGGCTTTACCAAAAGGAACGCATAACACCAAGGCAACTGCCAAATGAGGAGCATCACCACGGTGAAGAGGAGAAATATTTTACTGAATCGAGTCATATCGGTTTCTTTTTTTTTGTGATAAACAGTTTAGTCTTGTTTGCCGGCCTTGAACCTTAGAACGGAAATCCACGAAAGAGAGGCACAGAGCAACGTATAGATTGCCAACCAAGGCAGGAACTCGTTGTATGCCTCTGCTCCCGGTGCCAGGAAATAGATGCGGAAGACCAATGCCGCAACAATGAGATTGAATACCCTTCGTTTCCACGTCGGCTCGAGGCATACCCACGATATCATCAGATACCCGGCATACCCGGCAAGAAACCAGGGTGCGCCCGTGAGCAATACGTGGTTCACCAGCTCACCGGTGAAATGTTGCGGGAAATAGATGCACATGACCGCGAAGCTGGTGGCAAAGCATGCCGTGAGCACAACAATGCCGTATGCCAACATCGACATCACCATCTTCTTCTGCGAACAAGGCAGGTGTAGAGTAAGCTTCAAACATTTGCGCTGCATCTCGGGAAAAAATTGCACGGCAGCAAGCAAGATGCCGATAAACAAAGGCACAAACTGCAAAAGGTCGATAAACGTGGCATCCTTCTGCACCATCACCACCCACAGATGGTCGATGCCCTGAAGGGCTATGGCACGGCTGACGCGCACCATCGAATAGCCGGTGATGCCAACCATGAAGAGCGTTGCTATCAGAAGATACCAACGTGTCTTTATCCATTCTTTGTAAAATATGGCTTGTATCATTTTTCTTTCGTCTTTTTGTCGTGATTAATACTTTCCCGTGAGACCGATGAAGGCATCCTCCAAACTTACGTTCGTATACTTTAGGTCGGAGTAGGGTACGCCGTGGGCCTTCAGCAGCTGCTCCATCTCCTGAGGCGAGAGAAACGAACCCGTCTCCATCGTCTGCCTAAGAACCGACGGGTGGTAGCACTCCTTCGGCAGCTGTGGCACATAGCCCTCGGGTACGGTGCAGGTATATTGCCTAAACTCTTTCATAAGCTTGTCGATGGGCTGCTGAATGAGAATGGAGCCATAGTCCATAATGATACAGTCGTCGATGAGCCGCTCCATGTCCTGAATGATATGCGAGGTGAGAAACACTGTCTTGTTCTCTGCCCGGGCATAGTCGCGAAGGTAGTCCACAAAGAGGCGGCGATAACCGGGGTCGAGCCCCAATGAGAAATCATCGAGGATGAGCAACTCGGGGTCTTGCGCCAGGATAAGCCCGAGGGCCACCTGCGAACGCTGTCCGTTCGACATACGCGAGATGCGCTGTCCCGGAGCCACCTTCAGCTTGTTCATCAAATCGTAGTATGCCTCCTTCTTCCATTGCCCGGGATAGAAGGATGCGTAGAATTTTTCTATCTGCGCGATATTCATAAACTGATATTGCACGTGCCCTTCGAGCAACAGCCCGATGTTTTTGCGCCTCTCGGGACTCATCTTCTGAATGTTCTCGCCAAAAATGCGGCACTCGCCCGAACGCGGCTGAAGATAGCCGCTGAGGATATTGATGGTTGTTGTCTTCCCCGTGCCGTTCTTGCCGAGCAACCCCAGGATACGTCCTTGAGGTACTTCAAAACTCAAGTTCTCGTATATCTTGCGCTGCCCGTAGTAATGCGTCAGGTTCTTACATTCTATAATTGCACTCATGCTAAAAACTTCTTTATGGTCTACTAAAAAAACGCCAGAAACAGGATGGGGATGAGTAAGCCTGCAATCATCTCGATGCCGCCTCTGCCCCACAAACCCTTCGGACCATTGTTCATCACCAGCCCGCTGAGGGTAATCACTATCAAGCAGACAGCAAAGGTGTCGGCAAACCATGTCCACCACTTGCCGGGATTGAAATGGAGCTGCACCATGGGTGAAATCAGCGCACGGCGCTTCACGCTCTCGTAGGCTGCCTCTCCGCTTTGAGTGTTAATCACCAAGCTTGACCCGCCCTTAAGAAACACCTTGATGATATTCGGCTTGGGGTAATAATATTTGGTGAAGTTCTTCGTCTCGCCAAGCGGCTCCAACAAACCAAGGATGGTCTCCTCGTTCACCTTACTCTTGTCCGAAAGGTCTTTGTCAATCTTATATTCCTTTTGTGTCACCGTGAAGTGCGGATTTATACTGTCCTTATGGTTCATCACGATTCCCGAGATGGCATAAATAAGGATTATGCCGGCAAAGAAGAACGACAAGTCACGGTGGATGACCCTGCACCACCGACGAAATGTTGCACCCTTATTCTGCGATTTCATACGATTTGGCATCCACGTGGTAGAACGACAAGTAATCCTTTCCGCTCGCAGCCTTACGCTCGGCTATCTTTGCGCGGAAGTCTGCTATACGTGCTTCGGGGGTGTTGGCAGTCTCGCCACGTGCTTTCTTTTCCGTATCACATCCGGCAGCCGTTTCGCCATGTGTCTTCTCGGTCTGTGCCTTCAGTTTGGCTTCCCAGTTCTGGAGATAGCTCTCGTCGATACGGTCTTCCTTGAGTGTTCCTTTCACCGTAACGATGGCATTGATACACTTGGTGTCGAACGAACCAAGCTCGCATGCCTCCACTCGGATGGTCTTTGTGTCGTCGCTGCCCATGAGAAACATCTTTGTTGCTCCATGCTTGCAGGTGTGTGTGCAGATGCCCTCAATGGTCACATCCTTGTCGACCAAAGATTCGGCATCCTTCAGCAGGTCGTCGATGCTCAATGCTGTGGATTTTGCCTCTGTGGTGTTCTCCGACTTGTTTTGTTTACTGCCGTTCCCGCAAGAAACGGTGGTCATCACTAATGCTGCCATTAAGGTTGCAGCAACCATAAGTTTGATTTTCATATCTCTGGTTCTTTTTTGTTTATCTCTTAGAAGAAGACGCCAAGCGAACAATCCACATACTTGGTTGTTCCGCAAGTTTTATAAAACGCCGTTTTATATTGAACGGACAGGTATAGGTTATATTGCCCCATGAGAGGATAATCTCCCTGCAGGCGTATTCTTGCCATGCCATAACTGTCGGACAAATAATTGATGTTTGCCAACAATGTCTGCGCCGATGATTTGGATGTCTCCAGTCCCGTCAACGACTGCTCGGCAGAAGTGTTGACACAATATCCGCCGTCGGCTTCCGCCGTGAGCCTCAGCAACCTTTTCTGATATTGCAGACGGGCACGCAACGCACATTCCAAGGCAGATGTGTGAACAAACCGCGACACTGCGCTGTAGTCGATATTCAGCCGATGGAACCCAATGCTCGGCACAATGGCCCCACCCCACATACGTCCTTCTTGCGGCAGCCTCTCCCACATACCACTGAGGGTAATGCGGCTGTTTGCCGTCTTTGTGCCCGGAGATGTACTGATGAGTTTGTCGTAAGAGCTTCCGCCGGCCTCTCCGTAGATGTTTTCCGTTCCCTTGCGGAGCATGTGTTCTGCTTCCAACTTAACGGCGAGGTGTTCTGCCTTGCGGATTCTGCGCATCCAGGTGGCATTCCCCTCCCAATCGGTTGTGCCGGTTTTCAGAAGGGTGAGGTTGTTGGCGCTACTTAGTTTCTTGTCCATGGCCATATGGTTGACGGCAACAGTGGCAGACACTCCGTTCTCGGTATCCACTGGCAGAATGCCGATGCTTCCTCCCCACTCGGTACCTTGATATTTCGTTCCGGTCTGATTGCCTGCAAAGCGTACATAATCCATACCGAGTCCCAATGTGTGATATACCGAAGTGGAGCCCTTGTCGGCAAGGAATGTGATTTCACTCTTCTGCTGATAGAGCCTGAAGTCTGCGGAAATGCCCAATCGGTATGTTCCAATCAGATATCCTGCCCCCAAAACGAATGAGAGGTCGGATGCCGTGTTACGCGGACGGGGGTCTCTGTCGCGATAATTGTGGGATGCACGGTATCCACCCTTGATTCCCCACGACCATCGTCCCACTTCGGCAGCATAGCCTCCATTGAAATAGTATGTTTCCCCTTTCAAGAATCCGCCAATGGAATCACCGGTGACGTAGGGAGCAACCAATGCCCAATCTATGTTCTCGTTCCATACCACGTTTTCCTGCTTCTCGCTCTTATATCCCGCCTGTCCGAACACGCGGTCACGCTTCGAGAGGATAACGAAAGAATTGACATCAACCCCTATGCGGGTGGCTTCGTCGCCTTCTTGTCTCAAAGATGCGTCTCCCTTATCATGATATGCCCCGTTGATGTCCAGCGTTGTCCATGTATATGGCGCAAAGTAGTAGTAAAGCGCCGGGCTTTGCCATACGTCACCGCGAAACGAGGTGGCAAACGAAGCCTTGCGGACTGCTTTGCCGGACAGCGAGAGCGTGTCGGCAGTCCGCCCGAAGGCAGTCTGCCGACCCCACACTGATAGTATAATCAGCAACATACTGATGATTCGGATTCGCATCATACCGATAGAATAGGATTACTTGCCAAACAGACTCGGAGTTGTGGCAGGCGTGAAATCAACCGTTGAGTTGTTGGTGTCTTGCAATACTTCACGCTCGCCATCTACATAAGCCACCTTACGCATTATACATTTTCCGATGTTCTCGGCAACGGTGTTGTTTGCACCGATATAAGTGTGCCCCATGTCAAGAGCGGTAGAGGTGACATTCCATTGCCATTCGTTGGTAGAACCTACGTTTACGGCATCGATTACCCAATCGTTGGGGAATTTGTATTTGTTCTGAGGCTTGCTGGCCGTTCCGTTTTGCATAACGTATGAATAATTGTATGCATAGTCGGCGATATATGATTCTTTCGTCATACCCTCAGGCAGTCTGCCGATGGCATATGCACGGTTGCCCTGCTTGCTCAAAATCCATATCGTCTTGGTGTAGCAATAGTAGATATCCATGTTGGGAATAGCGGGGTTGTCTACATCCAACTTCGATTCCAAATACCACTCGAAATTGGCACTGCTCAAATCGATGGAGTTCGGGTTTGCTTCCTTGTGATTGATTGCGTTGTCGCAGATGATGAACGATTCACCCGGCTGTACGGGATAATCCGTTCCGTTGCCCGGTACAGCAACAACTGAACATACGGCAATGGCCTCGTCCATGATATCCGGGTCCACAGACTGGTATTTCTGCGTTGTTGTGAACTGCGACTCCATGAAAATCAATCCGTCGGCATACAAAACCTTGTCGGAGTTGTTGTAGATACGTACATACTGGTCTCCATTGTATTGCTTGCCGGCTTCGTTGTATGTTCCGGGGAGGAATATCTCGGCAATCACAAAGTCGGGGTCTCCCGTGTTGAGAATATGGGCTGTCAAAGTCATATCGCATGTGCCTCCCGATACGGTTATGTTCTGCGCTACTCCTTGTACGTCCACTTCCACTTCATTACCGTCTTGCGTATAAACACCCTTACCGATGAATGTAACATTATACAGTCCGTCTACCAGTTCAACGCTCCAAGCCGCAAAGTCGGCAAGCGTCTGTGCCGAGGTGTTCACGTTCTCAAACGTGTAGGTTCCGCTAGTTAGCTCTAGGCCTTCGATGCTTGTCTCTACGTTAGTGGTAATGTTGAGGGTAGACATACTTACTTTTTCGTCATCGCTACATGCGGTAAATCCCAGCATTGCTGCCGAGAGAATTACCATTGTCCATTGTTTCATCTTCATTTTCATTTCTGTTTTATGATTTATAATTCGATTCATTAAAAAGTCAAATTCATTTCCATGCCGAAATAAGGTGAATCAGCCGTGCGCCGCTGCAATACACCTCGCAAGGTGTAATCCGGATAGATACCTAAAAGTCTGTTTACATAAAGAGCGAGGTTCAAGTACTTGCCTATACGTTTGCTTGCCTTCAGATTGATATCCATATAGAATGGTATGGTGGTACGTCCAAAATAAGTGGACGAATATTGCTCCACCAAATGCTGTAGCTGTACGTTGTCTTTATCTTCTTCGAGGAAGGGATGTGTTTTGCCGGCTTGGTCGATATAACTTACCGGTACGCCATTGTTCCATAAGCTCAGTCGGCTGGTAAACCATGTGCACTGCGCCGATGTGGAGAAGGTAAGTCCCAAACGCTGTATGTAGGTATCGAACATGAAATTCGTATTAAACGACTGGCTCTCCGTTCCGTTGTCACCCTCATACTGACCAACGTATTTCAGTTGTTTGTTGTCGAGCAATATGGAGGATGCTTTATAACGCGGAGAGTCGGAATTGAAGAGGGTCTTTATCCAGGCACCGTTTATCGTGACACGGGTCTTCAACGATTCGATTCGTTTGGAGGCAAACTGAAACTCCACGCCTTCCTTGCGTACCTTCATTATGTTGCCCTGTGTGGAGTATACATCCAAATTATACTCGTTTGTATAAGTCAACTGAGAAAGTTCGGGCGGGGACGTCAGTGTTGAGCTGTTGATGCTCGCAGGGTCATAAAGTTTATAGGCCAACGATTTGTAATAGGTCAAGTCGTCGAACGCATTGTTCATCCGCTCGCGGAAGTAGGTTACCGACAATCGGTTCTCTTTAAAGCTGACATCGGTACGTGCCTCCCACTTTCGGTTGCGCGCCGGTTCCAAATCGTAGTTTGTATTATCCCATTTATACGTCATTATATTGATACGCCGATAATCCGCGTTGGTGTGATAATAATTCAGTTGTATAAGGTCCACGTATTTGTAGTCCGGGAACAGTTGTGCAGTGGTCGGCATACGGCTTATCCATCCTAAGCCCGAAGAGAAGGCAACATTCCATCCGTTTGATGCCGGTAGGCGCCATTGCAAATTCAAACGGGGGTCGGGGTAAACCTTACCTTGCATCTTGTATTGGGTGTCCAATCCCAATAGAGACTGCAAACGGATACCGGCAGTAAGGGTCAACTGATGTTCGTTTATTGGCAGATTCAATATTTCTTCAGCATAGAGAGCAAATGGTTGCAGACCGGGGATATCCCTGAATCGGCGAGGACGTGTGCTCAGGCTCTCGCTTATGGGGCGCGTTACATCAAACACCTGACCCTCTCCACGGTTTTTCTGATAGCTCCAATCCAATCC
>CAVJCD010000089.1:0-9170 GCA_963648005.1 Tannerellaceae bacterium | reverse complement strand
GAGTACATCAAAGCTGAACCACAGCCTCTTGAGGCTGTTGGTGGCAAGGTGCCCGTAACAATCAACGCCACTTTCCCCGCAAAGTGGTTCAACAAGAAAGCTACTGTAACCGTGACTCCGGTTCTTCGTTATGCCGGTGGCGAGGCTTGGGGTACTTCTTACACTTACCAGGGTGAGAAAGTAAAAGGTAACAATCAGGTTATTCCGCAGAAGGAAGGCGCTAACGTAACTATGAAGTCTGCTTTCACTTACAAGCCGGAAATGAGAAAATCTGAATTGTATCTGACTTTCGATGCAAAAATCAAGAACAAAACAGTTAAGTTGCCGGATGTGAAAATTGGTGAAGGTGTGATTGCAACTTCTGAGTTGGCTGATGCTTCAACAGCAACTGCTGCTATCGCTGCTGACAAGTTCCAGCGTATCATCAAGGAGGCTCACGATGCAAACATCATGTTCTTAATCCAGCAGGCTGAGCTTCGTTCGAAAGAATTGAAGAAAGACGAACTTAAGGATTGGAAGGACCTTGTTAAGAACGCAGACGAAGCTCCTAACCAGAACGTAGCTATCGAAATCTCTGCTTACGCTTCTCCTGATGGTGGTGTTGAATTGAACACTGGCTTGGCTGAAAAACGTGAGAAGAACACTTCGAAATATTTGGCTAAGGAATTGAAGAAACAGAAGATTGACGTTCCGGTAGACGCTCGTTACACAGCTCAGGACTGGGAAGGCTTCCAGGAATTGGTTTCAAAATCTAACATTCAGGACAAAGACTTGGTTCTTCGTGTTCTCTCAATGTACAAAGACCCGGAACAGCGTGAGAAAGAAATCAAGAATATCTCTTCTGTATTCAGCACATTGGCTGAAGAGATTCTGCCGCAGTTGCGTCGTTCTCGTTTGACTGCCAATATCGAAATCATCGGTAAGAGTGACGACGAAATCAGCGCATTGGCTAAGAGCAATCCTAAAGAACTGAACATCGAGGAGATTCTGTATGCTGCTACTCTGACTGACAACGATGCAGAGAAGATGGCTATCTATACTAAGGCTGCTGAATTGTATCCTAACTGCTACCGTACTTGGAACAACATCGGTATGATGGCGTTCAAGGCTGGTGACTTGACAAAGGCAGAGCAGATGTTCAACAAGTCTAACTCAGTTAAGAACAATGCAGAGGCCAACATGAACTTGGGTCTTATCGCTCTTACTAAAGGTGACCAGGCTAAGGCTCAGCAGTTGTTCGGTAACGCTTCCGGCGTAAACGAATTGGGCGAGGCTCTTGGCGTTCTTTATCTGGAGCAGGGCGAATGGGCAAAGGCTGCCAATTCTTTCGGTTCTGTAAAGACCAACAATGCTGCATTGGCTCAGATTTTGGTTAAGGACTACAGCAAGGCAACTCAGACTTTGAATGGTGTAGCTAATCCGGACGCTACTACTTCTTACTTGAAGGCTATCGTAGCTGCTCGTACAAACGATGCAAATGGTGTAGTAAGCAACTTGAAGACTGCTATTGCAAAAGATAAATCTATGGCTAAGGAAGCTGCTACCGATTTGGAATTTGCCAAATATGCAACCAATAGCGAATTTGCTAACTTGGTTAAGTAACTTCTTCATAGAATAAGATTGGTTTTTTGTTTACAACAGGAGAGGGATATGTCCGAGGACGGGCATATCCCTCTTCCAATTTTTGGGGGTGGCAAAAATTGAGAGTATCGATACTTTTGATTCCCCCCCCTCCGAAAGTATGTCGTTTCGCACGTGTGCAATTTTCTCCTAGGACTAGCCCTTTTGCTCAAAACGGTTAACCCTTTTACCCGAAAGGGCTAACCCTCGAGACAAATCGCTATGTTTTTGGGAAGCGATACAACCTCGCCATTGGAAATTCTTAAAACGATATCGTATATTTACACCCGAGGCACGTCGGACAAACATTTGAAATCAAAATATCATGAGAAAAGCCTTTCTTTACATCAGTATTCTTCTTTTCGTGCAGACGACTTTTGCAGCAGACAGTCTGTATGTAAGGGAACAGCAGATTCCGATTCTGATTGACCGCCCGGATAATGTATTGCTTGAGATGCGAATCCTGGCGCAGAAAGGAGATGTCTTGAACAAACTAACCCTTTCGTTTGGCGAGTGTACGAACATATCCGACATCAAGGCTGTACGACTGTTCTATAGCGGTGTTGAGGCACCTTCGAGGGAGGGGGATCATTTTGGCCCCATCACTTACATAACGGGGTTTACCCCAAGGGACAGCCGGGCTGAGGATTCGTCGTATTCCATAAAGCAGGATGAAGTTGTTGCTCCCGACCATAGTCTCACGTTGACGTCCCGGCAGCCGATGATAAAGGGCATAAACTATTTTTGGGTAAGCATTGAGATGAGGCCCGAGACGTCACTGCTATCGAGAGTGTCTTTCTCGTTGCAAGAAGCGGTTATCAGTGGTAAATCGGTTGACATCACTTGGTGCGGTAAAGCAGATGCCCATCGCCGCGTGGGGATGGGAGTACGTCTTGGAGGCGATGATGGCTCTGCCGCCTTCCGCATACCGGGGTTGGTGACGACCAATAGGGGTACGCTGTTGGGGGTATACGACATACGCTATAACAACAGCGTTGACTTGCAGGAGAAAGTCGATATAGGTGTGAGCCGCAGCACGGATAAGGGACAGACTTGGGAGAAGATGCGCGTGGCAATGACCTTTGGTACGATGGGTGGTCTGCCTCACTCTCAAAACGGAGTGGGAGACCCGTCGATATTGGTGGATGAACAGACCAACACCATTTGGATTGTTGCTGCATGGACGCATGGCATGGGCAACGGACGTGCTTGGTGGAACTCCATGCCGGGCATGACTTCGGACGAGACTGCCCAGTTGATGATGGTGAAGAGTGTGGACGATGGTAAGACCTGGAGCGAGCCGATAAACGTCACTTCGCAGCTGAAAGATCCTTCTTGGTATTTCTTGCTGCAAGGTCCAGGCAGAGGCATCACAATGAAGGATGGCACGTTGGTCTTCCCGATTCAACACATCGACTCTACCCGCATTCCCAATGCCGGAATAATGTATAGCAAAGACCATGGGGAGACATGGCATCTTCATAATCCAGCACGAACGAACACTACCGAAGCCCAGGTGGTAGAGGTTGAGCCGGGCGTCCTCATGCTGAATATGCGCGATAACCGTGGGGGGAGCCGTGCCGTGGCTATCACCAAGGACTTGGGTAAGACCTGGAGCGAGCATCCCTCCAGCCGCAGTGCCCTTCCCGAGCCGGTATGTATGGCGAGCCTCATCAAAGCGGATGCTAAAGACAATATCACCGGAAAGAAGCTACTGCTGTTCTCCAACCCTAACACCACGAACGGACGCCACCATATCACCATCAAAGCCAGTTTGGACGGCGGTCTTACATGGCCCGCAGAGCATCAGGTCTTGCTCGACGAGGCTGAGGGGTGGGGCTATAGTTGCCTCTCCATGATTGACAGGGAAACAGTGGGTATCTTATACGAATCGAGTGTTGCCCACATGACATTCCAAGCCATCAAGTTGGCTGACCTAATTACCCTCAAGTAAACGCGGTTGCCGTATGGACCGACGCGGGCTGCGTTATTTCTCGGTAACAAATTATTGTGTAAATTTGCTGTCCTAATAAAAGAGCCAATGAGCGTACTAATCAAAGAAGTTACCAGCAAAAAGGAACTGAAGAAATTCATTAAGTTTAATATCGATTTATATAAGGGGAGCCCTTACCAAGTACCGGGATTAATAGAGGAAGAGATGGTCACGCTGGATAAGACAAAGAATCCGGCGTTTGAGGTCTGCGAAGCCGTATATTATCTTGCCTACAAAGACGGAAAGATTGCCGGGCGTATCGCCGGGATGGTTAATCATAAGAGCAACGAGGTGTGGAACCAAAAGCGTGCCCGTTTTGGATTTGTTGATTTTATTGACGACGAAGAGGTTGTTGGTGCCCTGTTTGATGCCGTTGAGAAATGGGCAAGAGAGCGTGGGCTGGAAGAACTTCACGGGCCGATGGGCTTCACTGATATGGACCATGAGGGAATGCTTGTCGAAGGGTTCGACCAGCTTGGGACGATAGCTACCATCTACAACTACCCGTATTACCCGAAACACATGGAACGTCTTGGATACGTGAAAGACCAGGATTGGCATGAGTTCAAGATATGCATACCGGATGGCATCCCCGAAAAGCATCAACGCATTGGTGAGATTGTAAAGAAGAAATACGGTCTTAGGACCATGAAGTTTAAAAGCACGAAGGAGATATGGCCGTATGCTCAGAAAATATTCGAAACGCTGAACGCCGCCTATGCTCCGCTATACGGTTTTGCTCCGCTGACGCAAAAGCAGATTGACTATTACGTAAACATGTATATCCCGATGATTCGTCTCGACTTGGTGACAGTCATTGTAAGGGAGGAAGACGATGCGGTGGTTGGTTTCGGCATTTCCCTGCCCAGCCTTTCGCATGCCATGCAGAAGGCAAAGGGCCATCTGCTACCGTTCGGCTGGATACATCTGCTGAAGGCGCTGAAGACAAAGCCCCATGTGGTGGACCTCTATCTAACCGGTGTGCTGCCGGAGTATCAGAATAAGGGTGTCAACGCATTGCTGTTTAACGACCTTATTCCCGTATATATCGGCTTGGGTGTTGAATATGCCGAGAGTAATCCGGAGTTGGCCACCAACAATGCCGTACAGGCGCAATGGGATTATTTCAAACGCGAACATCACAAGACAAGAAGAGCGTTTATCAAGAGACTCGACAATTAACGTTGCCGGGCTGGATATCATTTTTATAAACCACTATACACGTATGAATATACAACTCGACGTACATACTCACACTGTGGTCTCAGGCCATGCCTACAGCACTATGCAGGAGATGGTCACGGCAGCCGCAGAAAAAGGGCTCAAGATGCTTGGCATCACAGAACATGCTCCCGCCATTCCCGGCACCTGCCATCCCATATATTTCCGCAACATACACTGCGTACCGAGGGAGATGCAGGGCGTGCGTATCATGCTCGGTGCCGAACTCAACATTCTCAATACCCGTGGCGAGATAGACCTCGAGGAGGAATTGTTGCGGCTACTTGACTTACGCATAGCTGGCATGCACACTATTTGCTGGGAGGGAGGCACCACTGACGAAAACACACACGGCGTGGAGACGGTTATGCGTAATCCCTATGTGCAGATTATAAGCCATCCCAGCGATGGTACCGCCAGCCTCCACTTCGAACACCTCGTACAGGTATCGAAGGAGACTCACACCTTGCTCGAGATAAACAACCATTCCATGGCGCCCGTGCGTCATAAGTCTGAAGCCCGCCCCAACAACCTTCTGTTGCTGCGCCTTGCCAAGGAATACCGCGTGCCTATCATATTGGGTAGCGACGCACACATCTCCACTATGATAGCGAAGTATGACAACATCTTGCCGCTGCTGAAGGAGACCAACTTCCCTGAAGAGCTCATCATGAACCTCAGTACCGAGCGTTTCCTCGACTATCTGAAACCCATGCCCGAGAAGCCGCTGAACGGCAAAATATAAAATGTATATATATATGGAAGAGAACTCAACGATACAACAATCCACGGCTTATGACGAAGATGATATCAGGACGCTGGATTGGAAGGAACATATCCGCAGACGCCCCGGTATGTACATCGGTAAGTCTGGCGACGGAACTTATCAGGATGACGGAATTTATGTATTGCTGAAGGAAGTGCTCGACAACTCCATCGACGAATATATGATGGGGTATGGCAAAACCATAGAGGTTACCATAGGAGACGGCACTGTCTCTGTCCGCGATTATGGCCGCGGCATCCCGTTGGGAAAGGTAGTTGATGTTTCCAGCAAGATGAATACGGGAGCCAAGTACGACAGTAAGGCGTTTAAAAAGTCTGTCGGACTGAATGGCGTCGGCATCAAGGCGGTGAACGCTTTGAGTAGCTATTTTCTGATTGCCAGTTTCCGCGGTGGGGAATCAAAGCGGGTGGAATATAGCAAAGCTGTCGTGACAGCAGAGTCCGACATACAGCCGACTACCGAAGCCAATGGCACACTCACCAGTTTCACCCCCGACAATGAGATATTCTGCGGTTATGAGTATAAGGACGAGTTTGTTGAGAGTTTGCTTAAGAACTATGTCTTCCTCAATTCGGGATTGACCATAATGTATAACGGCAAGAAGTTCTATTCGCGCAACGGATTGGTTGACCTCTTGAACGAGAATATGACTACCGAGCCGCTTTATCCCATCATTCACCTCAAAGGAGAAGACATCGAAGTGGTTATTACCCACAGCAACCAATATGGCGAGGAGTATTACTCATTTGTAAACGGGCAGTACACAACGCAAGGAGGAACGCATCTTTCGACCTTCCGCGAAGCATTGGGGCGCGTTATCAAAGAATTTTACAACAAGGGTTTCGAATATTCGGATATCCGTGCGGGCATCGTTGCCGCCATCAGCATCAAGGTTGAGGAACCGGTGTTTGAGAGTCAGACAAAGACAAAGTTGGGCTCCAAGGATGTTGGCCCCGAAGGCCCGACAGTGGCTAAGTTTATCGGCGACTTCATCAAGAAGGAGCTGGATAACTATCTATATAAAAACACCGACACGTCGGAGACATTGCTGCATAAGATACAGGAGTCGGAGAAGGAACGTAAAGCTATTGCCGGCGTGACCAAGTTGGCACGCGAGAGGGCAAAGAAAGCGAACATGCACAACAAGAAACTGCGTGATTGCCGTATCCATCTGAATGATGCCAAGGGTGACCGCACGGAGGAAAGTTGCATCTTCATTACCGAGGGTGATTCGGCAAGCGGCTCCATCACGAAGAGTCGCGACCCCAATCTGCAGGCTGTCTTCAGTCTGCGAGGCAAACCTCTCAATAGCTATGGATTGACAAAGAAGATTGTCTACGAGAACGAAGAGTTCAACCTCTTGCAAGCTGCATTGAACATAGAGGACGGCCTTGAGGGATTGAGATACAATAGGGTCATTATTGCGACAGATGCCGATGTGGACGGGATGCATATCCGATTGCTTCTGATAACGTTCTTCCTTCAGTTCTTCCCCGACTTGATTAAGCAGAACCATGTTTATATTCTGCAGACGCCGCTTTTCCGCGTACGCAACAAGCAGAAGACATACTATTGCTACTCGGAAGAGGAACGTCAGAATGCCATTCAGAAGATTGGGAAGAATCCCGAGATTACCCGTTTCAAAGGCCTTGGAGAGATTTCGCCGGACGAGTTCCGCAACTTTATCGGTAAGGACATGCGTCTCGACCCAGTGACTATGAAAAAGGAAGACTTGGTGAAAGATATGCTTGAGTTCTACATGGGCAAGAACACCATGGAACGTCAGAACTTCATCATCGACAACTTGGTTGTGGAGGAAGATATTGTTAGTTAAAGCTTATGGTAAACAATCAGAATGACACAAAAAAACGAATAGCCCTGTTCCCAGGGACATTCGACCCCTTTACCATAGGTCACGAGGCTTTGGTCAGTCGTGCCTTGGCATTTGCCGACGAGATTGTCATCGCCCTTGGGAGCAACGACATGAAGAAGACTTGTTTTCCTCTTGAGAAGCGTATGGAAGCCATCTGCCGGTTGTATGCCGACGAGCCACGTGTTAGGGTGATGTCGTATGATTCTCTTACGGTGGACTTGGCTAAGGAGACAGGTGCCGGGTTTATCTTGCGCGGCATCCGCAGTGTGGGTGATTTTGAATATGAGAAGACTATTGCCGACATCAACCGCCGACTGAGTGACATCGAGACACTCCTTCTCTTTACCGAGCCGGAATATGCACATGTCAGCTCCAGTCTTGTGCGCGAGCTGCTGCGCTTTGGCAAAGATGTATCGTCCCTTCTTCCCGAGGGGACTTGGCATATATTGAACAAATGAGACATATATTGAAATGAAACGAATCATAACCTTCTTGCTTGTTTTAGCGGTTGCACAGGCGGCAGTGGCACAGAAGCCTGCCGGAGATGCCCGCAAGTTATCGATGGCGCTATATGCCATCTCCAATCTGTATGTAGACCCGGTGGACAATTCCAAACTGGTGGAAGATGCCATTGTGGGTATGTTGGAAAAGCTCGACCCGCATTCCACTTATACCGACCCGGAGGAGACGAAAGAGTTGACCGAGCCTTTGGAGGGTGGTTTCGACGGCATAGGCATTCAGTTCAATATGCTGACGGATACGGTGTATGTTATCCAGGTTATCCCGGGTGGCCCCTCCGAGAAGGTAGGGCTGATGGCGGGCGACCGCATAATAATGGTCAACGACACTCTTATTGCCGGTGTTAAGATGAAGACATCGGATGTGGTGAAGCGCTTGCGTGGCAAGAAGGGTACGAGTGTTGGCATAAAGGTGTTGCGCGGCAAGAATCCGGAACTCATAGATTTCAAAATCATCCGTGGCAAGATACCCGTTGTAAGTCTCGACGCTGCCTACATGGCGGACAAGCAGACCGGATACATCAAGCTCAACCGCTTTGCAGCAACTTCGGCAGACGAGTTTCGTACTGCTCTTGCCGGCTTGAAGAAGCAGGGGATGAAACAACTTATCCTCGACTTGCAAGGCAACGGGGGTGGCTTCCTCAATATCGCCATCGAGCTGGCAGACGAGTTCTTGGACAAAGACAATCTGATTGTCTACACCGAAGGCAACAAGCAACCGCGCGAAGAAGCCAAGTCGACAACAAAAGGGAACTTTGAGGAAGGTCGTTTGGTTGTCCTCGTGGACGAATCCTCGGCTTCCGCCAGCGAAATCCTCTCCGGTGCCTTGCAGGATTGGGACCGTGGAGTGATTGTTGGTCGTCGCACCTTTGGCAAGGGATTAGTGCAAAAGGCTATTCCTCTTCCCGACGGGTCTATGATTCGTCTGACGGTATCCCGCTATTATACACCCACCGGACGAAGCATTCAGAAACCTTACGAGAATGGCAAGAAGGAGGACTATCAGCACGACCTCATCGACCGCTACAATCGCGGTGAGTTGATGAGTGCCGACAGTATCCACTTTCCCGACTCAATGAAATACAATACACTCAACACAAAACGCACAGTCTATGGTGGTGGCGGCATCATGCCCGACGTGTTTATCCCCATCGACAC
>CAVJCD010000088.1:0-9188 GCA_963648005.1 Tannerellaceae bacterium | reverse complement strand
GGACAATTTTATCAAGCTCGTGAATGAGCACCGCTACGACGGCTAGCTTTTCCACCGTGTTATCAAGCAGTTCATGATACAGGCGGGCGACATCAACTCCAAAGGTGCGCCCCTCGACCAGCACTTGGGCGACGGCGACCTTGGCTACACCGTGCCCGCCGAGATTGTCTATCCCAAGTATTTCCACAAACGTGGCATGCTGTGTGCCGCCCGCACCGACGATGCCGAGAACCCCGAGCGGGCTTCTTCAGCCAGCCAGTTCTATATCGTCACCGGGAAGTTCTTCACAAGCATGGAGCTCGACAAGATGGAGAAGACCGAAAACCGGGTGTTCACCCCCGAAGAACGGGAGGCATATATGTTGGAAGGCGGCGCTCCGCATCTGGACAACAAATACACCATCTTTGGCGAGGTGGTGGATGGCATGAAGGTGGTCGACAAGATTCAGTTTGTTGAGACCAACGAAGAAGACCGCCCGCTGAAGAACATTGCCATCAAGAAGATGAAGATTGTTGACAAATGACATTGTTCGCAGCTTACAAGAAACATTACAAAGAGACGATACGCCTGGGTGTCCCAATCATGTTGGGGCAGCTGGGCGTTATCATTGTGGGGTTTGCCGACAATATCATGGTGGGGCACCACAGCACCGTGGAACTGGCTGCCGCCTCGTTTGTCAACAACTTCTTCAACCTGGCCTTTATCTTCGGGTTGGGTTTCTCCTACGGGCTCACCCCCATCATCGGCGAGCTGTACGCCAAGGGAGACCGTCACAAGGTGGGCGAGATGCTCAAGAGCAGTCTCTTTCTCAACTTCATCGTCGGCATCCTGCTAAGCACCCTGATGCTTCTGCTTCTATGGAACATCGACATACTGAGGCAGCCCGAAGAACTGATGCCGTATATCGTTCCCTACTACCTGTTGCAATTGTTTTCCATCGTGTTTGTCATGCTGTTTAATGCCTTCAAGCAGTTTAGCGACGGCACAACCGACACTCTCACGCCGATGTGGATACTGTTGGGGGCAAACCTTATGAACATCATCGGAAACTACCTCCTTATCTACGGCAAGTGGGGATTCCCCGAGTTGGGGCTGACTGGAGCCGGCATCTCCACGCTCGTCAGCCGCATATTCTCCATCGTTGTCTTTTGTATCTTGTTTGCCAAAAGAGACAAGTACAGGATGTTCCTCTCCGGGTTCAAGACGGGCGTCATCAACCGCCTAAATCTCTCCCGGCTGATGCATATAGGTCTGCCTGTGGGACTGCAGATGGGGGTCGAGACGGCCTCGTTCAGTTTGAGCGTCATCATGATGGGCTGGATTGGCAGCACTGCATTGGCGGCGCATCAGATAGCCTGCGTAGTCACCACGCTGGGCTTCATGGTATACTACGGGATAGCGGCAGCCGTCACCATACGTGTCAGTATGTTTAAAGGGAATGGCGACTGGCTCAGCATCCGGAGGGCCTCCTTCTCGGGCCTACATCTGATTATGGGCGTTGCCCTTCTCTTCGTGTTGTTTCTCATCGCCTCACACAAGTATCTGGGATATCTGTTCACTCCGGAAGAAGAGGTGGTGGCTTTGGTGGCAGTTATGTCGTGGTCCATCGCCGTTTATCAGTTTGGCGACGGACTGCAGATTCTCTTTGCCAACGCCCTGAGGGGCATATCCGACGTGAAGTATATGACCTGGTGCGCCGTCTTCTGCCACTTCGGATTGGCTCTGCCCATAGGTTATCTCTGCGGGTTTACGCTCGGCTGGGGTGCATTGGGCGTGTGGTACGGCTTCCCCATAAGCCTTACGACCCTCGGAGTGCTTCTTTGGAGGAGGTTCAATAGACTTACGCTCGGAAACACCGCAAAGCAATAGCCCTTATTTCTTCAGCCACTTATCCAACCACTCGAAGAAGGTACGCTGCCAAAGCACGCCGTTCTGCGGCTTCAGCACCCAGTGGTTCTCGTCCGGATATATCAAGAGTTCGGCAGGCACACCACGAAGCACGGCAGCATTGAAGGCAGCCATGCCCTGACCGGCAAGTATGCGGTAGTCCTTCTCGCCATGGATGCATAGTATCGGGGTGTCCCACTTGTCTACAAAGCGGTGCGGCGAGTTGGAGAACGTGCGCTGAGCCACCGGGTTGTTCTTCTCCCAATAGGCACCGCCCATATCCCAGTTGGCAAACCACATCTCTTCAGTCTCCAGGTATTGCATCTCTATGTTGAAGATGCCGTCGTGAGCAATGAATGCCTTGAAGCGTTTGTCGTGATGACCAGCCAGCCAATACACGGAGAAGCCCCCGAAACTGGCGCCCACGCATCCCAGTCTATCGCTGTCGACATACTCTTCTTTTGCCATCTCGTCGATAGCCGTGAGGTAGTCTTTCATGCACTGGCCACCATAGTCGCCACTCACCTCTTCGTTCCACTCCATACCGAAACCCGGAAGACCGCGACGGTTGGGGGCAACAATGATATAGTCGTTGGCTGCCATAATCTGGAAGTTCCACCTATAGGACCAGAACTGGCTGACCGGGCTCTGTGGACCGCCTTCGCAGAACAATAAGGTCGGGTACTTCTTCTTGGGGTCGAAGTGAGGGGGATAAATAACCCAGGTAAGCATCTGCTTGCCGTCGGTTGTTGTCATCCAGCGCTCTTCCACCTTTCCCATCTCCAGCTGGTCGTAGATAGGTTTGTTTTCGTTGGTAAGCTGAGCCACCTTGTTACCCTCGGCAAGGTCGATGGAATATATCTCGTCGCCCATACTCATGGAGTGACGTTTTGCTATCAGTTTGTTTCCGCCCATGAGAGCAACGGCGTTGTAGTCATACATGCCGGTGGTCAAAGGCGTGGGCTTGCCACCTGTGATGTCAACCTTGTATATATGCGTTTCGCCATGCCATACACCGACGAAGAATAGCGATTGTGCATCGGCGCTCCAGCAGAACTCGTCGACATTGGAGTCGAACTCCTTGCTCACAAATGTCTTCTCTCCCGTCTCAAGATTCATAACCATCAAGCGATTTTGGTCTGCTTCGTAGCCGTCGCGTTCCATGCTCTGCCAGGCGATATACTTGCCGTCGGGCGAATACTTGGGATTGGTGTCGTAGCCCATCATCCCTTCGCTTATGTTGGTGGTCTTGCGGGTGTTCAGGTCGTACACATAGATATCGGAGTTGGTGGAGACGGCATACTCCTTCCCCGTCTTCTTGCGGCAGGTATATGCCACCTTGTCGGAGGTAGTGTTCCATGCCAGCTGTTCGATGCCGCCGAAAGGCTTCATCGGCGATTCATAAGGCTCGCCCTCCAACAAATCCGTGGGGCTGCCCACCTTATCCCCGTTGAAGTCTGCCACAAAGGGATGCGGAGCCGTTGTCACCCATTCGTCCCAATGCTTATACATAAGGTCCGTAACAATGATGCCCGTCGCCTTGTCCAAGTCGGGATACTTATCCTGCGTGCTCGGCACGGTCTTTACCTGAGAGATAAACAACACCTTCTTTTCGTCGGGAGAGAAAGCAAACCCTTCGATGTCGCCATCATAATCCGAGAGCTGCCTGCGCCCCGTGCCGTCGGGGTTCATCTCCCACAGCTGGCTACTGCCGCTCTCGCCCGAGAGGAAAGCAATCTTTGTGCCCCCCTTTATCCATGTTGCCTCGTTCTCCGAAAAAGGCGTATGGGTTATCTGCTTGTTGTCAGAACCATCGGCATTCATCACAAATACCTCTCTGTTGCTGCTGTTGAGCGGCACGCTGTAGTATGCCACGGTGTAGACCACCTTTTGTCCGTCGGGCGAGACATTCATCCCGCCGATACGGCCCATGGCCCATAGAGCTTCGGGCGTCATCCGTCCGTCAGTGATTTTTATCTCCGAGGGCCCGATAACGGGCTTTGCGTCTTCTGTTTTTTCTGTCTGCGTGCAACCACTGTTCATTACGGATATAGCCATAACCATTATCGCGATAAATTTATTCATATGCTTTGTATGATATATTATGTTTTGTATGCGAAATTAGTAAAATTTATTCATACCTTTGCGCATATAACTTAAAGAACTAAACGGATATGAACAAGATTTGGTTATTTGGAGCCGCTATATGTATGGTTTTAGCATTTGGCTCATGTAAACCTAAACAGAGTGCTTACAAGGCTGCTTACGAACAGGCCAAAGAAAAGAAGTCGACAGCTCCTGTTGAAGCTGAGGAACAAGACGAAGAGGTTGTAGAGGAGGCAGCACCTGTTTCCAAGCCGCGCACTTCTTCGGCATCAACCCGTTCGGAGAGAATCAGCGCAGCTCAGGGTGAAGACGCAAGCCGATTGAAACGCTACAGCGTTGTTATCGGTAGTTTCAAGAACAAGACAAACGCTTACTCTTTAAAGAAGCGTATGGAAAACGAAGGTTATCACGCTGTATTGGGTGAAAACGCTCAAGGTATGTTGCGTGTGATTGTTGCCAGCTTCAACGATAAGGCTGATGCAGCAGACAGCCGCGATGCCATCAAAGCTAAATATGCACCCGACTTTCAGGATGCATGGTTGTTGGAAAGACAATACTAGAAATTTCAAACTGATACTAGCAGGGGGAGATTGGTTGTGAAACCGGTCTCCCTTTTTATCGTCACCGGTATTTTATTAAGAGATGAAGATTATAGACACCACTCTGCTTGACGAGACAAGCCAAAGGGCAAAGCTTTCGCCCCGACTGCGTATGAACTACAACTTTCACGAGAGCACTGACGAGGCGGTGAACCGTTTGCTTAACGCGATGGAGCCGGGCAGTTATATCCGTCCTCACAGACATCTTAATCCCGATAAGGACGAGATGTTCTTGCTCCTGCGCGGGAGGGTGGCAGTGTTCACGTTCGACGATGAGGGCAACATCACTGAGAAGATGATTTTGGACCCCAAGGCGGGAGTCTACGGGGCAGAGATTAAGCCGGGCGTGTGGCATAGTCTGATTGTCTTGGAGCCCGACACTGTTGTCTACGAAGTGAAAGCCGGACCGTTTGCCCCCCTTGAGCCGAGCAATATGGCGCCATGGAGCCCCGAGGCGGGCGACAAGGAAGGTGCCAAGGAATACATGAACTATCTGGCATCGCAAATATGAAAGATATGAAGCATTTTGATATCCCCCTTGCAAGGCGGGCGGCGTTATTCGTGATGGCTCTGCTTCTTGCTGCCACCTATGCTCTTGCCGACAATCCGGAGGAGAACACCTACCCTACCAGCGAGAGACTCTTCTACATCTCGCGAAGCTTGAACCGCAACCTTGTATGCTATGATGCCAACCTCAAGGACGGCAAGCTCGACACACACCTCCCCATCAACGCCTACTGGGTCAACCGCGAGGAGCATCCGGGCGAGACCAATGCCCTGAGTTTTTTTCAGAAGAAGATGGCTTACGGGTACAAGCTATTGGCGGAGGGTGACGACTGCAGCGAAGTGTCGCTCACTGCCTATGCGGGCAAGACACTGAAGATATGCCTTGTGGACGGCAAGTATGTATGCTCTACAACCATCAACGGCAAGGCAGCCATCCTCAAGTCCATCTACGTAAAGAGCAGCCACAGCAATCCGCTGAGCGTTGAGTACGTAGAGCTGAGAGGCATCTCGAGGGATGGCGGAGAGCCCCTCACGGAAAAGGTCAGCAAATAAGCCTCCACTCCTTGCCTCACCCCATGCATTCCCCAAGAACCCGGGCGAAATACCCTCTTGCAATCCCGCGGGAAACTGTTTCTTGAACGAAATACCCTCTTGCAGACGTGCATGAAGCTGTTTCTCGGGCGCGACACCTTCTTGCAGACGTTACATGAAGCCGGTGCGCCACGCTCTTGGTTCTCGCATCATCTGCATGAAGCAATTTCTTTGAAGAAACGGTACTTTCACGATGTGCATGAGGCTGTCGCGCCACGCTCTTGGTTCTCGCATCATCTGCATGAAGCAATTTCTTTGAAGAAACGGTACTTTCACGATGTGCATGAGGCTGTCGCGCCACGCTCTTGGTTCTCGCATCATCTGCATGAAGCAATTTCTTTGAAGAAACGGCACTTTCACGATGTGCATGAGGCTGTCGCGCCACGCTCTAGCTTATTACACCATCTGCATGAGGCTGTCGCGCCACGCTCCGGCGTATTGCACCATCTGCATGAGGCTGTCGCGCCACGCTCTAGCTTATTACACCATCTGCATGAGGCAATAACTACAAAGAGGGCGTTTGGCTCACTATTTGCCAAACGCCCTCACAGTCTAACCAAGAGGTCTGCCACACCCGCGGCAGAGCCAATCTTTTCTTACACCAACTTATGAATAACAAGCCCTGAACGGAGTTTGGGCTCAAACCATGTAGTCTTTGGAGGCATGATGTTGCCCGTGTCGGCGATGTCCATCAGCTGCTTCATGGTAACGGGATAGAGAGCCAGAGCCACCTTCATCTCGCCACTGTCGACACGCCGTTTCAGTTCACCGAGACCACGTATACCACCCACAAAGTCGATACGCTTGTCCGAGCGCAGGTCTTTGATGCCCAATATCTCGTCCAAGATAAGGTTCGAAGAGATGGTAACGTCCAACACGCCGATAGGGTCTTGGTCGTTGTAGGTCCCCGGCTTGGCTGTCAAGGAATACCACTTGCCGCCCAAATAGAGCGAGAAGTTGTGAAGCGCTGCCGGCTTGTATATCTCCGTGCCCTTCTCCTCCACCGTGAAGTGGACAGCCAACTTTGCAAGAAACTCCTCATCGGTAAGCCCGTTGAGGTCCTTCACCACGCGGTTGTAGTCGATAATTGTCAACTGACTTGCCGGGAAGCATACTGCCATGAAGTAGTTATACTCCTCGTCGCCACGATGGTTGGGATTCTGCTTGGCCTTCTCGGCACCCACCAAAGCAGCGGCAGCCGAGCGGTGATGCCCATCGGCAATATAGAGCGACGGCATCTTCCCAAACAGTTCGGTGATGCTGGCAATGTCGTTATCATCGTCGATAATCCAGAAGGTATGCCCAAAGCCGTCCTGCTCGGCAACAAAGTCGTACTCCGGAGTGCGTGAGGTATATTTCTTCACTATGGCATCCAGCTCCGCATTGTCGGGATAAGCAAAGAAGACGGGTTCGATATTGGCATTGTTGACGCGGACATGCTTCATGCGGTCCTCCTCCTTGTCGCGGCGGGTCAACTCATGCTTCTTGATGTTCCCTTTCAGATAATCGTCGACGTAGGCGCAAACAACCAAGCCATACTGTGTATGATGATTCATGGTCTGAGCATACACATAGTAGAGTTCCTTATCATCCTGCACCAGCCAACCCTTGTCCTGAAACTTGCGGAAGTTCTCCGCAGCCTTCTCGTAGACGGCAGGGTCGTGCTCGTCGGTTCCCACCGGGAAATCAATCTCCGGCTTGATGATATGATAGAGCGACTTCTCGTTGCCCTGTGCCTCCCGGCGTGCTTCTTCGGAGTTGAGCACGTCGTAAGGACGCGACGCCACCTCCTTTATCAGCTCCTTCGGCGGACGGAGACCTTTGAATGGTTTTATCTTTGCCATATGAAGGGAGATTACTTGTTTACTCTGAATTTCTCGTTACCGTTCTTGAGGAAGTCCACAATCTGTTTCGCAGCAGCAATACCGGCATTGATATTGGCCTCGGCAGTCTGTGCACCCATCTTCTTAGGCGTACCGAAATAACGGCCGGGATACGATTCAGCCAGGTCGGCATCCACCTCCGGCTTGATGTCGGTGATATACTTGAAGTCCGGACGCTCTTCCATCATCTTCGTCAGCCCTGCCTCGCAGATAACTTCCTTACGTGCCGTGTTGACAAGGACGGCACCCTTGGGCATCGAGTTCATCAGCTCGAAGTTGATAGACCCCTTAGTCTCGGCTGTTGCCGGGATATGCAGAGAAACAATCTGGCACAACTTAAACAAGTCAGCAGTGGAAGCCACGGCCTTCACGCCGTCTTTCTCTATCACCTCTGCCGGGCAGAAGGCATCGTAGGCATATACATCCATGCCGAAGCCCTTGGCTATGCGAGCCACATTGCGTCCCACATTACCGTAAGCCAGGATACCCAGCTTCTTGCCCTTCAGCTCCGTGCCGGAAGTGCCGTTGTAGAAGTTACGCACGGCATACACCAGGAGACCGAACACCAGCTCGGCAACGGCATTGGAGTTCTGACCCGGAGTGTTCATTACACAAACATTGTGCGCCGTAGCTGCTGCAAGGTCCACATTGTCGTAGCCCGCACCTGCACGAACCACAATCTTCAGCGCCTTTGCTGCATCCAACACCTGAGCATCTACAACGTCGCTGCGGATGATTACCGCCTCGGCATCCTTCACAGCATCCAACAGCTTGCTCTTCTCACCATACTTCTCGAGGAGCGCCAACTCATAGCCGGCACCTTCAATCACCTCGCGAATACCGTTCACCGCTGCGGCAGCAAACGGCTTGTCTGTAGCAACCAATACTTTTGTCATGGCTTAATGGAGTTTTTCGAATTCTTTCATTGTGGCAACCAAAGCTTCAACGCTGCTCTTGGGCAGGGCGTTGTAGAGAGAAGCACGGAATCCGCCTACCGAGCGGTGGCCCTTGATTCCAACCATACCGGCTGCAGAAGCGAACTTGTTAAACTCGTCCTCCAGCTCCTTATATTCATCGTTCATAACAAAGCAAACGTTCATGATGGAACGGTCCTCTGCGGCAACAGTGCCTCTGAACAATTTGTTTCTGTCTATTTCATCATACAGGATGGCCGCCTTCTCGATGTTCATCTTCTCGATAGCAGAGATACCACCCAGCTCCTTATACCACTTCAGGGTCTGCAGCGCAGCATAGATGGGGAACACCGGAGGAGTGTTGAACATAGAATCCTTCTTGATGTGAGTATTGTAGTTAAGCATCGTAGGGATGGCACGGTCAACATGGCCCAGAGCATCCACACGCACGATGGCCAGCGTTACACCGGCAGGCGCAAGGTTCTTCTGTGCACCGGCATAGATAATGTCGTACTTCGACACATCAACCGGGCGAGAGAATATATCAGACGACATGTCGGCTACCAAACGAACCTTCAAATCCGGGTCGTAGCGCATCTCCGTTCCGTAAATGGTATTGTTGGAAGTAAAGTGGAAATATTCCGAATCCTCTGCTACCTTATAGTCCTTGGGGATATATGTGTAGTTAGCTTCCTTGGAAG
>CAVJCD010000087.1:1130-9303 GCA_963648005.1 Tannerellaceae bacterium | reverse complement strand
TCTTGATTGTTCAGCCATTCGAGTTCCTTCTTGTCGGTAACTTTGTGGAACTTGATATTGGAGTCGGTTGCTATTGCATCATCAAACGCAGACTGCGCAGCCTCTTCATCGGTCACTACTGGAATACCAGTGCCTTCAACGAGATTTGTAACGATATGCTTTACTGCCTCATCGTCTTTGTCTACAGACTCTGCCCCTTCTGCACCATCTCGTCCAGTTCCTGCTCCACCGTCGGCAGATTCTGCTCCTGACGCATTTGATTCTCCACTCGCAGCACCTCCACTGCCTCTTTGTCGCCCTTCTCCGCGCGGTCTACCGTCGCCAGCCAGAGCATTGCTTCCTTGAAGTTCATTGCCATTGTTCTTACTTTCTTTTATGTCAACATTAAACAATTTCTTGATAGCCTCGGCCTTCGTGTATGTCTTGGTGTCTGCTTCGCTGAACAAATCACCGCCGACACTGGCACTCTTTGAAGTCATGTCGTAGTATGTGTTGAACAATTCTGTCAACGCTTTCTGCGACATCGTCTTCTCGCGGGCTGCAAGTTCGAGTGCAAAGGTACTAAATTTATCCTTATTGGCAATACCATCGAACATATTTTGTTGTCTGAGCCAATCAGAAATTGCAGTTTTCGCACCTTCGTAGGTCGTAGCCTTGTTGAATTTCTCTTCTTGCTGCAACTCGTGATATGCCATAATGGACGCACGAATGTCATCAAGCAATGCCGCTTCTGCAGGTACTTCGTAATCTCGCAGATATGTGGAGAGGATAGCCTTCTGTGCTTTGGCTGGCATACCATTGAACATTGACTCCAATTCCGACGGAGCGCCGTCGAAGAGGTGGTGTTTGAGAATATTCATGATGTCGTTCTTGCCCTCTGCGGTAAGCTTACCGTCCTTGATAGCGGTCTCCACCTGCGTGTTGCTAATAAAGCCGCGGGCATTCATGTGCTTTAGTACCTCTATGCCATTCTTGTCTATCAGCTGAGCGATACTCTCGTCTTCCTCGCCGTTGAATATCTTGTTGATGAAGCCACGGAACCAGTCGCCCATCTTCTGGATAGTCTCTCTTGGCTCGATGCGCTGAGAACCGCCACTCTCCAAATCGGTTGCCTTGAACTGACCGAGACGGATAGCTTCGGCATCGTCCACGTCGACACGATTGACAAGAACAGGCTGCTCCATCTTGTCAACATCTTCGGGAGTAAGACCAAACTCTGCTGCGTGTTCTTTGAGGTACTGCTTGTATCTCGCTGCGCTTTCGGGGTTCTTATACACCTCACGCATCGTCATAACGCGACCATTACCCTGTATCACCTCGCCACGAGAGTTGATGATAGGTGCACTCTCGTTATATACGACTCCGTCACCCGTCAGTAACTCTGGCTTGAAGTTTTCGGGAGCTGCATTGACTGTTGTGTCGGTTCTACTTGCAGACGATGTTCTATCCTTTGGTTGCGCTTCGGGAATGAAGTGATAAGGGTTCTTCATACTGCCCTTATGGCTCTCTTGCACACTATTGATGTCAACGAGCATCAAACGTCCGTCCTTTGTGTCTCCGTCCTTGTTGGTGAATACGGCTTTGGACTCGCGACCTTCAATGCCGTCAACCTTCTCTTGGCGGTCGTAGCGTTCGCCCTCGGATATACGGAAGCCACGTTGACGTGCTGCTTCGGGAGTGTCGTGTCTCCAGTCTGGAATCTGACCGTTCTCTTCTGCTGCGGCACGTTCCTTTTCTGCTGCGGCTTTTATTGCGGCTTCCTCTTCTGCACGTGCCGTCTGCTTTCTTGTAGCAATCTCATCGGCTACACTCTGCCAATAGTCCACGACTGCACTTGCCGCCTTCTCCTTTGCTTTCTTGGCTTTTATACCGGCGATACCCGTAGCATTCTCTTTGGAGACTTTATCTAATGCTTCTTGCGCTCCAGCCAACTCGTCATTAACCGCAGTCTCTGTTGCATCCATGTCGCCTTCCAAGTCTGTCAGAATATCATCTACGGCATCCTTTGGAGCGACACCACTCTCAAAATAAAGCTTATTTCCGTCCTTATCGGTAGGTATCTGCAGAGCTTGTGGCTCTTCTGTAGCTTGCTCGGTCGCGTTCTCAACCGCACCTTCTACTGCCGCATCTTCCTGTCCCTGCTGCCCAAGCAAAGAAAGAATACCCTCGGAAATCTCCTTTGCGCGATTGTACGCATTGGTGGCTTCTACATCCTCTGCACCCGGTTCTTGCAATCCGCTGCGCCAAGACGAAGCCCACGCTGCAATATCCTCGTCGGACATTCTGTAGGAAGTGCGCAGTCTCTCTAATGCGTTTTCGGGAGTGACACCTTCGCCTGTGAAATCATCTACGTTGTTACCTTCTTCGTCCACTCTTTGAGGGAATACAAAGCCACCTTCTCCTTGCTGTGGGCCATCCTGGGGAAGTAGCCCGCCCTGTGGTTCTTCTGCAAGGCCATACTCTTGGGTAATCCTTTCTTGCAGTGAGGTACGCAAACCTGCTAAAGCATTATCTTTTGTCTGACCGTATAGCGGCTTTGCATGGAGGTCTTTGCTCGGTACCCACTTAACTTCGCCGTTCTCGTTTGTAAGAAGGACAGACTCACCAAGCACTCCATTACGGACATACCAAAGCTGACCTTGTTCGTCGGTGTATGTTAGTACATCGTCAAAGCCTTCGTCCGTGTTGCTCATATTGGCAGCATAGTGTTTTTCTACTGCCTCGTCAATACTATTGCTCAATCCGTCAAGCATTGCCTGATGACGTATTGCTGCATTGTCGGCTACGTTACGGATGCTGATATATTCTGTTACTGCATCACGCAACTGCGGTGGCAGTGCTGGAAGTATTTGAGAAAGCCCCTCGGTTGACACGGCAGTAAAGTCTATATCACTAAGCCATCCGTCGGTATCAAGTGAGGCTATATTCGGCAACATCTTCTTATTAGCCTCGGCAAGTGCCTGCTGGGCATCACGATATTCTTGACTTTCTTGTCTTACCACATCGCCATTGGGCTGCTCACCCATAACATCGGCCTGTGATGCAATGGCTTGGCCAGCTTCGGTTGCTGCCTGCTCATTAGGCTGCTCCCACTGCTGACGCTGCGACTCTTCTTCCTTCTGCTTCAACTCGCCCATATCGAAGCCACGGAGTCTCATTGAGCCTTCGGTGTACTTCAGTACGGCAGCTTTGTCGTCCTCAGTGAGGTCTTTGTCGTTCTTTATGGTTGCAATAAAGTTGCCGATATTGTCGTTGGTCGTAGCTTGCAGTGTAGCTTTTATCACGTCCCACTTACTGTCGCCAAGAAGAACGCGGGCATCTGCCTCGTAACCACGGAGGTCTTTCTTCATCTTGTGGTACGAAGCTGCGCTAAAGCCAGCCTTTGCTCCGCTTATCAAGCCCATTGAGAGGGCCATACCGCCAAGAATGTCGCCATGGAACTGCGCATTGAGGAAGTTGTTGGTGCGTGTGCCGTCCTCGTTTTCAATATAGGCATCGTCCAAATTGAGCATAGTGCGCCACAACTGACCATAGTACTCTTCGCTGACCTCGCCTACATAATCACTGACACCGACTTTCTCAAAAAGTTTCTTCGTCTGGCCCATTGCACTATCAATACCAGCCTTTGAGCCTTTAGAAAGCAGTTCGCTAAGACGCTTTGCGCCGAAGGTGTTTGCTAGCTTGGCGGTATTTTCTAGTGTCATCACGGGGTCGAGGTGCGCACCGAACATCTCGGAGTAGTTCTCTATAATGGCATTAGCTTCGCCTTGCCATGCTGCATCGCCCCACGACTTTGAGTTCTCAAATGAGAAATTGCCGTTGTCGTCACGTGTTACATCACCAAGTTTTCTGCCTACGATGTCTGCAAAAGTCTTGTTGGTCTGTATGGTGTTGGTCATAAGTGGAGCACGCACAAGAAGGTCGTCTGCCGTAGTGCCGAGGGCTTTAATGGCCCAGTTTGCTGCGTACTTTGCGGCAGCCTTCTTTCCTTCATCTTTTGCTACCTCTCGTATGCCCTTCTTTGCCATGGATTCCAACAACTGCTTACCAAAAGCTTTTGTTGCAACCTTGGTGGCTACCTTCGAGCCAACTTTGAGTGCTGCGCTGCTACCGCCAGTAAGACCTGCTGCGGCAAAGTCCACCATAAATGCGGGCATCATACCAGTGGTAGTACCTGCACGATACCAGAAATCACGGTTGCCGCTATACTTCTGCTCTGCCTGCTGCGATTTGTAAAGCGACTCCATCATAGCTTGACGAGCTTTCTTTTGTGAGTCGGTGAGTCCGTCTTCACTTTGAAGCTGCAGCATAGTGCTCATGTCGCGTGCATCGCCAACACCAAAGTCCCACGTGCGACCGTCAGACACCGCACGTCCAACTCCGCGCCAAAAACCTACGTCTTCGCCAGCTCTCGCATCACGTTCTTCAGTTATGTTCTTGATACGTTCCTCTGCTTGACGGATAGCTGCGTTATACGCATTATCTTCGAGGTTGTACTTCGTTTCGTCTTGCGTAGAAAGGCTACCGGGAGCATGATGAAGAATACCCAAGGTCTTGCCGCGTGCTGCACGAGCCTCGTCGCGTTCTGATTTCAGTCTTTCGAGGTCTGCCTCTGCGCTGCTCAGTTCAGCATCAATGTTATACATCTCGGAGTTGCGCTGGTCAACAAGGTTGCCTGTCAAGTCTGCTTCTGCGCGATTGTCAAACTCGTTGCCGAACTCGTCTTGGTATCGTTTCTCTACCTTTCCTGTCTCTGGGTTGAAGGCAGCAGTCTCGATAGTCTTGCGGTTTTCGCCAAGATTTATCTTGCGGTCTGCTTGGATAGGCTTCTTTGCAGTTTCCGTTTGTGTCTTTACCTTGTTGAGAGTACGGTTGGTCTTTGCCACGGTACCTGCGATGTTCTGCATGGTTGTGCCATACATCATCTCCATCTTCTCCGCTTCGGTGAGTGGCTGAGACTTCTGCTCTTGTTTCGGAGCAGCGGGAGATTTTCCCTCTTTTGGAGCCTCGGCTACTGGAGTAACATCTTCTTGCTTTGTCTCTGTTGGAGGTGTAGGCTTCTGTGTCTCCACCATCTGCTTCGCTTGCGACACAACATTGGCAGGTTCTTCCTCATCTGCTTTCTCTTCTGCGGCTTTCTTGCGAGCTTCCGCTGCACGAATCTTGCCTGCGTGGTGGTTGTGCTGACCTTGCCAATAGGTGTAGCCCTTGCCGTACATATCCTTGGCATCTGCAATGCCGACAGACTTCCTGTTACCGTCCATGTCGTACATCTCCACCGTAGCACCAGCGGAGTTTGCGACATAGTCGTCATAGTACTTGGAGAAATCCTCGGCAGTGACATTGTACGTTTTGCCAGTTTCTGCACCCTTAACTTTTACGTAATTTCCCATGTGCTGTTATTTTTATCTTAATGTTGTTGCAACTTTTCTTCTTGTCTTGGCATCCGTCTGGACGTTGACGAGTTTGCCGTGCTTACTGAGCAGGTCCTGAACTTCGGTATCGTCGGTGTGAGCAAACGCCTCAATAAGCAAGTCTTCTGATTTAACGCCAGCTTCGAGCGAGCCGTCGATATTATAGTATTTGTCATACCACCCTTTCTTCTTGGCAATACCCTGAAGCTCTCTCTTGAGAGTAGCTTGTTGTGACTTGGCGATGCGCCAGTTCTTGCCTTCGGCGTTAGACGGAATCTCGAAGTCTCCGTTGTTTCTGATAGCCTGCTGAATTTGTGCTCTGCGTGCTTTCTGTGTTGCTGCGGCGGCATAAGAGTTAGCTGCACTCGCTTTCTTCTGACTGACACTCGCTGCGTGCTCTTTGCCTGCCCAAGCTGCATCTACCTCGGCTTCTTTCTGCTTCGCCCGAGTGAGTGAGGTCTGTGCTTTCTGACTTTCAATCTTCTCACCTACGAGGTCTGCCTCTCCCGCTGCTTTGCGTATCTTGTCCGCTTGGGTCTTGGCTTCGGTGTCTGCCTTGGTCTTTGCCTCGTTCGCCTCTGCTATTTCCTTAGCCAGCTCATAAGGATGTTTGTCTTGGTCTCGTTTGTCCTTATTCTGACTAATGTTAAGGTCGCCGAGTTTAAGTTGGAAGTCGCGGTCTGCTTCATTCTGCTTGAATTGGAAGTCGCGGTCAGCCTTCTCTTTGGCTGCCTTTGCCGCATCCTGTTCCTTTAGCCGCTTCTCATACTTATCAAGGGTGCTTCCAATCTTCATTGCGGGAGCACCTTTCGTGGTCGCATATAGATTGGCCCATCCCGAAAGCACGTCTCTCAGCGCAAGGATTTTCGCTTTTCGCTTTTTGTTCCATTCTTGGTCGGTCTTGGAGCCAAAGAGGTAGTCGCGCCAAGTTTTCTTGCCCAGCGCATCATAAACTCTCTGCTTGCCATCCTTTAGCTCTTTCTTGAATTGCTTTTTCTCAACCTTGGAAGCTACGTGAATAGGCTTTAGACCCAATGATTCCCTAAACTTGTTTATGGCTTCAATCGACTTTGTGTCGTTGGCCTTGAGTTCTTGCTTACCTTTGTTTTGAAAATTGTGTATCGCGTCTATATCCTTGAATCCCAGACGCTGCTCGCCTGCGCCATACTTGGTTTTGGTTGTTGCTGGCTGAGATGTGGATGCGCCGCCCTTTGCTACGGTTGGTTGCTGAGAGCTGCTTTGCGTTTGTGGCTTTTGCGTACTTTGGGCACTTTGCTTGTCGCTTGTTGTAGTAGATTTCTGTTGAGATTGGGACTGTGTGCTGCCGCCACCGCTAAATGCGTTAGGGGTTTGCGGTGCCGCTGCGGCGTTTGCCATGCCACCTTCGCTTTCTGCCTTGGCGATGTCTTCGGCATTGATGGTTGGGGCATTTACCTTGACGTCGTTATTGCCGCGCTGCGCAGACTGTCCCTCAGCAACGCGAACATTGGTACCGGGAATTGTTGCTGCGCCGTTGTTGACTAACTGTTGTTGCTGCTGCGCAAGTTGAATTGCGGCATCGTTGTTGGGTTGTGTTGTCGTCGCTGCCACTTGTGCTTTTTGAGTCTCAACACGAGGAAGGACTTCTGGAGCATTGATAGTAGGTTGCGGAACGATGTTTACAGGCTTAACAGGTATAGAAGGAGCGAGAGTTGCACGAGGTTGCTGCTCTTCTGGTTGAGCCATACGTTTGTTATACTGAGATTCTGAAATGATGCGCTGCTCTTCCGCCTTTTGCTCCGCAGCAGAAAGCTCTTTGGGTTTTTGAGTCTCAATCGGGCCTATTTTGTCAGGAGCATTAATCTTTGGAGCCGCAAAAATATTTACAGGCTTAGGTTTGATACTCGGTTCTTGAAGTGTCGCGGAAGCATTGCGCTGCGCTTCTTCGTCGGAGGTAGCTGAGGAATAGGCGTTGTTGGCTATTTCCTGCTTGCCTGCCTCGATAGCCTTATTCTGCTGCTCGGCAACTTGCGCAGGGGTAATGGTCGGGGCTTGGTTCTTTTTCTGTAAGTCCTCGCTAACTTTCCCCGCAGTCGTAGCTATTGATTGTTGATTGTTGCTATTCTTGTATGCCATGATGATTCGTTTTTAGTAGGTGGTGTACATTCATCAGCCCGGTATGAACTTGTCCATAGCTTTGCCAGCCAAAGCATCCAAACCAGATGCAGCTTGGGATATAGCACTCGCCTTCTGCATATTTACGTTGGCCATCTGCTGAGCATAGTTGCTGTTCTCGCTCGCAAGAGCCCTTCCTGCTTTGTCTTTGCGTTGCGTATCATTGGCCGCTACACCACTCATCATATTGCCCACCTGCTTGTTCGCAGCTTCGCGGGCCGCAGCAACCGAAGAATCCGAAGCACCACCAAATGCCGCAGCACCCGCTGCTTGGTTAGTACCCGTCTTCATAATCTCACGAGCCTGACGCACCGTCTCTTGACCTGCAGACGAATCAAGGTAGTTCTCGCTCATCAGCCGCTTGTAGTAAGCAGAGTTCTCTTCGTGGGACTTGGTTAACGCTGCCTTGGCCTCCCTCGCCGCAGACGCAGCGGAAAGACCGCCAATTAATGCCCCTAAAAAACAACGCCTCCGGGGAGCTGCAGACGGCGCCGAGAAGAATGATACTGAACTCTCATTCTCAGTTGAGAAAAAACGTCTTCTTTCAAACATAACAAAGATTGATTTGGTTTATTTGCAAATAAATAGTCATATAACGTAATCAA
>CAVJCD010000087.1:0-1093 GCA_963648005.1 Tannerellaceae bacterium | reverse complement strand
AAGAGAAAACTATATATCTCGCGCGTACGCGTATGCGTGAAGAAGAATATTATGATTTTATATGTCATAGTCTAAATACCTATCGCGGGCGCGATAGAGAGAGGTGCAACCCACCAAAGCGGTAATTTTGGTATCATCCAGCAGTAGTTTTCGCATCCGGCAGATAATAACTCGCAGGTACTGACAGCGGAGTACCTTTTCAAGGAAATCTGAACGGATTTTTCAAATGACCTCCTTTCACAGGAGTACCTTTTCATGCAGTTTTTTGCGCAAGGTTTTATACACTATGGGCAGATAAAGAGTGTAGAGAGACAATGAAAAAAGTGGGAACTCATTTTGTAAAATCAGCAGGGCATTTTCATTCGCATACACTACTATATTGTAGCTAGCGCGGAGTACCTACGGGGGTGGGGGTCTGCCATCGCATTGCTGCCACGCGCACCACCACGCGCAGCACGCCACCACCACAAAGGAGAGCGCACAAAGGGCACACAAAAGCACCACAAAAGTAGAGACCACGCGCCACAAAGAAATAGTGTCGCGCGTAGTGTAACGCGTTAAGAACGAGTGCGTTGCCTACCTTATATGTATGTATGCGCGCAACATCACTCGCAAAAGGATGGGCATCGTAGCGAAAGAGAAGGGAGATTAACGCGCGTTACACTGCTCTCCGTTGTCGTCCACCACCTTGATGCAGAGGGGAAGCAATGCCAGTGCGCTGCATCTAATATAATGCGCGGAGAATGCGGACGAGGGAAAGGGTGAGCCGTGCAATGTGGTGCGAGGGGGATTTTAGGCGTGCATTTTGCACGGAAAATCGTTGTGTTTTTATCTCGTCTGCAAACGATTGCACTCGCAAAATTTATAACTCTAGAGTAATAAAGTATTGGAAACCTCTAATACCTTTATATATATGCATGGCGAGCACACCAACGCGAAGAGGGTGCAACCTTGAAGAGATTACACCCAAATTTTTGTACTAGGTTTTGTCGCCTTGCGAATTAATTACATCGTGTCCAGATGCACGCTTATGGGTTTGCCACAATGCGGACACGTGAGTTGGGGGGATACCGCGGAAGAAACTCCACTTAAC
>CAVJCD010000086.1:0-9421 GCA_963648005.1 Tannerellaceae bacterium | reverse complement strand
GTATTTGTTAAAGAGTATTATTGCACAAACACAAAAACCTTTGTATTTATTAAAGAAACCTATTGCACAAACACAAAAACCTTTGTATTTATTAAAGAAACCTATTGCACAAAGGCAAAACTTTTGTTTTTGTGTTTGTGCAAGTCTACACAGATATAAAAACAAAAGTTTTAGACATTGTGCAACTTTGCACTGAGGTTAGAATCAAAGTTTTAGGCATCATGCAAATCCGAGAAGACTCCGGAAACAAATTTTTAGACTCTGTGCGACGCAGAGCAGACACAATAAACTATTCCAATAACAGCGAGATTTCATATTCTTATAGTTTCACATCCTTCTCAGCCATGACGGAGAGTGTTGTCTATGATAGAAATGATTGTCTTTCCTTTTCCACCGGCAATTTTCTTTATTGTTAGCTACATCCAACACATCTACAGATTTCCCCTTTATTGGGAATAAAAACATTATTTTGACTCATTTTTTAGTTCTACTTGGTAACACCGGAAAAAGTTATGTAGCTTTGCAATCGAAATAAAAGATATGGTAGATATAGCATATCAAAACACCGAATTGGAAAGCCTTTTCACTCGTGGCAAAAGCGCGACATTTAAGGCTGTAATGAACAAGAAATTGTTTATGCAGAAGCTAATGTGGTTTCAAGACTCTACTTCATATTACAAATAATGCAGTCGAGTTAAAATCCTACAGTTATTTGCATTATAAGCACAACTCAACATTTGGTACTGTGACATTAGAAAGCTCGGAGCTTTATGGAGACTTAATCTTTTCTGAAGAAGAACAGGGTAAAAAAGTAATAATGTGCGACTTAATAACAAATAAGAAAAATGGCAAAGGAAGAAGCATTTGATGCACTGTCTAACGTACATCCAGGTTCTATCATCAGAATGGAGCTTAAGGCTCGCGGAATGAAGCAGAAGTATTTCGCCGAGAGAATTGCCATACAACAATCTCATTTATCCGAGATTCTAAAAGGCAACAGAAACATTTCCAATCAAATGGCCAAAACAATTGAAAAAGTTTTGGCCATTCCGGCTGCACACCTTATTCAACTTCAGGCTGAATACAATTTCAAAAAGAAATCTGCCCAGATTAACGACATTGAAGAGCATAAGGCTGAAATGACACTAATGGAATACAATGAAATCTATGACATGAGAGTCATTTTCAAGCAAATCGGAATCAAAGACTATTCCCCAACAAAGAAATTACAATTCTGTAAAAACACATTACATTTCGTTTCGCCTATTGACCAACATCGTAGAGCATATGGATATTACCATCGGTCAGAAAAGACAGGACTTGACACTCGCATGATTTCCACTTGGTCGGTACTAGCGCAATATGAAGCCGAAAGACAGCCAATTCCAGTTGGACATTTTGACAAGTCTCAAATAGACGAGCTATCAAGCGAACTGGCAGTAATATTCAACGACAATTACAATACAATAAACAGAGTTTCCCGGAAACTTTCCGAATACGGAATAAAATTCTGCGTTGTTCCGAAAATAGAAAGAGCGTCCATTGACGGTTATTCATTTATTCAAGATGGAAAACCATCTGTTGTAATCACAAAAAGATACAACAGAATAGACAACATCGCTTTTGCGGTTCTTCATGAAATTGGTCATCTAAAATTGCACATTAATGGTGATGGAGAAAGAGTTACTGTTATTGACAATGATGAACTTAGCAAAAAAGAAGAACGGGAAGCAAATAATTATGCAACACAAGTTCTCCTTCCGGACAGCATATGGAAGGATGCTCCTGAAGTTCCAATGAATCCTCATCTAATACAAAAGAGGTATTCTGCTTGGGCTAAAAAGAAAGGATTAAACAAATGGATTGTACTGGGCCGCATATCCCATGACACGGGTATGTATATGTTTAAGTCTGACAATTCACGGGAAATACAATAATTTTAAACGAAACGGAAAAGAAGAGACAACGATTAGAGACGAAAAAACCCCGTGTTACCTGGGAAACAGCACGAGGAGTAGACGTTTAACTTCACCAATTACAAAACATTGTCCTTCATTGACCCTAATGACAGTCAATTTTCTTCCTCCCCAAAAAGAGATGCCTATCTACGAAAAGAGGCTACGGAAAAAGTTTGCGTAGCCTCTTTTTTATTTAATAAAAATCACTTGCTTCTCAACGAATAACGCTTCGAATGCGGAAGCGGGGGGATTCGAACCCCCGGTACCCTAACGGGTACGTCAGTTTAGCAAACTGGTGGTTTCAGCCACTCACCCACACTTCCAAACCTCCTTATCCCCCGTGTTGGAATAAGCGCCACAAAGGTAAACCTATGTTTTAAACAAACAAAACATTCCTCGTCTATTTTTTCGAAAAAGATATTACCTTTGCGACCTATTCTGATATTCAACTCCTTATTAAAAATGAATCTTAACCTGTTAGGAAAGCATCGTATATTCATTGCGGTTACCTTGTTTTTGATTGTCTGCCTAACAAGTACAGGTCTTTGGATTTACAATTTGGTGTGGGCACCCAACTTCACGCCAAAAAACACAACCTATCTGTATATTCAGGATAAAAAAGATTTCGACGGGCTTTGCCAACAGTTGACCGACTCTGCCGGGTGTGTCCGAATTGGCAGTTTCAAACAGTTGGCCAAGTTGTTTAAATTCCCCGGGAACATGAAAACCGGACGATATGCCGTGTTGCCGGGAATGAGCAACATGGAACTCTTGGACAATCTCAGACGGGGACATCAAGTGGCCACCCGACTTACGTTCAACAATATCCGCACAAAGGAAGAACTCGCAGAGAGATTGGATGCCCAGTTGATGTTGGATGGCGGCAACATCCTGTCCTTACTCAACGATTCCGTTTATTGCGACTCTCTGGGTTTTACGCCACAAACCATTCTGACAATGTTTATTCCAAATACGTATGAGGTGTATTGGAACATACCGGCAGAAAAGTTCATACAGCGGATGAAACGTGAGTATAATCTTTTTTGGACGGATGCACGTCGCGAGAAGGCATCCTCTGTAGGGTTAACCCCTATTGGGGTATCTGTGCTTGCTTCCATAGTGGAGGAAGAATCAGCCATAGCGGACGAGTATCCCATCATCGCAGGTTTGTATCTAAACCGGCTACATCGCGACATACCGCTGCAAGCCGACCCGACAGTGAAGTTTGCCATAGGCGACTTCACTCTTCAGCGTATCTTGTTCGAGCACTTGGAAGTCGACTCTCCTTACAATACATACAAACACCTCGGACTACCCCCCGGTCCTTTGCGCATTCCCTCCATTAAAGGAATCGACAGTGTGTTGAATCCCATGAAACACAACTACCTTTATATGTGCGCCAAGGAAGATTTCTCCGGGAGACACAATTTTGCTGCAACGCTTGCCGAGCACAACCGCAATGCAAACCGCTACCGCGTTGAGCTTAACAAACGGAATATTCGGTGATTTTATATCCTGTTGGGGGTAAAAATCGTACCTTTGGCTCTCAGTACGATAACAGAAATCAATTCAAGAAAACAAACATACATGAAAAAGCAACTATTCTTGGGGGATGAGGCTATTGCACAAGCTGCGATTGACGCCGGTATTTCCGGTGTATATGCCTATCCCGGAACCCCTTCAACTGAAATTACAGAATACATTCAAGGTTCGGCCTTGGCAAAAGAACGGGGGATACACAGTCGTTGGAGCGCAAACGAGAAAACAGCAATGGAAGCCGCATTGGGCATGAGTTATGCCGGGAAACGTTCGATTTGCTGTATGAAGCACGTTGGCATGAACGTGGCAGCAGACTGTTTGATGAACGCTGCCATGAGTGGCATCAACGGAGGTATGATTATTGTCACAGCCGACGACCCCTCCATGCACTCTTCGCAAAACGAGCAAGACAACCGCATGTATGGCAACTTTGCCATGATTCCGATGTTGGAGCCGTCCAACCAACAGGAAGCCTACGACATGACGTACGAAGGGTTTAGTCTTTCCGAGAAATTGGGTTATCCTATTATTATGCGTATCACCACACGCATGGCTCATTCGCGTGCCGGTGTAGTGACCCGCCCCACACAAAAAGAGAACACGATGCACTGCCTGCCGGACGGCCGTCAGAGATTCATTCTTCTTCCGGCTTTGGCCCGCAAGCGTTTCAAGGCTCTGATTGAAGCTCAAGACAAGTTTACCGAATCGTCCGAAGGTTCGGCTTACAACAAATATTTTGATGCTCAGAACAAAGATTTGGGCATCATCACCACCGGTATTGCTTTCAACTATCTTTCGGAAAATTATCCCGATGGGTTTGAACATCCCGTTCTAAAGATTGGTCAGTATCCACTGCCCAAGAAACAAATCGAGAAGATTGTAGGCGAATGCCGGGAGATACTGGTGTTGGAAGAAGGTTATCCGGTAGTGGAATCACAGATAAAAGGGTTCCTCAGCAAAGACATCACGGTGCATGGTCGCCTCGACGGCACGTTGCAGCGCGACGGTGAACTGACTCCCGATGCCGTAGGCAAAGCTCTTGGTAAGGAAATCCATAGTTTTTATGCCATACCGGAGGTAGTGGAACAACGTCCGCCTGCACTATGCCAGGGATGTGGTCACCGTGATATGTATGACGTGCTAAACGAGGTGTTGACAGAATATGAGAATCCGAAAGTATTTGGCGACATCGGATGTTATACCCTCGGAGCACTGCCTCCTTTCCGCGCAATTGATACTTGCATCGACATGGGTAGTTCAATCACGATGGCTAAGGGTGCTTCCGATGCCGGTGTGTTCCCTGCCGTATCGGTTATTGGTGACTCCACCTTTACTCACTCAGGTATGACAGGGTTGTTGGATTGCGTAAACGAGCAGACCAACATAACGATTGTTATCTCCGACAACGAAACAACAGCCATGACCGGCGGGCAAGACTCTGCCGGAACGGGACGATTGGAATCCATCTGCGCAGGTATCGGTGTCGACCCATCACACATCCGCGTGATGACTCCGCTGAAGAAAAATCACGAAGAGATGAAAGCGATTATTCGCGAAGAAATCGAATACAAAGGTGTTTCGGTCCTTATTCCACGTCGTGAATGTATCCAGACATTAACCAGAAAGAAAAAAGCAAGCAAGAAATGAAAACAGATATGATACTATCCGGCGTAGGGGGACAAGGCATCCTCTCCATCGCCGCCGTCGTTGGTGAAGCGGCTTTGAACGAAGGTCTGTATATGAAGCAGGCAGAAGTACACGGAATGAGCCAAAGGGGTGGCGACGTGCAGTCGAACCTGCGCCTGTCAGACCAACCTATTGCTTCCGACTTGATACCAAAGGGACAAGCCGATTTAATTGTGTCGCTCGAACCGATGGAAGCTCTTCGTTATCTCCCTTATCTGAAGAAAGACGGATGGCTGGTAACAAACTCTCAGCCGTTTATCAACATCCCCAACTATCCGGATGTTGAGAAGCTAAACAAGGTCTTGGGCGAGTTGCCTCACAGTGTTGTCTTAGACGTGGATGCAATAGCCAAGGAGGTCGGTTCGGTTCGCACAGCAAACATCGTTATGCTTGGTGCTGCCACCCACTTCATCGGTATCGGATACGATAAGATTGCCGACGGCATACGCCGCATATTCGGTCGCAAGGGCGAAGAAGTGGTTGAGATGAACCTTAAGGCATTGAAGGCCGGCTACGATGTGGCCCAAAGTAAAAAATAAGATATCCACCTTTCTATGCCCAAGAGAATCACCGGTTCCATTCTACTCTTGACCATCCTTATTGTTTTGTTGTTTTTGGGCGGTTTGGTGTATGGCACCGTTGACATTCCATTAAGAAGTGTCGCAGATATTCTTTTGGGTAAAGACGTTGGTCACCCGGCGTGGCAAAACATCGTCTTGCAATCCCGCTTTCCGCAGACGGTGACGGCATTGCTTGCCGGTGCCTCGCTCGCTACCAGCGGACTGTTGTTGCAAACACTCTTCCGTAACCCGTTGGCAGGTCCTTCCATCTTGGGCATTAGCGACGGGGCAAACTTGGGTGTGGCTGCCGTTATGCTCTACTTCGGTGGTACACTCGGTCTGGCGGCGGGGTTGCCCATAAGCGGTTACCTCGCAATTGTCATCGCCGCCTTTGTTGGTGCCACCTGCATTCTGGGGCTGATTATATGGTTTTCGGCTAAGGTGAAAAACAATGTCATGCTCCTCATCATCGGGATTATGATTGGTTATATGGCATCCTCCCTGATATCCGTATTGAACTATTATGCTTCAACCGATAAGGTGCACGCCTATGTGATGTGGGGACTTGGTGATTTTTCGGGAGTCTCGCTTACGCAACTGCCATACTTCTTCTTCTTCTCATTCATCGGTTTGTTGCTGGCTACCCTCTTGGTAAAGCCGCTAAACGCTTTGTTGCTTGGAGAGATGTACGCGGCCAACCTGGGAGTAAAAATCAAGCGCACGCGTATTGCCATTCTCTTTTGTTCAGGGTTGTTGACGGCAACGACAACGGCCTTCTGCGGTCCCATCTCGTTCATCGGCTTGGCTGTTCCGCACATTGCCCGCCTGATGCTCGGCTCGTCCAACCACAAGATGTTGGTGCCGATTACGATGTTGACCGGGACATGCATTGCCTTACTCTGCAATCTATTGATGACCGTACCGGGGACCAACAATATCCTACCTTTGAATGCCGTGACCCCGATGTTGGGTGCTCCGGTCATCATCTACGTAATTGTGAATCGTAAAAACATCCAATACTTCGACTGATGAATGCGCAGAAAGCCGTGATAGAGACCCATCATCTTAGCATTGGCTACCTTTTGAAGGGCGGCCGGCGCAAGGTTGTACACGGGGGGCTGGACCTAAGCCTGCAAGAAGGCGAGGTCACCTGCCTATTGGGACTTAACGGAGCGGGCAAGTCCACCTTGCTACGTACCCTCTGCGGTTTCCAACCTCCCCTCTCGGGTGATATCCAACTTATGGGAAAGCCTCTGCAAGCATACTCTCAGAGCGATTTCGCTCTTACGGTGGGCGTTGTGTTGACAGAGAAGACAAATGCGGGGGGGATAACCACCGCCGAACTTGTATCACTGGGTCGTCACCCGTATACCGGATTCTTCGGAGGGTTGAAAGAGCGCGATTGGGAGATTGTAAAAGAGTCGATGGAGGCTGTAGGGATTGCCCACAAAGCACAGAGCTATGTGTCCGAGTTGAGTGACGGAGAACGGCAGAAAGCCATGATAGCAAAAGCCCTTGCCCAACAATGCCCCATCATACTGCTGGACGAGCCCACCGCCTTTCTCGATGTCACCAGCCGCATAGATATAATGGTGTTGCTCCATCGTTTGGCAACAGAGCAACGGAAAGCCATCCTGCTATCGACCCACGACCTCGACTTGGCTATTCAGATGGGCGATAGCCTGTGGTTGCAGGAGAATGGACGACCGATGGTTTGCGGCACGCCCGAAGACCTTATACTAAACGGAGCCTTTGCTTCGTTCTTCGAAAGAGATGGTATCATATTTGATGCCTCCAGTGGAAAACTCAGCACAAAAGCCCCGACAAAGCCGTTTGGCGTGGAGGGCGATTCGCTTACTGCCCACTGGGTAGAGAATGCTCTTGTCCGTAGCGGCTATCGCCCCACCATGGTAAGAGAAGGGCAACCGAACGTAAACTGCCTATCCCCTCATGAGCTTCTGCTCTCCCAACCCGATGGCAGAGAAAGAAAGCTCGGGAGCGTGGCAGCCCTCATCGAGACTGTAAGAGAAGGGACGGGCATGGATAATATAAATGCAGACAACTATGGCAAATGAAATAACCTGGCGGCTGGAGAACGAGAAAGTAGGCCGCCTGCTTCTTGAATATGCTATCCCGGCAGTAATCGGGACAATGGTAAACTCGCTCTACAATGTTGTGGACCGCATCTTCATCGGTCAAGGAGTGGGAGCATTGGCAATAGCCGGACTCACACTGACGTTCCCTATCTTGATTTTCCTTCAGGCCTTCGGTATGTTGGTGGGCTTGGGAGCAGCTACGCGCATATCCATCCACTTGGGAAGGAAGGCGGGCGACATGGCAGAGAAAGTGCTCGGAAATGCCCTCACGCTGACGTTTATCATCACGTTTGTCACAGTGCTTCCCTGTATGATATGGATGGACGAATTGTTGCAGGCATTCGGTGGCAGCGAGCAGACCATCCCCTATGCCAAGGGCTATCTCAACTTCGTTATACCCGGAACGATACTAACATCTTTGAGCTTCGGTTTCAACGCCGTCATGCGTGCCTCCGGCTATCCCAAGAAAGCCATGTATTCGATGATTATCGGTGCGGTTGCCAACGTCATTCTCGACCCTATCTTCATCTTTTGGCTGGATATGGGGATTGAAGGAGCAGCCATCGCCACCCTAATCTCGGAGCTGCTGAGTGCCATCTTTGTGATGAACCACTTCATTCAGAAGAGTAGCATCGTACGTTTCCGCCGGGGCACATTCCGCCTCGACAAGCATGTTGTATGGAATATCCTGACGATTGGTGTCTCGCCGTTCACCATGCAGATGGCAGGAAGCTTGGTGGTAGTCATCCAAAACTATTCGCTTAAGACCTACGGCGGCGACCTTGCGCTCGGGGCAAGCGGGATTATCAGTAGCGTAGGTATGCTGCTTGTAATGTTTGTCATCGGTATCGCACAAGGCATGCAGCCCATTGTGGGTTTCAATTATGGAGCAGGGCTCCATAATCGTGTGCAAGAGACATTGAGGATAGTCATCATCATCTCAACAATCATTATGGGTATCGGTTGCGTGGGGAGTATCCTTTTCCCCGAAGTGATTGTGGGGGCTTTCACCAGCGATGCGGCGCTGACGGAGGTTACGGCAAACGGTCTTAGGATAAGCTTGCTGGTATTCATCCTGGTTGGTTCGCAGATAGTAATCAGTCAGTTCTTCCAAAGCATCGGCATTGCATGGAAGGCAATGTTTCTCAGTTTGAGTCGCCAGTGTCTGTTTCTTATTCCCGCCCTCTTGGTGTTCCCCAATATCTGGGGTCTCAACGGCGTGTGGTATGCCTCTCCATTCTCCGATTTCATCGCTGCCGTGACCGCCTGGGGTTTCTTGTGGTATCATGTTAAAAAGACTATCTTTGCGAATAGTTAAATCAAAAGAAACATAAACAAGCATGCAATTATCCATCGACCAGAAAGATATCGACAAGTTCATCATGATAGGCGACAAGGTGCTTGTCAAGCCGACAAATCCGCAGAGTCAGACAAAATCGGGACTTTACCTGCCGCCCACGGTACAACAAGACAAGATACAAAGCGGCTATATAATAAAGGTTGGTCCGGGATTCCCGTTGCCTTCGCAGAAAGAAGAGTATGAGGTATGGGAGCGGGAGGAAGACGAGGCTGTGCACTACCT
>CAVJCD010000085.1:0-9505 GCA_963648005.1 Tannerellaceae bacterium | reverse complement strand
ATTCTATTTGTTCTCTGTTTCGTTTACGCTTTTCAGTCGTATTCTCAAGAAAAGAAATGGATTGATTTCAACCGAAATGGAGAGATGGATTTGTATGAAAATCCTGATGCCACGATAGACAATCGTGTCAACGATTTGTTGTCTCGAATGACCGTGGATGAGAAAATCCTCCTTCTTAGGGAAGTCTCGCCGGCAATACCTCGTTTGGGAATTGCCAAGTATGACCATGGTAACGAAGCTTTGCACGGCGTTGTCCGTCCGGGAAAGTTCACTGTGTTTCCGCAGGCCATTGCGTTTGCTTCTACTTGGAATCCGGAGTTGATTCAGAGAGTGTCTACCGCCATCTCCGATGAGGCTCGTGCCCGTTGGAACGAGTTGGACCAAGGAAGGCTGCAGACCAAAAAGTTTACCGACGTGTTGACTTTCTGGTCGCCTACAGTAAACATGGCTCGTGACCCGCGTTGGGGACGTACGCCGGAGACTTATGGTGAGGACTGTTACCTTACTTCGCGTATTGGAGTTGCTTTTGTAAAAGGTTTGCAGGGCTCCGACCCGCGCTACTTGAAGGTGGTATCCACTCCGAAGCACTTTGCGGGAAACAACGAAGAGCACAACCGTTTCCAGTGTAAGATGGAAGTGTCGGAACAGACCTTGAGGTCATACTATCTGCCGGCATTCAAGGCTTTGATTACCGAGGGTAAGGCTGAATCAATAATGAGTGCATATAATGCGATAAACGGTGTGCCTTGTACGGCAAACAAGTGGTTGCTTACCGACCTTCTTAGAAACGAGTGGGGATTCAACGGTTATGTGGTTTCCGATTGTGGTGCGCCGGGATTGCTCTATTCCGACCATCATTACACTGCTACCCGTGAAGAGGCTGCACAGAAATCTCTCCAAGCCGGATTGGATTTGGAATGCGGTGGTTACTGCCCGGAGTGTTTCATCTACACTGATTATCTGCCAAAGGCATACAATAAAGGTCTTGTTACGGCAGCGGAAATAGACAAGGCTGCCTTTCGTGTGCTGCGTGCCCGTTTCAAATTGGGTATTTTCGATGACATATCTCTGAACCCGTATGCTCAGATATCTCCATCGGTGATTGGTTGCAAGAAGCATCAGGAGTTGGCATTGGAGACAGCACGACAGTCGATTGTTCTTCTGAAGAATACGAAAAACATTTTGCCATTGAACAAGAAAAAGATAAAGAGTCTGGCTGTTTTCGGTATAAATGCCGGTGTTGCCGAGTTTGGTGACTACAGCGGTGTGCCGTTGAACGAGCCCGTTTCTCCGCTGCAGGGTATAAAGAACAAGTTGGCAGATACAAAGGTGGATGTTCGCTATGTGCCTTGGATGCCTACTCCTATCAGATATGAAACGGTGGATGCCGAGTTCTTCTCGTTCGAGAAAAACGGGAAAACGGAGAAAGGCTTGGCTGTATCCTACTTCCCCAACACAAGCTTTGATGGTACACCGGTGGAATCTACCGACAAATGGATTCATTTCGACCCGGCAAACCAGCCGCCTAACCCAATTATCCCGAAGGGTCAGATTTCGGTTCGTTGGTCAGGAAACATCACCGTGCCGGTATCCGGAAAGTATAAGGTTGGTTTGAGCACACGTGGTAGTGCTAAGTTCTACATGAATGACAAACTCCTTCTTGACCAAACAAAAGATTCCGGCGACGGAGTGGACTTGGACTTGGTTGCCGGCGAGAAATATCCGGTGAAGTACGAATACGTTTGTGATGCCAACAGAGCTTACACGGCTTTGAAGTGGCAGTTGAAAGAAGTGTCGGATAAAGAATCTTTCAAGAAAGAGAAGAGCATAGCAAAGAAGAGCGATGTGGTTATTGCCGTATTGGGTATCAACAAGAGCATCGAGCGCGAGGGTCGCGACCGTACTTCTTTGGACCTGCCAATCGACCAGATGAAGTTTATTCAGGAGTTATATAAGGTAAACCCGAAGACCGTCGTTGTGCTTGTGGCAGGTAGTTCGCTTACCATAAATTGGATTGACCAGCATGTGCCGGCTATCATCGATGCTTGGTATCCGGGTGAACAAGGTGGTACAGCCATTGCCGATGTGCTCTTTGGCGATTACACTCCTTCCGGAAAGTTGCCTATGACGTTCTATAGCTCAATGGACGATTTGCCTCCTTTCAATGACTATGAGATATCGAAAGGACGTACGTATATGTACCTGACCAAGACTCCGCTCTATCCTTTTGGATACGGACTGAGCTACACGAATTTTGAAATTAGCAATATGCAGATAGCTAAGGACAAGATTCAGAAGAATGAGACTTTGGAAGTGTCGGTTGATGTGCAGAACGTTGGTAAGAGAGCCGGTGCAGAAGTGGTGCAGCTCTACATCCACGACAAGACTACCTCCGATGTAAAGATGCCTATCAAACAGTTGAAACGTTTCGAGCGTGTATCCTTGGATAAGGGCGAGAAGAAGACTGTTCATTTCACTCTGACCCGCGAAGATTTGTCTCATTGGACTCAGAAGAACGAGTTTGTGCTCAATCCCGGCTCTTTCGAACTGATTGTAGGCAACTCTTCGGCAAACGAAAGTGCAAAGGCCGTATTTGAAGTGGTGGAAGACGAGAAAGAAAACAAATAAGCGTATGTCAAAATGTGACCCTTACGGGGGCTTCACATTTTTGCGAAGAAGGGTGTGTTTGTCGGTTGAAAACAAACACACCCTTTCTTGCTGTTTCGAAGGCGGCGAAAATCGAATGAGTTAACCCTTTTCATCAAAACGGTTAACCCTTTTGGAAAAACCGCCTTGCCAAGGGAAATGAAAAGTATCGGTACTCCGATTTTCCGGAGGTTTAAACCTTTCGAGTAAAAGGTATGAGCCTTTCGGGCAAAAGGTTCGAACCTCGTGAAAAATTCTATTCTCTTTTTTGTTTCTCGGCGATGCCTTGGGCGAAGAGAGAACTCCATTGGTGTTGATAAGTTTTTTCTACTTTTCCGATGTATTTCTTGGAAGGTTATTCGATAAATGTCTACTTTTACCCCTCTAATAAAGCAACCTACCTGTTTACAGCGAAGTAAGGAACTTTTATTTAAGGGGAAGTTTAACGCGTAATACACGAAATAGAAGAGATGGAGCAGAGTTATCACGTGCCGGTGATGCTTCAAGAGAGCGTGGAGGGTCTTGCCGTCAAAGAGTGCGGCATCTACGTGGATGTGACATTTGGAGGAGGGGGGCATTCGCGCGAAATCTTGAAACGGATGGATTGTGGTGGTAAGCTTTATGGCTTCGACCAAGATGTAGATGCCGAACAAAATGCCTTAAACGACCCTCGATTCGTGTTTGTTCGCAGCAATTTCCGTTATCTCTACAATTTCATGCGATATTATGGGGTGTGTGGCGAGGTGGACGGTATACTTGCCGACCTCGGCGTGTCGTCCCATCATTTCGATGACAAAGACCGCGGATTCTCTTTCCGCTTCGATGGTGCATTGGATATGCGCATGAATACCCGTGCCGCCAGGACGGCTGCCGACGTTGTCAATACCTATACCGAAGAGGCGCTGGCGGATGTCTTTCGTCTGTATGGCGAGTTGAAACCCTCAAATAGGTTGGCTTCGTTGATTGTTGCTGCGAGGGAGGGCAAAAAGATTGAAACGATTGGTGATTTTCTGGAGTTGGTGAAGCCTCTCGTGGGAAAAGACAAAGAGAAGAAGTTTTTGGCGCAGGCGTTTCAGGCGCTTCGCATCGAGGTGAACGATGAGATGCGTGCCTTGAGGGAGATGTTGGTGCAAACGCTTCAGGTCCTAAAGCCTGGCGGACGTTTGGTGGTGATTACTTATCACTCTCTGGAAGACAGATTGGTGAAAAACTTCCTGAAGACGGGAAATTTTGAAGGAAAGAGCGAGCAGGACTTCTTTGGAAACATAAAGACCCCGTTCCGTATGGTGAACAACAAGGTGATTGTGCCTTCCGGGGAAGAGATTGAAAGGAACCCCCGTTCAAGGAGTGCAAAGCTGAGAATAGCGGAAAAATTGATGATTGAGGAATAGTATGGAAGAAAATCAGCAACGTAAGAAATCGAAGACAAAAGAGAGACGTCTTTCCCTCTTGTATGTGCTTGGCGGTGGTATCCTGACGGAGGATTTTATTGTTAAACATACACGGATGATTGTGCTTGTTGTGATAATGATATTCTTCTTCATAGGCAACCGTTACACCTGTATGCAGAAGTTACGTGAGATAGACCGTCTGCAGCAACGCTTGCGCGATATTCGTTTTGAGGCATTGTCGGTCTCCTTTGAACTGACGAAGAGTAGTCTCAAGTCGGAAATAGAGTCTTCAATCGAAGAACAAGGTATAGAACTGGAAGGAGCCAAAACTCCGCTGTATGAACTCTATGAATAGAATATGGCTGAAGGGAACGAACCGATAGAGACCGCTCAGAAAAGTAACTCGATACTGACTCGTTACTTTATTGTTTTATTGCTGCTGGGATTGGTGGCGGTTGGCATATTGGTAAAGATGTTCAACACTGCCTTCGTTGAGAGAGACAAGTGGATAAAGGTGTCGGAGAGCCAGAAACGTCCTGACCGTTTGATTATGCCCGGGCGCGGCAATATCTATTCCTTCGACGGCAAGCTGATGGCTACCAGTGTTCCCCAATACTACACCTACATGGACTTCCGTGCCGACGGCTTTTCTGTTGACACGTTCCTTGAGTCGAAGGTAAACGGCGTTGATTCATTGTCGATTTATCTGTCGCGTAAATTCGGAAAGCGGTCGCCTGCCGGTTATAAGGCTCATTTGCTTCGCGGGTTGAAGAGCAAGAGCCGTCAGTATCCCGTATGCGAAGGTCGTATCAGCTATTCCGAACTAAAGGAGATGAAGAAATTTCCGTTTCTTCGTTTGAACCGAAACAAGAGTGGATTCTATACCAAAGAGATGGTGCAACGCCAGAAACCGTTTGTTTCCCTGGCATCGCGTACTATCGGAGATATATACGGAGAGATTGAAGCCGGGGGCTTGACCAAAGGAAAGAACGGACTGGAGTTGCAATACGATTCGTTGCTTCGCGGTGAGGCGGGGTTGAGTTCCGTGCGTCGCTTGGGTGGTGGATGGACAAACGTTGTTGAGGTGGAGCCGGTAGACGGCATGGATATCCGCACAACAATCGATATCGGCATACAAGACATTACCGAGAAGTCTTTGGTGGACATGCTGAAGAAGATTGATGCCGAGTCGGGGACCGCTGTTGTGATGGAGGTGTCGACGGGAGAGGTAAAGGCAATATCGAATATGGACCGTATCCGTGAGGGTGTTTACGACGAGATAAAGAATCATGCGGTGGCGGATGAGATAGAGCCTGGCTCCACCTTCAAGGTTGCTTCCATGATGGTGGCATTGGAGGACGGTGTTTGTCAGCCGGGCGACACGGTGGACACGGGCAATGGTATATTTATGTATAAAGGGAGCCGCATGACAGACCATAACAAACATAAGGGCGGCTATCATCGTATCACGGCGGAGCAAGCCATATGGAATTCTTCCAACATTGGTGTTGCCAAAATAATCTTGAAGGGATACGAAAAGAATCCGACCAAGTTTGTGGAGGGGTTGTATCGTGAAGGCTGGAACATCCCATTGAACTTGGAGATACCGGGAGCCGGGCGTGCCAAGATTCGTATGCCGAATGATACGGTTCTATATTGGTCGAAAACAACACTGCCGTGGATGTCCTTCGGATACGAAACGCAGATACCCCCAATTTACACCTTGACGTTCTTCAACGCCATAGCCAATGGTGGCAAGATGGTGCGTCCCATTTTCACGAAAGAGATATTGAAGGGAGGTAAGATGGTGCAGAGTTTCTCGACAGAGGTCCTGAAATCGTCGATTTGTTCCGACAAGACATTGGCAATTATCAAGGACATGCTACTGGGAGTGGTTGAGTATGGAACAGGTAAGGTTGTGCATTCGGATGTTGTCAGCATAGCAGGCAAGACGGGTACGGCACAGATTGCTTCCGGAGGTGTTTACCGTACGAGTGGCCACCAGGTCTCTTTCTGCGGATATTTCCCGGCAGACAAGCCGAAGTATTCTTGTATAGTTGTGATTCGTCGCCCGCGCATCGGTTACCCCTCGGGAGGAACGATGTCCGGAGGTGTGGTAAAAGCAATTGCAGAGAAGGTCTACGCAAGCGATATGTCGATTGACGTACGAGATATGGAGCGCGACTCATTGGCTGTGATGCAACCGGCGGTGAAAAACGGCGACTTGGCTGCATTGGAAAATACCTTGGACGAGTTTGATATTGATGTGGAAACAGACAGCATAGAAACAAAGTGGGTGACCTCGAAATGGGTTGAAGGAGACGACAAGCTCCATTTGTATGACTTGACGATACGCGAAGGGTTGGTGCCTAATGTAGTCGGCATGGGAGCAAAGGATGCCGTCTACCTGCTCGAGAGGGCCGGACTGAGGGTGACGCTGGATGGAATGGGACGGGTTTCGTCTCAGTCGGTTGGTCCGGGTACGCGGGTAGCCAAAGGCCATACCGTCCGCTTGACATTGAAATAAACCAAAAGGGCAGGCCCATTGGTTGCCTGCCGCAAAACATATATAGAATGGAACTGAAGAAATTGATTCAGACGTTGGACGTTGAGGAAGTATTGGGCAACGATGAGGTGGAAATCAAAGGTGTTCAATCGGATTCACGAAAGGTGGGAGACGGTTTTTTGTTTGTTGCAGTCAGAGGCACGGCTGTCGACGGGCATAATTATATCAACGGAGCCATAGCCGGCGGTGCTGTGGCTGTTGTTTGCGAGGAGACACCTTCTCTTTCGGATGGTTCGAGAGATGTTTGTTTTATCCGTGTGAAAGATTCGGCAGAAGCCTTGGGCAAGGTCGTTTCTTCTTGGTATGGCAACCCTTCGGATAAGTTGACCTTGGTGGGAGTTACCGGCACAAACGGAAAGACTACGATTGCCACCCTGCTGTATGAGATGTTTCGCAAGATGGGGCATAAGGCGGGCTTGATTTCCACTGTATGCAATTACATCGACGGCGAGGCAATCCCTACGGAGCATACAACGCCCGATACAATAACCCTCCACAGCCTGATGGCGCGAATGGTGGATGCCGGATGCGAATATGCCTTTATGGAGGTCAGCTCGCATTCCATCGACCAGAGACGTATCAGTGGACTGTCGTTCAATGGTGGCATCTTTACCAACTTGACGCGCGACCATTTGGATTATCATAAAACGGTGGAGAACTATCTTAAGGCAAAGAAGAAGTTTTTCGACGACCTGCCTTCTGATGCTTTTGCACTGACCAATGCCGACGACAAATCCGGCTTGGTTATGCTTCAGAATACGATGGCAAAGAAGTTGACCTATTCACTTCGTACCCTGGCCGATTTCAAAGGGAAGATTCTTGAGTCGCATATCGACGGGACGGAGATGATTGTCAACGGTCGCGAAGTGGCTGTCCATTTCGTGGGGCGTTTCAATGCATATAACCTCTTGGCTGTATATGGTGCGGCTGTTTCCTTGGGGAAGAATCCGGAGGAAGTGTTGGTTGTTTTGAGTACGTTGCACTCGGTGTCGGGCCGATTCGAAACAATAAAGTCGCCACTCGGATATACTGCCATCGTGGATTATGCCCATACGCCGGATGCTTTGACAAACGTGTTGAACGGCATCAAGGAGGTATTGTTTAGAGGAGGGCGCATCATCACCGTTGTGGGAGCCGGAGGAAACCGTGACAAGGGGAAACGTCCTCTGATGGCAAAGGAGGCGGCAAAGCTGAGTGACCAAGTCATTCTTACTTCCGACAATCCCCGTTTTGAGGAGCCGGAGGATATTATCCGTGACATGGCAGCTGGGCTGGATGCTTCGGACATGAAGCGTACTATTTGTATCACAGACCGTGCGCAGGCCATCAAGACTGCCACGATGCTGGCAAAGAAAGGGGATGTGATTCTTGTGGCAGGCAAGGGCCACGAAGATTATCAAGAGGTGAAAGGCGTGAAACATCATTTCGACGACCGCGAGAAGCTACGGGAGATATTTGCAACACAACAATAAGACGGCATGCTTTACTACATTTTTAATTATCTGGACCAATTGGATTTTCCGGGAGCGGGAATGTTTAAATACGTATCGTTCCGTTCCGGGTTGGCGCTGATTTTCTCATTGTTTATCTCAACGGCGATAGGTCGCCGTATTATCGACCGTTTGCAGAAGCTGCAGATTGGCGAGACGGTGCGCGACCTTGGTTTGGAGGGGCAGATGAGCAAGAAAGGAACGCCCACAATGGGTGGTATCATTATCATCATTGCCATTTTGATACCAACCATTCTATGTGCCAAGCTAAACAATATCTACGTCATACTGATGATGATTACCACCATATGGTTGGGCGCCCTCGGTTTTGCCGACGACTACATCAAGGTGTTCCGCAAGAATAAGGAGGGGATGCATGGCAAGTTCAAAATCATCGGGCAGGTAGGCTTGGGACTGATTGTCGGCTTGGTTTTGTTTATGAGTCCCGATGTTGTGATTAAGGAGAACATGGAGGTTAGGCACGACAATGTGATTGAGTCGGTGCAATATCATAATACAGAGACGAAGTCCACCAAGACAACCATTCCGTTTGTGAAGAACAACAATTTCGACTACGCCCAACTTGTCAGCTGGGCGGGAGACTATAAGGATGAGGCAGCGTGGTTGGTCTTTGTCTTGATGACGATATTTGTGGTGACAGCCGTATCCAATGGGGCTAACCTCACCGACGGGCTCGACGGTCTGGCTGCCGGCACTTCGGCAATAATAGGAGGTGCTTTGGGCATCTTGGCTTATATGTCTGCCCACTTCGAGTTCGCTTCTTTCCTTAATATAATGTTTATCCCCGGGGCGGAGGAGTTGGTGGTGTTTGCCGCTGCCTTCATCGGGGCAACAGTCGGGTTCCTTTGGTATAACTCGTATCCCGCACAGGTGTTCATGGGCGATACGGGAAGCCTGACTTTGGGTGGTATAATCGCTGTATTCGCTATAATCATACGCAAAGAGTTGCTGATACCGATTCTCTGCGGCATTTTCCTCGCCGAAAGTCTTTCGGTGATGATGCAGGTTGCCTACTTCAAATACACCAAGAAGAAGTATGGCGAAGGACGTCGCATATTCAAGATGACACCCTTGCATCACCATTTCCAGAAGGCGGGAAATGCCGGGATACAGGCGTTGTTGCAAAAACCGCTCGGCGTGGTGCCCGAGTCAAAGATTGTGGTACGTTTTTGGTTAATCGGTATTATTTTGGCAGTCGTAACGATTGTAACATTGAAAATGAGATAACGGAAACGCCGGAAAATCCACTTCCCGATGTTTTTCGAGCGGAAAACTCGAAGAAAGTCCACTTTCCAGCATTTTTCGGGCGGAAAAACCGAAGAAAGTCTACTTTCCAGCATTTTTCGGGCGGAAAACTCGAAGAAAGTCCACTTTCCAGCATTTTTCGGGCG
>CAVJCD010000084.1:7346-9567 GCA_963648005.1 Tannerellaceae bacterium | reverse complement strand
CCATCACGCTCATCCCTTACTATGCATGGGACAACCGCGAGGCAGGCAAGATGAAAGTATGGATAAACTATAAGGAATAGACATAAAGAAATTACAATTCTTCGGCCGTGAGGTTGGGGTTTGTTTTTACTTGCCATAAAAATGGGTTATACGAAAGGCGGGTCCCTTTCCTGGGGGGCTGCCTTTCAATTCGAAAGATTACAAACATTAATTTCAAGAAATATGAAACATTATCTGCTAATAGCAGCATCAGCATTGTTTTTGGCCGGTTGCGGCGAGTCGAACGATGAGGGGGTGCTGAAAACCATCAATCGTGTGGACTTCTCGCACGTGAAGATTAGTGACAACTTTTGGTCGCCAAGGCTCAAAAATCATGTTACTGCCACTCAGCCGGTGTGCATTGACCAGATAGAGAACAAGACAGGGCGTATCCGCAACTTCGAGAACGTGGTGACGAGGGAAGGCAAGCACTCAGGTATTTTCTTTGACGATTCCGACGTCTACAAGGCCCTCGAGGGCATGGCTTACAGCCTTATCAACAACCCCGACCCGGAGTTGGAGAAGAAGGCTGACGAGTGGATTGACAAGATAGCCGCAGCGCAGCAGCCCGACGGTTATATCGACACCTACTACACGCTCAACTGTCCCGAGAAGCGTTGGACCAACATGGACAAGCACGAGATGTATTGTGCGGGCCACATGACTGAGGCCGGTGTTGCCTACTATCAGGCAACGGGTAAACGCAAACTGCTCGATGTTTGTATCCGCATGGCGGACCACATGATGAACCGCTTCGGACCGGGTAAGGAGCACTGGGTGCCGGGGCATGAGGAGATTGAGTTGGCCCTGGTGAAGCTCTATCAGGTTACCAACGAGAAGAAGTATATAGACTTTGCCTATTGGTTGCTTGAGGAGCGCGGACACGGTCATGGCACCATGGGTGACGAGGGAACGTGGAACCCCATTTATTATCAGGATGTGGTGCCCGTAAGGGAACAGACCAGATGTACGGGTCATGCCGTGAGAAGCATGTATCTCTTCTGCGGTATGGCCGATGTGGCTGTGCTGAAGAACGACACCGGATACTTTGCCACGCTGAACCGTCTTTGGGACAATATCGTGTATAAGAATATGTACATCACCGGCGGCATCGGTTCCTCTTATCACAACGAAGGCTTCACGAAGGACTACGACCTTCCGAACCTGGAGGCTTACTGCGAGACTTGTGCATCTATAGGTATGGTGCTTTGGAATCATCGTATGAACCTCATCACGGGAGATTCGAAGTATGTAGACGTGCTCGAGCGTTCGCTCTACAACGGTGTTCTTGCAGGTATCTCTCTTGCCGGCGACAGATTCTTCTATGTCAATCCGCTTGAATCGAAGGGTACGCACCATAGGCAGGAATGGTACGGCTGCGCATGCTGCCCCAGCAATGTTGCACGCTTTGTGCCGTCCATCGGCAACTATATCTACGCAACCTCCAAGGATGCTATATGGGTGAACCTCTTCGTTGGCAGCACGGCAGACGTGACCATCGACGGCAAGAAGGTTTCCTTGAAGCAGGAGACGGGCTATCCATGGAACGGCTCGGTGATTTTCACTGTCACTAGCGACAAGAAGCTGAAGAAGGATATACGCATGAGAATACCGGGATGGTGTAAGAACTACTCCGTGAAGGTTGACGGCAAGGAAGTGAAGCCCGAGGTTGAGAAGGGTTACATCGTTATCTCTGAATGGAAGTCGGGCGACAAGATTGCCCTCGAGATGGATATGCCGGTAATGGTTGAGGCTGCCGACCCCAATGTGGAGGCAGACCGCGGCAAACGCGCCATCCAACGCGGACCGCTGGTATATTGCATGGAAGAGGTCGACAACCCCGAGAAGTTCGACGAGAAGGCAATTGCACCCTCAACAACCTTCAAGAGCAAATTCACCGGTCTCCTTGGCGGCGTGGAAGTGATAAATGCAGAGACCAACGGACAGCCTATCATGCTTATCCCCTATTATGCATGGGACAACCGCGAGGCAGGCAAGATGAAAGTATGGATAGACTATAAGGAATAGTCCCCCCACACTTTCCACCCCTCAAACTCCCTCCCCCCCACACCCGGGTCGGAGGGTGTTTTTATATGTATCAAGCACCGATAATCCGCCGCAACCTCAGCGCGGGTGGGTGGAAAATGAAATTGAATCGCTAAATTTACCGGCGGAATATTTT
>CAVJCD010000084.1:0-7336 GCA_963648005.1 Tannerellaceae bacterium | reverse complement strand
GAAGGGAGGCCTCTTCGATGCTTTAGGAGTGATTTCCTCCATAGAGGGAGTAATCACCAAGTGTTCAGAGGTGGTTTCCTCCACGGAGTAAATCGTCTTCCAGGGCTCAGAGGAGATTTCCTCTACGGAGGGATGTATTTCCGAGACCTTGGTGGAAGTTTCCTCCATGGAGGGAAACGTTGTTAAGAGATTTGGGGAAACAAAATCACATTATTAACTCAAAAAAACACGACTATGGATGAACCGAAACAAGTTGGAGGCATCAAGAGAAAGGATTTGACGAATACTGCGCACATGGGTATGAACACGGAGTTGTATGAGCGCATTATGAAGACCTCGCCTGAGGCGCTGAAGCTGGAGGCGCTGGCTCCACTCTATCGCCAAGCCCTCGACATGGAGCAGCGGTGCGTCAACCGCGTCATCAAGAGTGCCACCACGCAGTCGATGGTGGAGAAAGATGACCAAAGAGACAAGCTCTTTTCCTTCCTTCGTTCGCTGGTCAAATCGTTTATGAGCTACCCCGATGCAGTGCCTCAGAGGGCTGCGGCAGAGCTCGATACCCTCTTCAGGGTGCATCACAAGACCCCCGATAAGTCTTATGTTGAGGAGACGGCAGTCATCGACGCCCTGCTAAGAGGAATGGAGAACGAGAAAATGAAGGCTGCCGCCGAGACGCTCAATCTCACTATGTACTTTGCGAAGCTGAAGGCATTGAACGACGAGTATAAGGCCCTCAGCCTAACGCGAACCCAAGAGTATGCTGCCCGCGTGAAGATTAGCACGGAGTCGGCGCGCAAGGTGGTGGACGGCATTTGGGCGAGGATAGCCCGGAGAGTCAATGCCGTTGCCGAGCTGGAGCCGAGCGACACCGTGGACACCTTCATCGCCACCGTGAACCAAATCTTCCGCGAATACAAAACCCTCATCGCCTCCAAGAACAAGGCCCCCAAAGCTTCCAAACCCTGAAACTGACGGCATGCCGTGGTGAGAACTGCCCGTCACCGCCCTTGCCACGTCCCCTCGTCTCTGTCATCCCCGAGGCTTGTCCTCGGGAATCTCATGATGAGGCTTGATATGGGTAAGGACAAACGCCTCAACGTGAGAGCGTGGTGAGGTGATAGAAAGAAGAAGCCTCGAGGAGATATTCCCCGAGGCTTCAGTGTTAAACAAAAATCAAAATAATCTGTTAAGCGTTGATAGCTTGCCGGATGTCGTTGATGATATCGTCGGTGCTCTCGATGCCGGCAGAGAAGCGGATGAGGTCGGGAGCGATGCCTGCCTCTTTCAACTGCTCGTCGGTGAGCTGGCGGTGCGTATGGCTTGCGGGATGGAGTACACAGGTGCGGGCATCTGCCACGTGGGTAACGATGGCTGCCAGCTTGAGGTTATCCATAAACTTGATGGCGACATCGCGTCCGCCCTTGAGTCCGAATGCCAATACGCCGCACGAACCATTGGGGAGATACTTCTTGGCAAGGTCGTAGTATTTGTCACCCTTCAAATCGGGGTAGTTTACCCACGCCACCTTGTCGCATTTCTTCAGCCATTCGGCCACTGCCAAGGCGTTCTTGCAGTGCTGCGGCATGCGCAGGTGCAGTGTCTCGAGACCGAGGTTGAGAAGGAAGGCATTCTGCGGCGCCTGAATGGACCCCAAGTCGCGCATCAACTGGCTCGTAGCCTTGGTTATGAAAGCCATCTTGCCGAAGGCCTTCGTATAGGTCAATCCGTGATAGGAAGCATCCGGCTCGCAGAGACCGGGGTATTTGTCGGCACAAGCTTCCCAGTCGAAGTTGCCACTGTCCACAATGCAGCCACCCACCGTGGAGGCATGACCGTCCATATATTTGGTGGTGGAGTGTGTAACGATGTCGGCACCCCATTCAAACGGGCGGCAGTTGATAGGTGTGGCAAAGGTGTTGTCCACAATCAATGGCACGCCGTGGCTGTGGGCTATGTGGGCAAACTTCTCAATGTCGAGTACCATCACTCCGGGGTTCGATATCGTTTCGCCAAACAACAGCTTGGTGTTGGGGCGGAAGGCCTTTGCTATCTCTTCCTCGCTGGCATCCTGGTCAACGAAGGTACACTCAATGCCCAGCTTCTTGAGTGTTACGGAGAGGAGGTTGAACGTACCTCCGTAGATGCTTGTGGCGCTCACGATATGGTCGCCTGCCTCGCAGATATTGAAGAAGGCAAAGAAGTTGGCTGCCTGTCCCGACGAAGTCAGCATGGCGGCAACGCCTCCCTCAAGGGCAGCAATCTTGCTCGCAACGGCATCGTTGGTGGGGTTCTGCAGACGGGTATAGAAATATCCGCTCTCCTCAAGGTCGAACAAGCGGGCCATCTGCTCGCTGGTGGAATACTTGAATGTCGTACTTTGATAGATGGGGAGCACGCGCGGCTCTCCGTTCTTGGGTTGCCAGCCGCCCTGCACACACAAGGTGGCCGGCTTGAATGATTCGCTCATTTCTTTCTTCATTTATTTAGAAATTGATGTTCACCCCAACCATGGCGCTGAAACTCTGCATGGGATAGCCGTAGAAGAGCTCATACTTTTGGCACAACACGTTGCAAAGCTTGAGATAGAGCCCGAAGGTGTCGTTGAAGTTGTATGCCCCGGTGAGGTTGAGTTCGTTGATGTTGTTCATGTCGTATGTAACGCCAAACACCTCGGCCTTACGCCCCGTTGCCAGGTAATAGTCAAGTGAGGCAGAGAGATGTCTGAGGGGGCGCACCGTTACTCCGGCATTGATTTCCATCACCGGCTTGCCGATGGGGTCTATTGAGCCGTCACCGTCACCGTTGTAGCCATCGCCCAGCTCCATCTTCCAGTTGTTGTAGACGCCCTTAAGATTGATGTCGAACAGCTTCTGGTAGCTATACTTCAGGTTTGCCCCGAGGAAGAGCTGCTTGCTGTTGATGTCATCGCGCATGGAGACGTAGTTGAACATATTGGCATAATCAATCAGAGAGTTGTATGCCATGAAATAGTGGTCGTTGCTTGTGATACTATAACCACCGAATACGTCGAACCAGAAGCCCGGAGCCACGCCGCTCTGGATACCAATCTTGGCATCGAGCCAGTTGAACGAGGGGGTAACGGCTTCGAGAGGGTTGGCATAGCGGCATGTGCGGGAGAGGTCGTACATGGAGTTGCCCCTAAGCTCGCCACCTGCCTTGGCATAGAAGACGGTCTTGTCTGCCACCTTCACGTTGATATCCACGTCGGGAGAGGCATGAAACTTACACTTGTCCCAATGTCCGGCTACCATCATCACCTTGGCGCCAATCTTCACGTACCAGCCGTCGCCCTCAGTCCTGAAGTAAGGGTTGAGCACGCCGTTGAAATGGTTGTCATATGTGGCAATAGGCGATGTTGTTGTCTCCAAATTATATTCCGAAGGTATAGAATAGCCATAGTAGCGAAGGTCGCCGGCAACGCCAAGCGTGTTGCTGCCAAGGAACGGGGAGAAGAAGTTGAACCCTACCCTGAAGGTGTTCTCCTTCAATCCGTCGAACGCCTCACTCAAACCATACTTGTGCGAGAAGTTGGTAAGGCCGAGGTCTATCATATATCCCAGCGGTGCTCCCTCGTCAACGGAACTTATGCCCAAGTGCCCCTGGATGGTTTGGTCCACCTGGTTGGTCTCGCGGTCTGCCACCGAGAAGTCCTCCATAGGAGTGCCGCCATAGAGAGGCAACCCAAAGTAGTTGTATGCCGAGTAGCCATACTTCAGCCCCATGTTGAACGCCGCACGGGTGAAGACGTGCCTGAAGTCGAGAGCTCCGAGGTTGTCGTTGAGTTTGACCTTTACCTTCTCTTCTCCCTCGGGAATGCCTTCCTGCATGTATTTAACATTGCCGTTGGTGGAACGGTGAGAGAAATTGAATCTCAGCTGGTCCTTGTCGGTGCTGAGGATATGGTAGCCAAAGTCGCCATTGAGATTGAGATTGGTACCGCCGCCGAAGTTGAAATATCCGCGACGCTTGTTATAATTCATTTCCGTCATGATATTGCCCGAGGGGAGGAGACTGATTTCCTTGTCCGGCTCGGTTGCCACCGTGAAATCGGCATAGTCGATAGACATCTTCTTCACTTCCGGCTCCTTGACAACCGGGAGGGTGTTCACCTTGTTTGCGTCTTGCACCGTCGGGTCGTAATCTCTCTCGAGCGTCATCTCGCGGTTGAGGTTCTTGTCTTTCGAAGCATCTTCCTGTGCGCTCATCGTGGCAGTAGCCCCAAGCAAGGCTATAACACACAGCGCTCTTACACTATATATAGTCTTCATCGTTGTATTCCGTTATTACTTTAGTTTACCTAATCTGTCCTCTATCATTCCGGTAATCTCGTCATCGCCCTTATAGTTGTTCTTAAGGTTGTTGAGATAAGCCTTTGCCTGAACATTGTCGCCCTGACGTATATAAATGTCTGCCCAAAGGATGAATCCGCGTGCCAGCCAGTACTGGTGAGGCGTTCCGTTCTTGGCAAAGTTCTCAAGCACCTTTTCTGCATTCTTGTCGTCGTTGGTGTCGTAGTAATACTGAGCCAACAAGTATTTGGCTTCTGCACCGTGCTCCGTGCGGGTGTCTTTGCTAAGAGCCTTAAGGTCTTCGAGCGCCTTTGCCGGCTGCTTGTGACTGATATATGCCTTGGCGCGGATATAACGGGCTTCGGCTTCCACTTCAGGCGAGAGTTTCGGCTCTTTCAGCAGTTCGCTTGCCGCTATCTGAGCTTCTTCCTGTGCTCCGGTTTGCAATGCGCAACGCATCACACCAAGGCGGGCTGCCTGCTTGTTGTCGGGATTCTCGGCAATGACCTGCAGACGCTTGAACGACTCGAGCGCAGTGCTGAAGTCTTGTGTGAGATATTGCATTTCTGCCATGCGTGCCACCGATTCTTCCATGAACTTGGTGTCGCCACTTGCTATAACCTTCTGGAATCGTTGCAAGGCTTCGTCGTATTCTTTCTTCGAGAATGCTATGCTTCCCAAATAATAGTTGGCGTTTGAACTGAAGGCGCCGTCGGGGAATGTCTGCAGGTAGCTAACCAAACTGCGGCGTGCCCCGTCGTTGTCGCCGCGAAGGAAGAGCTTCTCGGCAGCTATGTAGGTCAACGAATCCTGTTCGCCCACCTCCATGCGCACGTTACCTCCCAATGAGTTGACATAGGCAACATACGAACTTACGTCATTGAGGTCAACATAAACGGACTTCAAATCCTGAAGAGCCACCCTTGCTTCTTCGCTGCCGGGATAGTCGTTTATGACTTTCTTGTAGGCTGCGGCTGCCTTCTCGGGCTGGTTGTCGTTGAAGTAGAGCAGACCAAGCTGGATGCCCGCCTTACGTGCCAAGCTGCTTTGCGGGAAACGCTCTACCAATGTCTCGAAGGCATTGGCTGCTCCGGAACTGTTTTCAAGCAACACATACGAACGACCCTTCTCGAAGAGAGCGTCGTCAACGTATTGCGACTCCGGATATTCTTTTATCAAGCGGTCCATCGCACTGATTTTACCCTTATAGTCTTTCTGCAAACCGAGCAAGAATCCCTTCTGATAGATGGAGTAGTCTCCGGCAGAGGGCTGCAACTGTGCGGCACGGTTATAGTTTTCTTCCGCCTGAGAGAACTGACGTCTCTGATAGAGGCAGTCACCTATACGGTTGTAGGCATCTGCGAGTGAAGATGCTTGTTGGTTGCTCTCGAGGGTGGTATACTGACGGAACTGATTCTCTGCCTCACTGTAGGCTTTCTGCTTGAAGTAGCAATATCCCAAGTTGTAATGTGCCAAGGCATACATGTCGGTGTTGCGCTGACGGGTATTGTTGAGATATGTGCGATAATCGGAGATGGCCTGTCCGTAATCATTCTTGCGGTAATACGACTCGCCGCGCCAGAAATATGCGTCACTGCGCGACTCTTCGTTGTATGAACCAAGGTCGATTGCCTGAGTGAACAAATCAACGGCTTCATCCATCTTCATATTGGTAAACGACTGCGTACCCAACTGGAACAGGATGTTCTGCTTTGCCTCCATAATCTTGGTGCTCGGACGTTTGATTTTGTTGATAGAACTGAGTGCTGCCTGATAGTTCTTGGTGGTCAGATATACCTCCACGAGGTAGTCGTTCACCTTGTCGGCATATTGCGAATTCGGGAAATCGTTGAGGAAGTCTTCAAAGATGGTCACCGACTCGCCGAAGCCCGTAAAGGCTGTCTCGTGGATGAGAAGAGCGTAGTTATACATCGCCACTTCCTGCACCTGCTTGTCGAACGATGCCGTTGCCGCTGCCTCGAAAGCCATACGGGCATTGTTCTTGTCTTTGAGCTTGAAGTACGATTGCCCGAGATACAGATAAGCGTTCTGCGAGAGGGCGTCGTTCTCGCCCACTGTCTGCGAGAGGGCATTCACGGCACTGCTATAACTTCCCTTGTCGTAATGACATACACCGAGGATATAAAGGTCGCCCCTCAGTGGACTGTCGGTGGATGATACGTATTTGCCCAGCATGTTGATTGCCTTGCTTGGTTCGCCCATGTGGTAATACGAGTTCCCCACGATGCGGTATACCTCGCTGTTGTTCTTGCTGTCGGGGTAAGAGGAGAGGAGCTCGTTGCCCTCACTTACCACCTTCTCGTATTTATTCTGTATGAAATAGATTTGCGTGATGTAATACTGCGACTGCTCGCTGTAGTCGGGTGACTCTTTCAAGCGGGTAAACTCTGTCAGAGCATTTCCGTAGTCACCGTTTGCGTAGTCGATATAAGCTACATAATAGGTTGCGGCTTCACGGTAATGGGTGCCTATCTGCTGTATCCTGGCAAAATAACCCCGAGCCTTGTCCATATCGCCCGTTTGCAGGAGTGAATAAGCCAACCTAAAACTGTAGGTCTCCTGCTGTTCTGCGCTGAGCATATCGATGTTGGATTCGTTGAACCAAAAGATGGCTTTCTGATATTCCCCACGTCCGAAATGAACGCTTCCGATGAGAAAATTCATCTCATCGCAATGGCGCGATGCCGGATAATTCTCAAGGTAATTCTTGAGCAACTCATCGGCGTTGGCACGCCCCTGCTCAAAGGCGGCATACACCATCATGTAATCGGCTTCCTGAATCAAATCGGCGTCCTTTGCGTGCTGCTTGTAAGCCGTCAGCTTATCGATGCAACCCGGATAGTTCTTCAGATTAAACAACTCTTTACCTTCTACGAACAAACGGTCAGGCGCGTTGAAAACGTATGACCGCTGCGCGCTAACCACATGAATTCCTACCACCAGGCACAGTGGAATAAGTATTCTTTTCATTACTCTTTGCTTTATTAAACAGTCTATGTTGATAC
>CAVJCD010000083.1:0-9623 GCA_963648005.1 Tannerellaceae bacterium | reverse complement strand
TAGCCACACATTCTCCCATTATCTTGCCTGAGAATTCGACGATTGACCGCCGCTCAGTATCTCCGCTTGGCGCAAGGCAGCCTTATCCACGGAAGCACGACTGTTTTTGTCAATGCCATACACTTCCGGAGCAGGGACTTGTATTTCGGTCCCTACCGGTATATTGTTAGGGTCTTTGATTTCCGATTTATTAAACTCATACAGATACACCCAAAAAATCTTGCTCCCATAATACTCAAGAGAAATCAGAGTTAGCCTGCTACCCGGCTCTATCTTCACTTTAGCCAAGACTTGGGACTTGGACTCAACTGTGTCTTTCGCTTGAGCAGCAACAGTATCCCTCTTCACTTCTTCCTCTATGGGAGTTTCTTGGGGCTCATCTTTTTCTGCCAGAATGGTATCCAATTTCATCTCTGCCGAACCCGGCAAAGAGCTACCCACAAGCACGGAAGGTTCCGACTTCTTCATCCAAGGAAAAAAATCGCGGTTCTGATACAAGAAGAAACACACCGCGGCAACCAATGCCACAACACCGACCATCACCCAAGCCCCTCCCCAGCGGGAAGGTGTAGAGGTTTCGTCTTTAAGCATTTCTTCAGTATCCTCTATCTCCGGTGATTCCTGCACGGAGGACTCCACAACAGGCGTTTCCACTATTTTTTCATCGTCGGCTTCCTTCTCTTCTTCATCTTTAGATGTATCCACATCTGAAAAGTCGACACCCTCAGAAATCTCCTCCGTTTCGAAGAAAGAAAACGGTTTGTTTACCAACTCCTTTAGGTCCTTGTCGGGGAGAAAAGAAATCTTATAATGCGAAGGAATGGTAAAACGCTCACCCGTATTCACATGAATACTTTCACGTTTTTCCACCAAAACGATTTTGAAGGTTCCAAACCCTTTTACCTTAGCTATTCTATCCGTAAAAACGCCCTCCGACACAACCGCAACAAACTCCCGAAGGAACAGCTCTGAGTCACGCCTATTCCTCCCGGTACGCTCGGCAAGCAAACCTGCCAAATCTTGTATCGTCAGTCGGCTATTCATTTTCGCTAAGTTCTTTCAATTTGGATTTAACGGTCACCCCCGGCTTGAAGACAGGCACCAACTTTGGAGGCACAAGATAACGCTTCCCCGTTACCGGGTTTACGGATATACGTTCTGCTTTCTTTTTGACTTCAAACAAACCAAGACCTTGCAAATAAACAGCATCATCGTCGGCCAGTTTCGAACCTGTCACAGCACTGAAGCCTTCCAGCATCTCTGCTACCTCCTGCAAGGTCCAGCCCAATTTCGTGGACAACGCTGCCACCAACTCTTTGTTGTTCATACCCTCCTTATCAAAATCAAAGCACCACCTTCCCGTAAAGGTCGAAAGCCTGCGTACCTTCAATCCTTACGTTATAAAAATCACCTATGCGCAACGGCTGTTCCTTCGACACAAGTATCTCGGGGTCAACCTCGGGCGAATCAAACTCAGAGCGTCCGACGTAAAAGTCGTCATCTTCCCTATCGAGTATCACCTTGAAACTTTTGCCCTCTTTCTCTGCATTTATATCAGCGGAGATACCTTCTTGTATCCGCATCAAACAATCCAACCTCTCTTGTTTAACCTCTGAGGGGACATCGTCTATGTAATGTTCGAAGGAATAAGTGCCTACTTCGTGACTGTAGGCAAAAGCCCCCATCCGCTCGAAACGTACGTTCTTTACAAATTCCACCAGTTCATTAAAGTCCTGTTCCGTTTCCCCCGGATGACCGACCATTAGGGTTGTACGAATATGAATGCCCGGAACACCCCTACGAATACACTCCAACAAAGCAAGCGTTTCTTCTTTCGTTATGTTGCGACGCATCTTTTGCAACATATTGTCGCTTATGTGCTGCAAGGCGATATCCAAATATTTACATACATTGTCGCGCTCACGCATCACTCTTAGTAGGTCGTAAGGGAAATGCGACGGATAGCCGTAATGCAGCCGAATCCACTCCACACCGGGAATATCGGAAATACGCTCAACCAACTCCGGCAAAGCGCATCTTTTATACAAATCCATTCCGTAATAGGTCAAGTCTTGCGCTATCACCTGGAATTCCTTTACCCCCCGGGCAACAAGCAGACGTACCTCTTCTTCAATCTGTTCCATCGGACGGGATTGGTAGTGCCCCGTACTAATGGGAATTGCGCAATATGAACAAGTGCGGTTGCACCCCTCAGCTATCTTTAGGAAGGCATAATGCTTAGGCGTTGTAAGTACACGGTCTGAAGCCAACTCATGGTAATAGGACTTACCTATGTCAGTCAACAGTTGCTTCCAGTTGAATTTACCGTAGAAATGGTCCACTTCGGGCAGTTCTTGCTTCATCTCCTCAAGAAAGCGTTCCGTAAGGCATCCCATGACATAAAGCTTACCTATCCGTCCTTTCTTCTTGGCTTCGCCCAACTCTACAATCATATTGATAGACTCCTCTTGGGCATCACCGATAAAGCCGCAGGTATTCACAACCACAATCTCTCCGTTTATCTTGTGTGGGTCGTGCTCCACCATATAGCCATTAGCCACGAACTGCCGCATCAGCTGCTCGGAATCAACCAGATTCTTCGAACAGCCAAGCGTTATGATATCCACCTTGTTTTTTCTCATATCATATCCTTAAGGACAAATAAAAGAGAGGGTTATTCTCCGAATAATGAATCAACAAATTCCTTCTTGTTGAAGACCTGCAAATCCTCCATTCCTTCTCCCAAGCCGATATATTTGACAGGGATGCGGAAGTTGTCGGAGATACCTATAACCACACCGCCTTTGGCTGTGCCATCCAACTTTGTAACTGCCAGCGCGTTTACCTCCGTAGCGGCAGTAAACTGTTTGGCTTGTTCAAAGGCGTTCTGCCCCGTAGACCCATCCAACACAAGCAATACCTCGTGCGGAGCATCCGGAACAACCTTCTTCATCACATTCTTGATTTTGGTCAACTCGTTCATCAAGTTTATCTTGTTATGCAAACGACCGGCCGTATCTATGATAACCACATCGGCATCATTGGCTTTTGCCGAACTAAGTGTATCGAAAGCCACAGAGGCAGGGTCGGAACCCATCTTTTGTTTTACTATTGAGACGCCAACACGCTCGCTCCATATAACCAACTGCTCCACTGCTGCTGCGCGGAAAGTATCGGCTGCCCCAAGGTAAACACGTTTCCCTGCTTTCTTGAACTGATAAGCCAGCTTCCCTATGGTCGTGGTCTTCCCCACTCCGTTTACCCCGACAACCATGATGACGTATGGCTTTTTGCCTTCCGGCAGGGTGAAGCCTTCGGCATCTTCCGTGTTGTTCTCGGTCAGCAAGGCTGCAATCTCTTCGCGCAACAACGCTGTCAGCTCCTCAGTGGTTACATATTTGTCTCTTGCCACACGCTTCTGGACGCGCTCAATGATTTTAAGTGTTGTGTCTACACCAACGTCGGAAGTGACAAGCACCTCCTCAAGATTATCCAACACCCTATCGTCAACTTTACTCTTACCGGCAATAGCCCGCGTGATTTTTGAAAAGATGTTTTCTTTGGTCTTAGATAACCCTTTGTCTAAAGTCTCTTTTTTCGCTTTATTGGAAAACCCCCAAATACCCATATGTGATATGCTTGATTGATTTCTGATTAATCAGACCGCTAAGTTACAACTTTTTTGGCTGAACGGATTTGTAGACGAATGGAAAAACACAAATCAGCTATTCCTGGTCTTATAATCCTCGTAGCCAAATGTCTTGTATATGATTAGTTCATCGTCTTTGCTCCAAAGAGCCAACGAGGGATGCGGTATACCATTAAACATGGAGGTTTTTACTATCGTATAGTGAATCATGTCCTCAAAAATGATTCTGTCTCCTACCTTCAATGGCTCATCAAACGACCAATCACCCATATAATCGCCGCTCAAGCAGCTATTTCCTCCGATACGATAGGTAGGCTTCCCTTCTATGGCATCGGTAGCATTGCGAATGGCAGGCTTGTATGGCATCTCCAGGCAGTCCGGCATATGACAGGTAAACGAAGCATCGATAATGGCGGTTTTGACACCGTGGTTCTCCACAATATCCACCACTGTTGTGAGAAGGAATCCTGTCTGCCAAGCAAAAGCGCTTCCCGGCTCCATGATAATCTCCAAGTTGGGGTACTTGGCCTTGAACGACCGTAGCAAAGCAATAAGATGCTCCGTGTCGTACCCTTTGCGTGTCATCAAGTGTCCGCCTCCCATATTCAGCCATTTGATATGAGGCAGAAAACGGGCAAAACGCTTTTCCACAACCTCCAAGGTCTTTTCCAAGTCAAAAGAAGAGCCCTCGCAAAGTGTATGGAAATGCAAACCCTCCACTCCTTCCGGCAGTTTGTCGCCCAAAAGGTCACTTATAACACCCATCCTTGAACCCGGAGCACAGGGGTTATACAGTTGGGTTTCCACCTCCGAATATTCCGGATTGATGCGCAAACCACACGACACATGGTCCTTAAAGGACTTAACCATGGGATAGAACCTCCTAAACTGCGACAAAGAGTTGAAGGTTATGTGGCTGCTGTATTTAAGTATATCCGGAAAGTCTGCCTCCGTGTATGCCGGTGAATACGTATGCGCCAAACTGCCCATCTCTTCGAAAGCCAACCGGGCTTCATACTTGGAACTGGCCGTTGAATAGGGTATATATTCGCGAACTATGGGGAACGACTTCCACAGGGCAAACGCTTTGAAGGCAAGGATTATGTTTACTCCAGCCCGTTCTTTTACGCTTTTGATTAACGCCAGGTTATCGCGAAGCCGTCTCTCTTCCATCACATAACAAGGCGATGGTATCGCATTGAAATCAATCATGTAGTTTCATTGTTTAATAAGTGTCGCAAATTTACGATAAAACCTACGATTTTCAGACCGAAGGACCATTATCCCCTCTTCAAGGCTCTCATTGCATTGAGCACGGCAATAACCGTTACGCCCACATCGGCAAACACTGCCATCCACATCGCAGCCATCCGTCGCTTCCGCGGGGAATGCCATGCGAAGGGCTGTGTTCCTATCGGATGAAGGGTGAAATGCTCGGCATGGGCTACCAAATGGTCTCATAGCCTATCAACAGATACGGTATCAGATAAACAACGAGCAACTGCCATGTAGTGAGGCTTAGATTCTTTTCCATATAGACAGCCGCCACCAAGAGCAGTACAGTTAGGATTATCCGGATAATTTTCCGCCTCAAACCCTCCACCTCATGGTCATGACTATGGTGTTTTGCTTCTGTCATTGTGCTTGGCTTCAATTCGGTTGTATGTATAAAGGTAAAAATGCCTCAGAAGGACCAACACTTCCAATCAATCGTTGCTTCCATTTTCTTCTCCTGTTCATCGGGGACAAGCGGAAAGAAGTCTATGCCGGTCACCTTCTCCACGCTATCCACCGGAATAGCCAACGATGTCAGTGTTGCATCCTTGTAGTCTTTGTTCTCAAAGATGAAAGCAATGGCTTTATACTCGTTTCCCGATACACGACAGAGGACCTTGTAGAAAGCTCCGGGGATTCCCACTCCGTTCTTACCCATCCGCTTCATGCCGTCGGTTAGAACCGGACCGGTGGCTATCAACAGCGAGCCATAGTCTTTTGCCCACATGCGGCTTTGCTCCTCCAAATCTTTCCAAATGCCACGGTTCAGCGCCGGTTTCTGTGGGCAGATATTACTCAAGTAGAACGACTCGCGCATCGCCTTCACAGACCACTTCATATCCCCAGCGGGAGCCAAATGCCCCCTATCATAACCGGTACGCGTATAGTCTTCGTTGGTTGCAGTTGCTCCCTTAACCTCCGGGTCGGGCACAAACTTGTTCTCACGCCCCGTCTTTTGGCTTTCTGCCTCCTTTGCAGTAAGCTCGTAGGCCACCCAATTGGCTATCTTATAATCGCTATTATAGGAAACAGTGTATCCTTCGTGACGTATTATCTGCTCCATGCGCTTTGTTTGCAGCCGGGGAATCTCTGCCCCTGAGGGTATCTTGATGGAAGCGGGCTTGGGCACCGACGAGGCTATCCTATCCGAAACAGACCGCGCCTTAGCCTTCTTTGCCGGCTGTTCTTGCTGCTCGGTTTCGACGCCTTTCTTTTGTTCAGCATCTGAAGGGTATAGGTAGTTGTATAAATATAGCACTCCGATAAAGCCAACCACAGTAATAATTGCATCTCTACACACCCTCTTGAGACCTCCCCTAAAGGATGTTGCAGGTCTTTTCTTTCCCCTCGTCTTTGTTCTTCTTCTCTTTACGGCCATCTGTTTTATGAGTTTTTTTCATAACCCCGAGGCGCAAAAGTAGGCAACCAAAACGAAGGAAACAATAGAAAGATTCCCCTACAATTTTCGTAGATTTGCGTGTATCAAACGAAAACATCCATATCTGTTCCACTTTAAATACCTACCAACGATGAACATCGAAGAAGCAAGAACTTACTGTCTGAGTCTGCCGGGTGTGACGGAAGATATGCCCTACGGGCCCGATTGGGTTGTGTATCGCATCGAAGGAAAGATATTCCTCCATATCCCATTGGATAGAAGAATCATTGTCATCAAGCTATTGCCCGAGCATGGCGAGGCTCTGAGGGAGAAATACGATGCCGTTCAGCCGGCATGGCACATGAACAAAAAACATTGGAACGACATCACGATTGAGAACACCTTCCCCGATGAAAACATCAAAAAATGGATACGCGAGTCGTACAACCTTGTGATGGCAAAACTCCCCAAAACCATAAGAGAGAAACACGAGACCTTGCTCGTATAGCCGATGGGAAGACATTTCAAACAAGTACCCTTTCCACCCCCAAAAAGACGGGACTTTCATCTTCAAAACATATATCTTTTGAAGTCAAAAGACGGGACTTTCGAAGTCAAAAGATATATGCTTTTTTCAGCCCTCGCAAGAGCTGTTTTTTGAGGAAGGTATAAACCTTCCGGGCAAAAGGTTTATACGTTTTGACAAAAAGGTTTAAACCTCCCCAAAGACGAAGTACCGATAGTCTTCACTCCTGCGGCGGCATGGCGGTATTTCTCTTCAGCTCCTCAACCTGCGTAAGAATTCGGTTGATGCGGCGGGTCTGGCTGATGTAATATATAACGCTACAAATACTACCGACAACAAGTCCTATGGTTCCACTGACAATCATCAGCTGTGCCAATTCGATATTGTTGGTACTCAAAACCCAGTAGAACAACCCTACCCAAACAACAAGTGAGGGAATGCCAAAGAAAACAAGCCAGCGATTGTTCAGTTTTTTGTATGCCAACATATGTTCTGCCACAGAGATGATATCGCCCGACATCAAGTCGTCGGACACATATCTACGCACTGCATAATACGAAAATGCCACGCAAAGTATCAGATAAACAACTGTGAGCACGAAGAACCATAAGGGAAATGTCGGAACAATGAATGTGTTAAGCGCCATTGCCGGAATGGCAAAGATTACCAACGCACATACCCACGCAACCACCTTCCGCTCTTTGGAATAGTCTTTCTGCATCGAACGGCGCATCATCTTTTCGTTCACTATCTGTTGTTGTTTGAGCATCGATTTGAACTTTGTGAGTTCTTGACGCATAATATCAAGATTGTCGATAGAATCGATATTGATTTTTTCGTCCATGATGATTTGTTTTAATTGTTAGACATTTGTTTGAGTTGTTCCTTGATGCGCACCAAACGTACCGACACATTCTTTACCGTGAGACCGAGAATCAAGCCAATCTCTTCGTAGCTCATATCCTCAAGCCAAAGCAAAACGATGGCACGGTCGAAGGGTTGCAACCTGCTTATGCGCTCGTGCAGCAGTCCCACCTGACGTGTCCGAGCGTCTTTCTTGTCGAACGGCGACACGTCCATGGTAAGTTCCGCATGCCTATGCCGGCGGTTCTTACGCTCCTGAGAGATGCATGTGTTAAGACACACACGATAGACCCAACCTTTCACGTTTTGTTGCACAATCTTCTGACAGCCCTTCCAAAGGTTGATGAGCGACTCTTGAAAGAGGTCTGCCACCTCGTCTTCATCCTTGGAAAACAGATAACACACTGTATAGATGGTGTCTTTGTTTTCCTTGATGAGCTTCTCAAACTCTTGTTTTGTTATTTCCATTATTGTTTTTGTTTGTTCTGGCCAGAAACATTTCTGCTATAACAAACGCAAAGAAACATCATTCACTACACTCTGAAGCCATTTTTTTGCTTCAATCAATCAAACCCCAAACTTGCCAGAAAAAACAATGCCGCTGACAATACTATCAGCGGCACTGTTTTGAGTAGAGCAGAAATCTCCCCCCCCCTTTTTAGAGGGATTCTATCATGCAAAGAATAATATCAGCAACTGGGCCGTGAGCACTCGCAAGAACATTGTGAGCGGGTAGACCGTTGCATATCCAACAGCGGGAGCATCGTTGCCTGCCGTTGCATTGGAGTACGCCAATGCAGGCGGGTCGGTCATACTACCGGAAATCAGACCCATAAGCGTGAAATAGTTAACCTTACAGAAATATCGGGCAATGCAACCGATGATGAGCAACGGCACGGTAGTGATGATGAAACCATAGCCTATCCACGCAAAACCACCATTGTTGACTATCGTATCCACAAAGCCGTCGCCTGCGCTTAACCCCACACAAGCGAGAAACATTGTTATACCCACTTCACGCAACATCAAGTTGGCACTCTGCGTTGTATAGGTAACCAACTTATACTTATAACCAAAGCGGCTGACAAGAATAGCAACAATCAGCGGACCGCCTGCCAATCCGAGTTTTATAGGCTGCGGTATGCCGGGGAAATAAACGGGAATACTTCCGAGGATGATACCCAAACCAATACCAACAAAGATAGCAATCAGATTCGGTTCGTTGAGGCGTTTCATTGAGTTACCCAATACCTTCTCAACGTTGGCTACTGCCGTTTCCGTACCAACAACATTCACACGGTCGCCCACCTGCAGAGTCAAATTCGGCATTGCCACCAAATCCATACCGGCACGGTTGATACGCGTAATGTTGATGCCATACAGCTTACGTAGCTTCAACTGACCAAGACGCTTGCCATTCAACTCCGGCTTTGTTATCAAGATACGACGGTTGATAAACGAACTCTCCATACGTATCCACTGCTTGCGCTCCATCTCAATCTCTTCACCAATGAATGTCTTGATGGTCTCGGCGTCTTGCTCGGTTGTGATAACAAAGATTTTGTCGTTCTCTTTCAGCTGAACATTGGCCGAAGCAATCTCAATCTGCTTTGTATCGTCGTGCCATACACGTGAGATAACAAACTCGCGGTGTTCCAACAACATCGACAACTCGCCTACAGTCTTGTTGAATACAGCCGGATTCTTCACTATAAGCGAAATAGGTTTCGCCTCATTGGCATGCGAAGCCTCCAGGCGGTTCAAGTCCTCATTCTCTTTATCGAAGGAGACTCTGAACACGTAGCGGATAAAAATAATGGACAGGATAATACCGATAACACCCAACGGATAGGCAACGGCATAGCCCAATGCAATAGTATTGTCTGCGACCCCGTGCATATCCGAATATGCTTGTTGCGCAGCTCCAAGAC
>CAVJCD010000082.1:0-9667 GCA_963648005.1 Tannerellaceae bacterium | reverse complement strand
GCCGTACACAGTGGTCCGGAAGGCAACCGACACTATTTTGAAGCACGTCCTTCTTTGTATGACCTTTGGGATACATATCTGCCTGCTTTCCGCGAATTGGTCACGAAGGCAAAAGTTCACGGAGTGATGTGTGCCTACAACCGTATAAACGGAAAGCCATGCTGCGGTCATAATGAAATGTTGCAGGACATCCTTCGCAACCAATGGAAGTTTGATGGCTATGTAACATCCGACTGCTGGGCCGTCAACAACTTTGCCCACACCCACAAGACACACAACAACGATATCGAAGCCGTAGCGGACGCCGTATTGGCAGGAACCGATTTGGAATGCGGTGATTTGTATCCGAAACTTCTACAGGGCGTTCAGAAAGGTATCATCTCGGAAAAAGAGATTAATGTTTCTTTGGAACGTCTCTTCAAGATTCAGTTCAAGTTGGGTATGTTCGACCCCTTCAACCGTGTGCCCTACTCTTCAATCGGTCGCGAGGTAATTGAATGCGACGCACACAAGGCTCACGCTTACAAGATGGCACAAGAGTCAATGGTCCTGCTGAAAAACAACAAGAATATACTGCCGTTGAATGCATCCAAGATTAAGAAAATTGCCCTAATCGGTCCGAATATGGACAATAGCAGCACGTTGCTTGCCAACTATTTTGGCACCCCGAGCGAGATAATAACTCCGTACAAGAGCCTAAAGAAACGCTTCGGCAACACGATTGAGATTGACACCCTTACGGGAGTAGGCATCGTTCAGAAGCTGGAGGGTGCACCATCGTTTGCCCAAGTGGCTGCCCGTGCAAAGAAAGCCGACGTTATCATTTTTGTCGGTGGTATCAGTGCCAATTATGAGGGTGAAGCTGGCGACGCAGGAGCTGCCGGTTATGGTGGCTTTGCTACCGGCGACCGCACCACCATCAAGCTTCCACCGGTACAGACCGAGCTGATGAAAGAACTGAAGAAGACGGGCCGTCCGTTGATTTTGGTCAACATGTCAGGTTCCGTTATGAGTTTTGAATGGGAGAGCCGTAATGCCGATGCCATCCTCCAAGCTTGGTATGGCGGACAAGCCGCTGGTGATGCCATCACCGATGTATTGTTTGGAGACTACAACCCGGCAGGCCGTATGCCACTCACCTCTTATATGAATGATGAAGACTTGCCCGATTTCGAAGATTATTCAATGGCATCCCGTACGTATCGTTATTTCAAGGGTGATGTCCGCTATCCGTTTGGCTACGGGTTGAGCTATACATCCTTCAAATATGACCCTCTTAAGAACGTATCCTCCATCAAGACTGGAGAGAATATTGAAGTAACAACAACCGTAACAAACACTGGCAAGAGAGATGGAGACGAGGTTGTTCAACTCTACGTATCTCATCCCCAAAACGGGAATACGCGTGTTCCGCTCCGTGCCTTGAAAGGGTTCAAACGCATCCACCTTGCTAAAGGCGAAAGTAAGACCGTCACCTTCACCCTCTCGCCTGAAGAGCTGGCATTGGTAGACAATAAAGGCAACCTGGTGGAAAATGCCGGACAAGTTGAGTTGTACATCGGCGGTGGCCAACCCTATAAGTCGGAAGGCAGTTTCGGAGAACTGAAGATTGAGGGAGAAAAGTATGTGGTATACTAAACTAACGAGTATGAGATTTCTATTGTTAATAACATGCTTGATGGGTTCATTATCCATCTACGCCAAGCCATTGGAACTGCTTTCTCCTGACAAACAACTGAAAGCCTTGGTTGAAAAGGGAGACCATCTGTCTTTGGAAGTGTTTAAGCACGGTGAACTCCTCTATCGTATCGACAACATCTCCATGCGAACAGACTTGGGGGATATGCCCGGCACAAAGGCGGAGATAAAGAAGACAAGCCGCACATCCGTTTCCCGCGAACTCCATCCCGTAGTAAAGGAACAGAATGCCGTTATCCGAGAGAACTACAATCAACTCCGAATAGACTTTCAAGGAAACGTATCGATAGAACTTCGGGCATACAACGAAGGCGTGGCTTATCGTTTTGTTACCGGTCTGAAAGATGACTTCACAGTATATGATGAGAGTGCAGCCTATGCTTTTGACGATAGTTGCAAGTTCATTTTCCAGCGCGACAACAATCCCGGAAGCTCATGTGAAGAACCATATGTAACGGAGAAGTTTGGGAGATTGACAAAAAAAGACATGTGTAACTTACCGGCTTTGATAAGTACTCCGAGCTCTTGCAGCATAGTGTTTCTAGAAGCCGACATTCAAGACTACCCTGTCATGTGGCTGAAAGCCGAGAATAAGGCACTAAAGATGCATCACTGGAACTACCCTGCCGAATATCTCAATTCTGACAATTACTACAACAAAAGAGCCGTTACCCAACGCCACGACTATATAGCAAAAGTGAAAGGCACACGTTCGTTTCCTTGGCGCATAATGGCTATTGCCGATAAGGATGCAGACCTATTGTCGAACCAGATGGTATGGTTGCTTGGCGAAGAGTGTCGGCTGAAAGACACATCCTGGATTAAACCTGGCTGGACTTATTTCGACTGGTGGGGACGAAGAGGCGTAACCGGAGTTGATTTCAAGGCCGGGATGAATACCGAGACAGCCAAGTATATGATTGACTTTTCCTCAGAGTATGGCATTTCATATTTCTTGATTGACGACGGATGGAACAGAGGCGATTTGCGACAGCCGATTCCGGAAATGAACATAGAAGAAATAGCCAAATACTGTAAATCCAAAAAAGTAGACTTAATGTTATGGGTCTCGTATCATCAGTTGTACGACAAGATAGACAACATATTTGAGCTATTCGAGAAGTGGGGTGTGAAAGGCATCAAGATAGATTTCATGGCTCGTTTCGACCAAGAGATGGTTCGTTTTTATTGGGAAGCAGCGCAGAAAGCCGCCCAACATCATCTGGTGGTCAACTTCCACGGAGCATACGGCCCGGATGGATTGAGCAGGACTTATCCCAATGTACTTACACGAGAGGCTTTGGCTGAATTCGAGATGAATGGAGCCAACGGTATCATATCTCCCATACACGACTGTACGCTGCCTTTCATTCGCAACGTGGCAGGTTCTGCCGACTATATTCCCGGCACAATGTTGAATGCCAGCAAGAGCAAGTTCAGGACTATTGGAGAGACACCTCTTGGTCAAGGCTCCCGTGCCCATTCTTTGGCGATGGCCATCATCTCCTATAGTCCAATGCAGATGGTGCCCGACGCTCCTTCGGTTTATTACGCAGAAGATGAATGTTCCCGTTTCTTGTTCTCTCTACCGGTTGTATGGGACGAATCCCGGGCTCTCTCCGGTAAAGTTGGAGAACATGTTGCCATCGCCCGCCGCAGTGGAGAGGCTTGGTATGTGGGAGCAATCACCAATTGGAACTCACGTGAACTGTCTTTGAATTTCGACTTTTTGAAGGAGGGAAAATCGTATAAGATGGAAATCATTCGTGATGGCGTCAATGCCGATGCTACAGCCACAGATTATAAGCACGAAGTACGAGATGTAAAGAAGGGTGACACCATTCGGATTAACATGTCTGCCGGCGGTGGATGGATAGCCAAGATATTACCTTAAGCCGTTGAGAATTCTATAGTCATGAAAAATCTTCCTTTGATAAAGTTTGCCGAACTGAACGAAGGCATAGTTATACGCGACAGTTTCCAAGACATATTCTTGATTGCCGACATTGATGGCAATCAGATTGGAAGCAGAGAGTCAAACGAGCCCACCATGCCGATGAGATTGGATGCTTTGTTGATGGTTTTGGTGTTGGATGGTTCTTCCGATATAGCTTTAGATTATGTTCCCTATACCATCGAGCGCAATTGTTTTGCTGTTATCATGCCAACGCATACGCTACAGCTCAACAAGACCAGTCCTGATTTCAAGGCAAAATTGTTGGCCGTTTCGCGCGAATTCCTTGACGAGTGCAATACGGCAAAGCGCAGTCCTTCAATGGCCAATTATATGCAAATGAAGAAAAATCCGTGTACTGTCTTTGAGCCCCGAGAGACCAAACTGATAGACGATTACATTGAGTTATTGAGAAGCAAGATAAGGAATCGGGAACATTTCTTTCAAAAAGAAGTGATGCAAAACTCTTTCGTCGGATTTCTCCTTGAATTGGCCAACATCCTTATGGGGAAGAAGGACGGGCTATCGGTACCTGCTCTCTCACGCAAAGAGGAGATTTTCGAGAAGTTCCTCAGACTATTATTTGAGCATTGTAAGGAGCAACATGTAGTGACGTTCTATGCAGAGAAACTCTTTATCACTCCACAATATCTCTCATCCATCTTGAAGGAACAGACCGGCAGGTCTGCCAATAAATGGATTGATGATGCACTGATTGTGGAAGCAAAAGTCATGCTGAAGACCCCACATACAACAGTGCAGGAAGTGGCTGACATGCTACATTTTTCTGACCAGTCGACGTTTGGTAAATTCTTTAAGAAGCACATGGGTATTTCTCCGATAGAATACCGCAAATCGTAAATAGACAAGAGATTGTTATGAGGATAGAAGAAAATTACTCACTTGAGAAGCATAATACGTTCCATCTTTCAGTGAGAACGCGGTGGTTCATGGAATATGCAAGCGAAGAGGAGTTGGAGAGAATCTTACGGGACGAGTATTTCCAAGAATGCTTGTCGCTGCATATCGGAAGTGGAAGTAATTTGTTGTTCATAAACGATTTTAACGGCATCATTCTTCATTCAGCCATTAAAGGCATCAAGGTAGAAAAAGAAACAGACGAACACGTCTTGCTGCGTGTGGGAGCCGCCGAGAAGTGGGACGATGTGGTGGAATATGCCGTTACCCATGGTTGGGGAGGCATCGAGAATCTCTCTCTTATCCCCGGAGAGACAGGAGCCGCCGCAGTACAAAACATCGGAGCCTATGGGGTCGAAATAAAAGACGTGATAGAAAGTGTGGAGACTTACAATCAACTAACTTTCGAGAAACGGGTTTTCACAAACAAAGAGTGCGAATACGGCTACCGTTACAGCTGTTTCAAAAACGAACATAACGACCCGCACATCGTCACCTACGTATTGTTGAAGCTAAACAAACAGCCTGTCTTCTCCATCAATTACGGCAATTTGAAAGAAGCTTTGTCTGCCTATCCGGAGGTTTCGCCCAAGACCGTCCGGGATGCAGTGATTGCAATACGTAAAGAAAAATTGCCCGACCCGGACAAATTAGGAAATGCCGGCAGCTTCTTTATGAACCCCATTATTCCATCGGCTCAGTATAACAACCTAAAAAAACAATACCCCACGATGCCCTCCTACCCTGCCGGCGAGGGGAAGGTGAAAGTTCCGGCAGGCTGGCTGATTGAACAATGTGGTTTCAAAGGCAAATCGCATGGAGAAGTTGGTGTCTACGAAAAGCAAGCTTTAGTACTCGTCAATTTGGGAAACGCAAAAGGGTACGAAATAGCATTGGCGGCAGAAAGTATCCGCACAGCCGTAAAGGACCGTTTTGGCATTGAGATTATGCCAGAGGTGAGGTATGTGGAATAGACAACTATAGTTTCCCCTTAAGAAAGAATTTACACCAAGGCGTTAGTCCGCAGGATTCGCACTGAGGCTTTCGCGCTGTACATACATAGCGTCCGTGTAGAATCAGCCAATGGTGGGCAATCGGTATTTGTCTTTCCGGGATATGCCTCATGAGTTCCATTTCCGTCTTAAAAGGTGTTGGGCTGTTGTTGGTCAAACCAATACGGTTGGCAACGCGAAACACATGTGTATCCACAGCCATCGTCGGTTTATTGTAGATAACCGACGCAATGACATTGGCCGTTTTACGTCCCACACCCGGCAGTTTCTGCAAATCATCTATATCCGAAGGCACCACACTTCCAAAATCGGACACCAGCATCTTTGCCATTCCAACCAAATGTTTCGATTTATTATGCGGATAAGACACACTGCGGATGTATTCATACACAACTTCGGGTGTCGACACAGCCATAACCTCCGCTGTCGGGAAATCACGAAATAAGGCGGGTGTAACCAAGTTTACACGTTTGTCGGTACACTGAGCCGAGAGGATGACGGCTACAAGCAATTGATATGGATTTTCATAATGCAACTCCGGCTCTGCCACCGGCACATGCTTTTCGAACCAATCCAACACACCTTTATATCGTTCTTCTTTTTTCATTCCTTCCGGTGTGTTTCCCCGGGCCGGTTAAAGCCCGGGGAATGGTAAAATGATTTTAGGTTCGCAACTTTATTTGGCTGCTTCAAACTGTCTCAAGAAACGGATATCGTTTTCCGAGAACATTCGAAGGTCTTTTACTTGGTATTTCAAGTTGGTTATACGTTCTATGCCCATGCCCAAAGCATATCCTGTATATACCTTGCTGTCGATGCCGCAATTCTCGAGCACATTCGGGTCTACCATACCGCAACCGAGGATTTCCACCCAGCCGGTGTGCTTACAGAAGGCACATCCTTTGCCGCCGCAGAGATTACAAGAAATATCCATCTCGGCAGACGGTTCCGTGAACGGGAAGTATGATGGACGCAAACGTATTTTCGTTTCCGGACCAAACATTTCCTTTGCAAAGAAAAGCAACGCTTGCTTCAGGTCGGCAAACGAAACATTCTTGTCGACATACAAAGCCTCCACCTGATGGAAGAAGCAGTGGGCACGATAAGAAATGGCTTCATTGCGGTATACACGGCCCGGACAGATAATACGAATGGGAGGTTGCTGTTTCTCCATCACGCGAGTCTGCACCGAAGATGTATGCGTACGAAGCAAAACATCCGGATTATGTTGAATGAAGAACGTATCCTGCATATCGCGTGCGGGATGGTCCTCAGCAAAATTCAGAGAAGAAAACACATGCCAATCGTCTTCCACCTCCGGACCTTCAGCGATGCTGAACCCCAGTCGCCCGAAGATATCACAGATTTCTTCCTTTACGATAGAGAGGGGATGGCGTGTGCCCAATTGCACCGGATAGGCTGTGCGGGTGAGGTCGATATCCTCTTCGGAGGTCTGCATATTGTCGAAGCCGGCCTTCAATTCGTTGATTTTATCTTGTGCGGCTGTCTTCAATTGGTTTAAGAACTGCCCCACCTCACGCTTCTGGTCTGCCGCCACACTGCGGAAGTCGTTCATCAAGGAAGATATTTCTCCCTTCTTGCTGAGATATTTGATTCGTAAAGCTTCCAGTTCTTCGGCATTCGCAGCCTTCATATCCTCCACTTCCTTAAGCAGAGCCTTAATCTTATTAATCATTTCCAATCCTATTTATTTCTGACGGGCAAATTTAGCCCTTTCTTTTGTATAGTGCAACCATTATAGCTTTTAGAAATGCCCCAAGCAACATGTACCGAGGCAACCTCGCCAAGCATCATTTCTTACCCAACATAAACCCGTTAATCTGCCTGACGAAGTCTTCCTTTGAGAGCACACCACGCGCAGCCTGCGGCTTACCTTTCATTGGGATAAACAGCAAGGTGGGAATACTCTGCACGCCGAAGGCATTGGCCAATTCCTCTTCGCTGTCGACGTTGATTTTATAAATGATGATATCGTCCTTGTACTCCTTGGCCAGTTCTTTCAAAACAGGCGCCACTCTCTTGCAGGGACCGCACCAGTCGGCATAGAAATCCACGATGCACGGGCGGGAACCTTCATACACCCATTCCTGCGGGTTCTTTTCATAATTATATACTTTGGAAAGGAAGTCCGCCTTGGTTAGGGCAACCACCTCTCCTTGGGCGGCAGCGCTTTCCGTTTTGTTTTTATCCGATTGGGCAGACAAGGAACAACTGACGAGCAGCAACACGACCGAAACCAGAAACAGGTCTTTCAACGTTCTCATAAAACTATTACTTTATTGATGATTGTGGGTTGCAAAAGTAACGATAAAACGCAAACGGCCACATATTCCACCAACGGTTAAAAGAAAATTATCCGCATAAGGGAATAAAAAAACAAGCGAAGGTTAGGCGGTGAAAAAATAATCGTTACCTTTGCCGCGCAATCAAGAGAGATTGAAAGCAAACTACAACATTTTGGAGAGATGGCAGAGTGGTCGATTGCGGCGGTCTTGAAAACCGTTGAACTGAAAGGTTCCCGGGGTTCGAATCCCTGTCTCTCCGCTTTGAGCAAAAACTCAAAAAAATAACCTGCTGAAAAATCAGCAGGTTATTTTTTTGTTTTAGGGCTTTCCCCGCCGTCCAGTTTCGGACAATTTTCGGACGGTTTTAACCCCAATGTAGGGCACGCATCTTTTGGACACTGAAAAAATGTGGCTTTGCAATTTTCTGAATGCTTATTTTTATGGCAACATTGTATTTCCCGCTCTAAGTTTTGAATTGGGGCCAATCTATGACCAGTCCCGTCTTCAGATATCTTCGCAACGAATAAATATTATCCAATATCATGAACTATATGCGAGTGTTATATTTTTTCGACTGTTTATACTTATACTATAGTTGACATTTATGCTAAAAGCTTATAAAAATCAACCGCAAAACACAACTTTTCTCAGATTTTCTTGTTTACATTCGGATAATATTTGTTATTGTTGTCAACAAATAAGAGTATACGACTATGACTGAATTAGAAATATTCGCACAACGACTAAAGCAAGCCAGAGTCTTGAAGAAGATTTCCATGGATCAACTGGTAAAGCTTATAGGAGGACTTGTTACCAAACAAGCCATCTCCAAGTATGAGTCTGCAAAGATGAAGCCTACCAGTACCATTATGATTGCTCTGGCAACGGCATTGAATGTGGATGTGGAATATTTTCTGCGTCCTTTTGCATTTGATGCTAATCAGTTCCAGGTATCTTTCAGAAAGAAGTCCGATACTGGCGCAAAGGAAGTCAATGCGCTGAAGGTACAGATTCAGGACCAAATAGAACGTTATCTTGAGATAGAGGAACTTTTAGGCAAACCATCTAATGACATGCATAGAAGCGAAGGGCCTACAGTCTCAACGCCCGAACAAATGCGTCAGTTGGCCATTGATGTGCGTCGTGACTGGAATCTTGGCGAGGATGCAATAGGCAACGTACAGAACGTTCTGGAGTCTAAAGGAATAAAAGTTATAGCAACAGAAGCTCCGGAAGGTTTCGATGGCGTCAGCGGTATTGTGGGCAATAAGGACTATATCGTAGTGCTTAATAGCGCTCAGTCCCATGTGGAGCGTCGTCGTTTTACAGGTCTGCATGAATTAGGACACATCTTATATAATGACAGATTCTCTCCTGAACTCACACCTCGCCAACAGGAAAAGTTGTGTAATGCTTTCGCAAGTGAGATGCTGCTTCCAACGTCCACTTTGCAACAGTTCTTCAACCCTGGCGAGAAGATTTCTCTGTCGGAACTCAGAAAGGTTCAATTGGTATATGGCATCTCCATTGATGCCATCATGCACAAACTCCATGAGTTAGGCATTGTGAATGATAGCAGATATAGGAGTTACAATATTCGCAAGCGTCAGGACCAGTCTTTGTGTCAATACGTGGAAGCTTCGTGTTACAAGGAAGACCTTACTGACAGGTTTGAAACCTTGGTATATGCAGCTGCTGCAAAAGACCTTATTAGTACTTCAAAAGCAGCTTCCCTGTTGCATTCATCAATTACCACAGTACGTAAAAACCTTAATGTT
>CAVJCD010000081.1:0-9913 GCA_963648005.1 Tannerellaceae bacterium | reverse complement strand
TGTCTGTGTCGGCACACCCCCCTATCCATTTGTCATTTCACCTCCCATACTTCGCCTTGCATCAGGAGGTCCTTCAGCTTGCGAGTAGGATTCTTCTCTTGCACTTCTTCAATCTGCTTGTGAACGGCCTCATCGTATGTCGGGGCATCCACATCCCGAATCACACCTAAGGCAAGCGGCATATCGCCAGACATCATTGCCAGCATCATGTGAAGCGTATTGTCTTTCTCGTGAGCATCGTGAACCAGGACATCGTCCATGGTATAGCCGTCTTCGCCAATCGTAACCGCTTTCAGCTTCAAACCATTGAGCACAATGCCTTTGTTCTTTTCTTTTCCGAATATCATTTTCTCGCCGTGGCGAAGGAAAATGGTACGGTCATCGCGATATTCCTTGTCAACAATGTTTTTGTGGATACCATTGTTGAATATCATACAATTTACCAACACCTCGGTAACCGAAGCTCCCTTATGGCGGGCAGAGGCAGCCAACACCTCCGTCGTATTCTTCAAGTCCACATCAATCACGCGGGCAAAGAAGTTTCCACGTGCACCCAAAGCCAACTCAGCCGGGATAAACGGGTCTTCCACCGTTCCGTAGGGAGAGCTTTTGGAGACGAACCCGCGGTCGGAAGTCGGCGAATACTGTCCCTTGGTCAAGCCATAAATCTTATTGTTGAACAATACTATGTTAAGGTCTACGTTACGACGTACGGCATGGATGAAATGGTTGCCACCAATAGCCAGGCAGTCGCCATCACCGGTAATCAGCCAAACGCTCAGGTCGGGACGAGCCGTCTTCACACCCGTTGCAATTGCTGCGCCACGTCCGTGAATGGTATGGAAGCCGTATGTATTCATATAATAAGGTAAACGGGAAGAGCACCCGATACCCGATATGACAGCCATATTATGAGGTGCCACCCCAACTTCTGCCATTGCCTTATGCAAACAGCTCAACACGGCATGGTCGCCACACCCGGGGCACCAACGCACATACTGGTCACTCTTATAATCTTTCGGTTCGAATTTCATATCTGTCATTTCTTATGCCTCCAATATTTTAGTAAACTCCTCAACTAATCTCGCAACAACGAAAGGCTGACCTTTCACACGATTGAATCTGTAAGGTTTGAAACCGGGCACCTTGCCGCAAAGATAGCTTGCAAACTGTCCGTTGTTTTGTTCGGCAACCACCACTTTCTTGTATCGCAAAAGTACGTCAGCCGTATTCTTCGGAAGCGGGCTGATGAACTTGAAGTGAGCCAAAGCCACCTTCTTGCCTTGTTCGTGCATCGTTTCCATGGCTTCATAGAGGTGTCCGTAGGTTCCGCCCCATCCCACCAAGAGGAGGTCGGCATCCAAATCGCCAATCACTTCCTGCTCGGGGATATAGTCGGAAATCTTGTCGATTTTGGCCTGACGTGTGGTCACCATCTTCTGATGGTTTGCCGGGTCGGTAGAGATGGCACTCGTTTCATAGTCTTTCTCCAATCCGCCCAAGCAGTGCATGAAGCCTTCTGTTCCGGGGATTGCCCAATAGCGTACAAAACTTTCTTTGTCGCGGCGATATGCCTTCCACGGTTTTTCGCCTTTGTAGTTGGATACATAGTTGGGATGAATCTCCGGGTATTTGTCAAGGTCAGGCAACTTCCAAGCAGAAGAGCCGTTGGCGATGAAGGCATCAGAAAGGAGGATAACCGGCGTCATATGCTCCACTGCCAGCTTTCCTGCCCAGTAGGCTGCGTCGAAGCAGTCTGTAGGGGTGGAGGCAGCAACTACCACCAGCGGACATTCTCCGTTACGGCCGTAGAGTGCCTGCCTGAGGTCGGTCTGCTCACTCTTGGTAGGCATACCTGTTGAGGGGCCACCGCGCTGCACGTCGATAACCACCAACGGCAGTTCTGCTATTACAGCCAAACCTATTGCCTCGCTCTTCAGGGCCAAGCCCGGACCGGAGGTCGATGTGGCTGCCAGGCATCCGGCAAAGCTACTGCCGATAGCCGTACATACGCCGGCAATCTCGTCTTCTGCCTGCACCGTGATTACACCCATGTCTTTTCTCTTTGCCAGTTCATGCAGGATGTCGGTGGCAGGAGTGATGGGGTAGCTACCCAAGAACAGTCTCAAGCCCGCCTTCTCGGCTGCAGCAATCAATCCGTAGGATGTTGCCTTGTTTCCGTTTACGTCTGTATAGAATCCCGGTTCGGCCTTCTTGCTTTCGATACGGTAGGTCGATACCGATGCATGGATATTATGACCATAGTTGTAGCCGTCGGTAAGAGCCTTGATATTTGCCTGAGCAATTACCGGCTTCTTGGCAAACTTGTTCTGAAGCATGTGCATGGCTTCTTCCAGCGGACGGTCGAACAACCAGCATACAAGACCCAAAGCAAACATATTCTTCGAGCGAAGAGCAGTCTTATGGTCGAGCCCAAACTCCGAGAGTCCGTCTTTCACCATCGTGGAGATTGGGGCGGCAACTACCTGCACGCTGTTCAAGCCAAGTTCCTTGAACGGGTCATCGGTTGTAAACAAAGCTTTCTCCAAGTCGCTTTTCATGAAAGAATCGGTATCAACGATAACAATCGCACCGGGCTTGATATTTTTCACGTTAACCTTCAAGGCTGCGGGGTTCATAGCCACGAGGACATCCGCCTTGTCGCCAGGGGTAAAAATCTTACGCGAGCCCAGGTGAACCTGAAAGCCCGACACACCGCTCAGCGTACCTTGAGGAGCACGCACTTCCGCCGGATAGTCAGGAAATGTGGATATCTCATTTCCAAAAATAGCCGACAGGTTAGAAAAAATCGTTCCGGTCAGTTGCATTCCATCTCCGGAATCTCCCGAGAAACGGATGACGACCTTTTCCAAGGTTGTTACTTTTGTTTTTTCTGCCATGATTTATTGATATTTGTCTTAACTGCTTGTTAAATGCCCGCAAATGTACGCAAAAATACATTAGCCTATCATCTCCCTCAGTGCTTGAGACAGGTTGCGGACGTCCTCTTTGGTCTGCATCACCTCGGCATCAAACACCACCGAAGCCTGCATGTAGTATGGTTCTCTCTTCTTCAAGCTCTCTGCCACGAAGGCCAACAGTTCGTCGCCCGAACGGTTCTTGAGCACGGGGCGCGTTGTACGGCTGATGTCGAGGCGCGCTGCCAACTCTTTCACCGAGACCTTGAGGTAGACAGTTGTGCCCGCCCCATTCATAAACGACATATTGTCGAAAAAGCAGGGAGTGCCGCCGCCGGTGGATATCAGCACGTCTTCAAACATTGCCACCTCGTGGAGCAGCCGCCTCTCGATATCCCGAAAGCAGTCTTCACCCTTCTCGGCAAATATCCTACTCACTGTTCTGCAATAACGTTCCTCGATGTAATAATCCAAATCGATAAAAGAAAGGCCCATCAACTTGGCGAGGTCTTTGCCCAACGTCGTCTTTCCGGCACCCATATAACCTGTCAGGAATATTCGCTTCATTTTGTATGCGATTGATTGCCGCAAAAGTAAGGCATTTCCCCTTATGGGGGATAACTTACATGGAAAACCTCCCCCGGGATGCCTTAGGGCAACCGGTTTTTTCCTTACAATTATACCCCGCATTAGCGCGCGGTATAATTGACGGCTATTGATTCTATCCCGCAGTAACGCGCGATGGAATTGCAGGAAATCGGGCAATGTTTTTACTCACGCAAAGCGTTAACTTTGCCCCTCAAACAAACGAACAAGAAAAGAAAGATGGCAAAGAAGGGAAAACAATATGTGGTGTGGGAAGGACTCAAGCCCGGCATCTACGACAATTGGGCTGATTGCAAGAAGCAGGTAGAAGGGCAGAAGGGCGCGAGATACAAATCGTTCGACACCCGGGAAGAAGCCGTTGAAGCCTTCGAAAAGGGATATGCGAGCTACCTCAAAAGAGTCTCGTCGGCAAAGGGCACCCACATGCTGACCACCCATGCATCTGCCACCAAACCCATAGCCGAAAGCATAGCCGTTGACGCAGCCTGCAGCGGTAACCCGGGAGACATGGAGTATCGCGGAGTATACACAGCCACCGGGCAGGAGATTTTCCACATCGGGCCTATGAAGAAAGGCACCAACAACATCGGCGAGTTCTTGGCGCTTGTGCACGGACTGGCCCTTCTGCAGCAGAAAGGGAGCAATCTGCCCATCTACTCCGACAGCCGCAACGCCATCGGGTGGGTAAAGAAGAAAAAATGCAAGACAATGCTCCAGCGCGTGGCTGAAAACGAACCCATCTTCAACATGATTGAACGCGCCGAGAATTGGCTGAAGACTCACACCTACAGCACACGGATAATAAAGTGGGAGACCATCGAGTGGGGCGAAATACCAGCAGACTTCGGGAGGAAATGACCCTCCACAACCACCTTCCTCACCTCTCTCTTATTTCTCGCGGATAAAGATATTGATTGGCGTGCCCGAGAAATTCCAGTTCTCACGAATCTTGTTTTCCAAGAAACGCTTGTAGGGCTCCTTAATCCATTGCGGCAAGTTGGCAAAGAATGCAAACGAAGGTACAGAGCCCGTCGGCAATTGGGTGACGTATTTTATCTTGATATACTTTCCCTTCCATGCTGGAGGCGGATAGTTCTCGATAATCGGCAGCATTGTTTCGTTGAGCTTAGCCGTGGAGATATGTTTCTGACGGTTGTCGTAGACAGCCTTCGCCGTTTCCAGCACCTTGAAGATACGTTGCTTGGTCATGGCCGAAATAAACAGAATGGGAAAATCGGTAAACGGCGCGAAACGCTCGCGAATGGCATCCGTGTAGCAGTCAATCACCTTCTGGCTCTTGTCTTCCACCAAGTCCCACTTGTTTACGCATACCACCAGCCCCTTCTTGTTTTTCTGCACCAAGGAGAATATGTTCAAATCCTGACTCTCGATGCCGCGGGTGGCATCCACCATCAAGATACATACGTCGGCATTCTCAATAGCACGAATCGAACGGATAACGGAATAGTATTCCAAATCTTCGTTCACCTTTCCCTTCTTGCGGATACCGGCAGTGTCCACCAAGTAGAACTTCAAGCCGAACTTATTGTATTTCGTGTAAATGGAATCGCGTGTTGTGCCGGCAATGTCTGTCACGATATGACGATCCTCGCCGATAAATGCATTGATGAGCGACGACTTGCCCGCATTCGGACGGCCTATAATGGCAATACGCGGCAACTCCTCCTCCAACTCCTGAGGTTTGTCTTCGGGAAGCATCCCAACAATCTTGTCCAACAAATCACCCGTGCTGGAGCCGTTGATGGCCGACACGCAAAGAGGGTCGCCCAAGCCAAAGGAATAGAACTCCGCCGACGCAGCATACATCTCGAAGTTGTCGGCCTTGTTGGCAACCACAATAACCGGCTTGTTGTTGCGGCGAAGGATATGCGCCACCTCAATGTCAAGGTCGGTGATGCCGTTCATGACGTCCACAACAAACAAGATAACATCCGCCTCGTCGAGCGCTATCTGCACCTGCTTGTTTATCTCTTCCTCAAAGACGTCGTCCGAATTGACTACCCATCCGCCCGTATCTACCAGCGAAAACTCCTTGCCAACCCATTCCACCTTGCCATACTGACGGTCGCGGGTTGTTCCCGCCTCCTCGTTGACGATGGCCTGACGCGATTGAGTCAAGCGATTGAACAGGGTCGACTTCCCAACGTTGGGTCTGCCTACAATTGCTACTATATTTCCCATAAAATTTCCTCTGTATGCTTCTTGTTAATCCAACTGATAACCAAAATCCCTCAAGATGTTGTCTCGGTTACGCCAATCCTTCTCCACCTTGACAAACATTTCCAAGAACACCTTCTTCTCGAAGAAATGCTCGATATCCTTGCGAGCCATGAAGCCTACCTTTTTCAGCGCCTGACCCCTGTGCCCAATGATAATGCCCTTCTGAGATTCGCGTTCCACAATGATTAAGGTCTTAATGTCTATATGGTCCTTCTCTTCCTTGAACTGCTCGACAACAACCTCCACCGCATACGGTATCTCCTTCTGATAGTAGCGGAGTATCTTCTCGCGAATAATCTCCGTCACAAAGAAACGCGCTGGCTTGTCGGTAAGCGCATCCTTCTCGAAATATGGCGGCGAGAGAGGCATCAAAGCCTCCACACGTTGCTTTACATAATCTATATTGAAATTCGAGAGTGCCGAGATGGGTATTATCTCCGCCTTCGGCAATATCTCGCTCCACAATGCCACCAGCTTCTCCAAATCCTTCTGGTTACTTGTGTCGATTTTGTTGATAAGCAACAAGACAGGGCATTCAATCGATTTCACCCGCCCAAGAAACTCTTCGTTCTTGTCTATTGTCTCGATGACATCAGTCACGTAAAGCAATACGTCGGCATCACCCAAAGCAGACTCCGAGAAATTAAGCATCGATTCCTGCAACTTGTAGTTCGGTCGCAGAACCCCTGGCGTATCGGAATACACAATCTGCATATCTTCGGTGTTAACAATTCCCATGATGCGATGACGGGTGGTCTGCGCCTTCGATGTGATGATGGAGATACGCTCTCCCACCAATCGGTTCATCAGCGTGGACTTCCCTACATTCGGGTTACCGACAATATTGACAAATCCGGACTTATGCTCCTTTTCCATCATAACCCCATTTAAGATAAACCGAGCCCCAAGTGAAACCGGCACCAAATGCCGCCAAGATGAGGTTGTCGCCCTTCTTCAGCTTGTCTTCCCACTCCCAAAGGCAGAGAGGAATTGTGCCGGCACTCGTGTTTCCGTATCTCTGGATATTGACCATGACCTTACTCATGTCTACCCCCAAACGTTTGGCTGTAGCATCAATTATACGTAGGTTGGCCTGATGAGGAACAATCCATGCGATATCGTCTTGCGTCAGATGATTTCTCTCTGCTATCTCCGCTGCCACATCCGCCATATAGGAAACGGCATACTTGAACACGTATCTGCCATCTTGGAAAACGAAATGCTCGCGATTGTCAACAGTCTCGTGACTTGGCGGATAAGCCGACCCTCCCGATTTCATAATCAGATGCGAATAACCTGTGCCGTCGGTACGCAAGATTGTATCCATGACACCCAGATTCTCCGTTGTCGGCTCCAACAATACGGCACCGCAACCATCTCCAAACAAGGGACAAGTGGAACGGTCTTGATAATCCGTAATGGCTGTCATCTTATCTCCGGCAACAACAATCACCTTCTTGTATCGCCCCGAACGAACGTAGTTCGCCCCCGTCTCAAGTGCATACAAGAAACCGGCACAAGCGCCTTGCAAATCAAATGTCATCGCATTCTTGCATCCCGTATGATAGGCAATAATCGAAGATGTTGTCGGAAAATGATGGTCGGCTGTTGTAGTAGCGGTCAGGACTACCTCTATCTCTTCCGGGTTTACTTTCGTTTTTTCGAGCAATTGTCCTACAGCTCGTATTCCCATATAAGATGTACCCAAACCCTCTCCTTTCAAAATTCGGCGTTCCTTGATACCGACGCGTGTCATTATCCACTCGTCCGTCGTATCAACCATCTTTGAAATGTCCTCGTTTGTCAATACATCCTGAGGAACGTACCCTCCTATACCTGTTATAACCGCATTCAATCTATCCATGTCTTCAAATATAGAATCTCATTTAAAGAAATAGCCCTAAAAGTGTTTTTTAGGGCTATTTCTTTCGTTTATCAGAACCTGCTATGTTCGCTGACAAACTTACACAGCGGCTTCTTTTTCGATAGCCAACTTACCTCTGTAGTAACCGCATTCACTGCATACTGTGTGATAAATATGCCATGCTCCGCAGTTCGGGCAAATGGCCATTGTTGGAGCAACAGCCTTGTCGTGAGTTCTCCTCTTGGCTGTTCTTGTCTTTCCTTGTCTTCTTTTAGGATGTGCCATGTTTTTATTATTTAATTATTATCATCTTCTATCAAACCCCTTAGGGCATTCCAACGAGGGTCACAACCACCGCTTGCGCCACCTTCCAAAGAAACATTCTCTTTGCCTTCTTCGCAACCGTCTCCCTCATTGTCTTCTTTCCCAGACATGTGCTCTTTCAGTTTCATCATCATTGTTTCATTACACTCCCCCTGAGCATGCACATGCTTCATAGGCACTGCCAACGCAATAAACTCGTATAGAAACCATGCCAAGTTGATTGAACCTTTCTCTTCGGATACCACTATTACTTCGGCATCCTCTTCGGTATATTCCTTGCCAAATTTTACAACAAGATGATTCCGAGTATCAATCGGGACTTTCACGTCGTCCAAACATCTGTCACACGGAACAAACACCGAACCTTCTATTCGAAAGACCATATCAAAAACCATTGACGTCCGCTTCACCGTTAGATTAACCCTAACCTTGCCCCTTTGGACATCACCGCCGTCAACGTCCACAAAAAACTTATCCTCCAGCAAATACTCAAACTCGTGCTTTCCAGGAGTGAGAGCCTTCAAATCCACATCGTATAATTCAGAATCACTCAAAGCCTTTGTGTAAAAACCTCGCAAAGGTACGAAAAACAAAACCACAAATGCAATATCCTTGCTGTTTTTTATTGTCAAATGCTTAGCCTTTGTATCTCCTAAACTCTATACGGAATGTCGTACCCTTCCCAATCTCTGAGCTTTTCACAAAGATTCGACCACCATGATACGACTCTATAATACGTTTCACCAGAGACAAACCGAGCCCCCAACCGCGTTCCTTGGTTGTATATCCCGGATTAAACACTGTCTTGTATTTCGATTTGGGAATTCCCTTGCCCGAATCTGTCACATCAATGCGGACTGTCTTTCCTCGTTCTTCTACTTGAAAAGTAATTTCACCCTGTCCCTCCATTGCGTCTACCGCGTTTTTTGTCAAGTTTTCAATCACCCACGCAAATAAGGAGTCGTTTATCAATACTAATACCGATTTTTCAGGGACGTGAGTACTAATCTTCACCTTCGAAGAGATTCGCGTCTGCATATAATCTATTGCTGTACGGATAGAATTCGAAATATTCACAGGCGTTGGGTCCGGATTGGAGCCAATCTTCGAGAATCGCTCTGCTATCATCTCCAATCGTTTCACGTCTTTTCCCATCTCATCCAGCAGAGATGAATCTATTTCTTTGGTGCGGAGATACTCCATCCAGGCAATCAACGAAGAAATCGGCGTTCCAAGCTGATGGGCCGTTTCCTTTGACAATCCAACCCAAACTTTGTTTTGTTCGGCTTTCTTTGTGCTGGCAAGGGCAAGAAATGCAACCAAGATAAACACAAACACAACCGCCAACTGGACATACGGGTAAATAAGAAGTCTCTTCAGTATAATCGAATCGTCATAGTAGAGATACTGGAACGTCCCATCTTGCATATCTATCAATATGGGCGAGTTCTTGCTTTTCAGTTCACGCACTTTGTCTTTCAAAAAACCATCGACATCCTTCCCCGGGAGTTCAATGTTTTTCTCGGCAATAACGCTATCCCTCTCATTACACAACAAAACAGGAATAGTCGTGTTGCTCTCAAGAATTTTCAGGATAAGAGACATGTTTGACCCGTTTGTCTCAGAAGCAATCATATGTTGCGCTTCTGCCCAAATCTCAACCCTCTGACGTTCTTCCTGAGCCAAGCTCTTCACCAATTTATCAGAGACAAAAACCGAAACAATTGCAATCAATACAGCAACCAAAATGAAAAGATACTTCAGTTTTTGCCGTGAGTCGTATATATTGCTCATATTCTAATTCCACATTAAACACATACAAAACGCGACTGAAGCCATTTTATTGTAGTGAAAGAGAACAAGCCCTTTTTTGTTCAAGTTTCCAAGGGAGAAAACACAAAAACAAGTCTGCAGTATGATTGTCGCGGGAGCAAAGACACTGCAGACTCTTTTTTGTTAA
>CAVJCD010000080.1:1083-10046 GCA_963648005.1 Tannerellaceae bacterium | reverse complement strand
CGTATTGACGAATGGAGTATGTTGTGCAAAAAGGCAACGGCAATAATTCAGTAATATGGAAATCAAAGGTAAAGTTCATTGTTTCTTTGAGCAGTCGGGAACATTCAAGAACGAGTTTATCAAACTTGGTATTCCTGCGGAGGACTATGATATACAGGACAATTTCGGGCAGACAGACCATGTTACGGATTTGTTTGCGGAAATTGAAGAAGCATTTGTAGGGGGGGGCAAAATCTTTAACTCTATGAGCAAGGATGATTTAATCATAGCGTTTTTCCCGTGTATCTACTTCTGTGCGTTTAGCCAGATAGCTATGTATTTTGGCTACACAAACTATCGTTGTTTGACGCAAAAGCAGAAAGCAGAAAAGGTGTTGGAGCGTTCAGCCAACAGGGAGAAATTCTTTCGCCTCGCAGTCAAGATGATTTCAAGTGCAGAGCAGAGAGGTTTGAGGTTGATAATGGAAAACCCGTGGAGTGAGCAGACTTTCCTGAAAAACAACTTCGTTTACCCTCCTGCCTATGTGGATAAAGACAGGTCACTTCGCGGAGACTATTTCAAGAAACCTACTGCCTACTGGTTTATCGGGTGCGGGCCGACAAATGGCTTCACGTACCAGAAAGACAAAAAGCTAAAGCGCATTAATGTTGATTGCAAAAGCAGCAAGAAAGCAGGGCTTTGTTCCGAAGACCGGAGCATGATTTCTCCCGACTATGCAAGAAACTTCATTCGCGATAACATACTTGGACTTACAGACCCTGAATGGTGTTCGACGAACACTTTGTTTTCCGACATAAATGTTTAACCAAATAAAAATTCAATCATGACATCTTATCAAATCATCAGTTTCATCAAGACTTACTTCTTGCAGATAGTAATCATCCTCGCGGCCATATTCCTCGCCGGAGTGCTGGCCTACAACATTTGGCAGACCGCTTCAACGCCGTACTACCAAGTAGTGATAGCATCTCCGCAGGACACGCTGACACTGCGCACACAGGGCTTCCCTACGCTTGACTACGACAGCAAGGGCAACGCCACCGAAGCAACCGACCTTAACGGCGTGTGCGGCAGCGTGGAAGGAGAAGCGAAGATAATCAAGGCAACACAAGAGTAAACCGCCAAAACTGCATTGGTCATGAAGCGCATCAGCAATACCGACTACGCAATACTGCAACGGCAACTGCCGCGACTACTCGCGCACATATACCAAAGTGGCACGTCCTACCGCACCGATACGCGGCTGGCCAATGCAGTACGGCAAATCAACCTTTTCTCAAAAAAGATAAGCAAATGAAAGTACGAATTAAGAGATTAAACGAAAAAGCCGTGATGCCGGCAAAGGCACACCCGACAGACGCAGGGTTCGACCTTGTGGCTACAAGTAGAAGTATAGACGAGTACGGCAATATCGTCTATGGAACAGGACTTGCCTTTGAAATCCCCGAAGGATATGTGGGTAAAATCTACCCGCGTTCCTCCATCTGCAAAAAAGACCTTGTATTGTCGAACAGTACAGGGATTATTGACTGCCACTATCGCGGAGAAGTGACAGTCAAATTTAGACCTATTCAAATGTTCGATGAGTTCAGCGACAAACTTAAAAACCACGGAATTGTGTACGGTATTAATAACTGCGAGATTTATGCAGTAGGAGACCGCATCGGCCAAATAGTCATTGAAAAACTTGAAGCCGTTGACCTTGAAGAAGCCGACCAACTGACCGACACCGACCGGGGAACTGGCGGCTACGGAAGCACGGGGGTCTAACTATGCGCCACATCGAAAGCAAAATACAGATAGCGTGCAAGCGCTGGTTCGACTGCCAGTACCGGCAGCTTGCATCGCTTCTGTTTGCCGTACCCAACGGAGGACGGCGCGGCAACGCAATTATCTGGATGAGATACAAACAGACACCTGACGATGGGTATCGTGACTGCTATTTGATATTTATGCCCCACCACATGGGAAATTATACATATAGCCAAATACAAGATAAAGCATTAGAGACCTATGAACAAATCGGAGCTGATAGAACTACTGTCAAGGTATGACGGAGAAGAAGTCTACATTGAGGACGAGGATGGAATAGAATACGACTTCACGGTTGAACCACGGCGTTCCCAACACATATCAATCTCAAAAAAGGATAAAAATGGCTGAAATTTATTTGACAAAAGATTTTACGAATCTTCCCTTCTACGGAGATTTGCGCGTATCGCGTATTTTCCTTCACTTGCTTTTGACAATGGATAAAGAAGGGAAAGTTGACTATCGCGATTTTATGCAGGATATGTCAAAGTTGAAAATTCCGTATGAAACATCCATTAGCGCCTTAGAGTGTCTGCAAAACGCGAGGATTGTCAGTATAGACGATACTTGTCAGTTTGTACGGGTGGAAAATCACGAAAAGTGGTACAGGGATTAAAACCTTGCGTGTGGTGATAGTATTTAAGGGTGGTGTTTCTCCACCCTTAAATTGTTGATAGCAAGTGGTAATATTCAGAAATTTGTTTGAACAACGAGAAGTTGTCCGCGATGCGTTTTACGGCTTCGAGGAATTTTTCATTCCCAACATCCGTGAGGTTTTTTACGGGGATAAGTTCATATTCCGTGTATTTCCCTGCAAGGGTAACTAGCCGTTCGTATTGCGAATTGGCTTCTTCTTGTGTTACGGCCAGTTCTTCTGCTGCGGTGTAAAATGCTCCGTCTTTGTAGACGAACGGGTCGAATTTTTGTTCTTTGTCGGCAGCTAGTTTGTAAATGGCGTCTTTGAGGGTGTAGTGGCCACAATAAAGTACATCTGGCAGTTTTTCGCCGCCGTTGCAGCCGAAAACAATTGTAACAATAGGTTGTTCCATTAGGCAAAATATTTTTCCATGTTATATTCTTTGAGTAACAATTTGCGGTAGTCGTCGGTGTTCACAAGCCGCCATTTTTGTGTGTCTCCTTCGTGGATGCGCGGAACTCTGCGATAAATTCCGCGTTCGCCAAACTTCAAAAAGTATGGTTCAAGAATAAAGATTATATCGAACGAGTTTAACACGTCAAATTCGGGGCAGTGCATAAGGAACTGCTTTGCCATGAAATACCCCATAGGAAAGCCGTGACCGTCACGCACGTCGTATTTGTCGCAATTTTTATTGCATGAATACGGGGTTTGTGCGTCCAGAGTGATTTCGGCTTCGATGGTGTTTCCGTCCGGCTGCAACTCCAAGATTTTTTCGACAGATTGAACAGGGTTCTCCATAGTTTTTTACTTAAAGTATTCCATTATATTGGGGGAGAGGTTACGCATAGGACAGCAAATGTATCTTTGTGCGGTCATTTCCACCGAGGTATGCCCCATCATTTTTGAAATGCTATATAAGTCACATCCGCGCAAATACAGATTTGTTGCGAAACTTCTGCGTCCGGTATGCGATGAAACGAATTTGTATTTAGCATCGACAAATTCCTTTCCGGCTTTGAACACGTGTACGGGGGTAGTAATTCCCACTCTACGGCAAATGTTTCGCAAGTTGTTGTTGAACGTGGTTGCGTCTACCTTCCTCAATTCTTTATTGTCGGTAAGAATTGTGTGGAGCACGGGTTTGCACGGCAGAGTAGAACGGATATGCGTCTTTTGCGAAATATAGGTCAGTTGTCCGTTTTCCACGTTCGACATATCCAGCCGTTCTGCGTCTGAAAATCGAGCACCCGTATAGGCTTCGATTAAAAATCTAGCACGTACACTTTTCTCAATGGGGGTACGTGGTACATAATTCGTCACGGCTTCAAGTTCGCCGTCTGTCAACCATGTGTTGACGACAATTTCGTTTTTGGGCGTAACGATTTTTGACCAGTCTTTCGGCATTTCGATTTCGTCAGTATATCGGTTGATTACCGATTTTATTTTAGCGCAATACTGCCTTACGGAGTTCTGTGCCAGCCGTTGCCCCATGTAGTCCACGAATTGTGACAAATTCAGCTTTGTAAAATTCGCCCATTCCATAGGCTCGCCCGTGGCTGCTTCAAAGTATTCAAGAATACAGCCGTACTTCGGGTATTTCTCTAAAAATGCTTTTTTGAAAGTATCCATATTTTTAATGTTGGTTGGTTGGAATGGAACGTGAAGCAAAGTTATTAAATTTACTCCACATTCTAAGGATAATAATTACCACATCATTTTACCATGTCTTTTTCACAAACGAGAACATTGCCGAATATCGGGCCGTGGTTGTATATAGAAGATGCAAGTTCATTGACGGGCAGTTTTATTAACGCTCCTTCTTCGTTTACTACCATGTAGTAAAACGGCGGGATGGAGATGAGTTCGATGTACCCTTCCACTATTTCTTGCAGTTCTTCTAATTTGAAGTCTGTGCCGTTCTTCGGGAATAAGATTTCTGTCGTACCATTGGTACGTATTACAGTTCCATACTTCATAAAATTTGAATTTTTAATTGGGTTAAACATGGGCAAAAGAAAAACCTTACTTTTCGTAAGGTTTGACTTCTGAAGGATTTTTAGCGGACTTTTTCTCCGTCGGAATAATACTGGACGCACTGCAATTCCCATTTGCCGTTGGAATAGAACAGTGATTTCTTTCCATCGTCGCAAGAAAATTCGTCTTTATCGTAATAATTGGTTTCCCATCCGTAAAGCTGCGCTGTGTTTTCTACAAGTTCTCTTAACTGCTTTTTGGCGTCATATCCGTGTTCACTAAGATTATCAATAGCGAATTGTACTGCGCTGCAATATTCGTACAAATCTTCGATGTTGTCGATTTTGTCCTCGTCAATTCCGGCAGTAAAGATAATGGAAATTCTGAACTCTTTGTCAAGCCAAAGACAGTCATAATCGCTGCCCCATTTTATGTCGTATTTTTCTTCGGCATCTTCAATGTCGCTGAGGTAGTCGTCGGTAGCGAAATAGACAAATCTGGAATCGTGCTTGTGCGGCTTGTCTACGCGTTCCACGCAATTGCGGCCTTTTGTTACCCACAATTCGGGTTGGAAAACGCGAGCGCATTTGTCGAAAATCGTCACGGCATCGTCTGTGTCATCAAAACCTGTAAGTGTACTTCTGTCGTTGACAATTATAGCGTCTGTGGCTATAAGTTTTCCGTCTATTTCCCAAGGGAAAGTGGACAGGTAAGTTTTCATTGTTGTGTTTTTCGGAATAGGCGGGTTGTTCTTTTGGGGAACTCTTACTTCCCATCCGTTTTCTGCAAGGGCCAGAAGGTTGCCGCTTTTGTCTGCGCACCAAACTTCGTCCCACCATGATTCGCTGTAATCTTCGTTTTTCCATTCGGATATTTGGCGAAGTTCGTTGTCCTTAAAAGTCCATCCGTTTTTCTCGGCGGTAGCGTAAATTAGTTTGTCCGCTTCGCAATATTCATCCAGCTGGTCGCAAGCCTCCAAAGCAAGCCGCAAATCCCAAATGTCTGTAATTTCCACAGAGCAACGTGCATTGCCCTTCTCGTCGATAGATACTGAATTTTGAAGTTCTTTCATGATTGTAATGTTTTTTTTGGTTAAGTCGTACACAAAGCGCATTTCTGCGCTTCGTGTTAAGGTTACATCCAGTCAGGAAATTTTATTTTGTCTCCGAAAAGGAGACCGAAAACAATCCCTAGTCCTCCGCAAATTAATACGATTAAAAGAAAATATTTCCATCCTAGGGCGAAAAAGCCGATAAGGAGAATTAAAAAAGAGAGCATTGTTATAATAGATTAGTTGGTTATTGCGCAAATATACGTTATTTTATTCAAATGGCATTTCTGCCAGTTGTTTATCTAAATCTGCAATTGCAAGGCGATGGCCTGCGCGTATCAGTTTCGGTAGCGCGACATTTAAGTAATTTGCGGGAAACATAGTGTAACTTACATGGTTCTTTTCTGTGCGCATACGCGGAATTTCCAATACGTTTGCTACATCTTTTGCGCGAAGGCCGAAAGTGTAGTACCTGTCGTTTACCCGCAAAAGCACTATCGCTTCGGGGTGAGATTGGCTCAACTTTTGATAATAAGTCAAGATTGTTGTAGCTTGATTTGTTTTCTGTTCCATTGTCTATAATTTTAGTGGGTTAAACGTAAGTACGTGAAGCGCCATGAGCGCCCCACGTGTAAAGATTAGTCCATCGTGAAGCCGAGTATTTTTGTCAGATACCATTTGGTATCGTCAAGTGCATGAGAAGTAATTTTTCTGCGCCATACACCTTCTTTTGGTGACCAATGAAAGCTGTACTTTTTCAAGGCTTCGCGAATTTCTGCGGCGGGTTTGCTGGGAAAGAACACTTTTATGACGCTTTCGGAATAGAGTAGGGAAATGTACCCGTTTTCAAACGGGATATTCTCATCCTCTTTTTCGGAATATCCTTCAAGAATTTTTATCCGTTCTTTTAGCCGCCGGATTTCAGCGTTGTTGTTTCTCAATACGTAAGATTCGACACCTTTCTTGTAAGGGTATTCGTCCGTATTCAGGAGTTTTTCGATAGCTACGTCTGAAAGATTTAGACTTTTGAGCGCGGCTCTCTGGTCGGCATCGGACAATGACGAATGGCAGATTTTGTTTATCTGCTTGCAAACTTCCTGGTATTTTTCGCGCGTTTGCAATTTCTCTCGCAGTTCTTCAATTGTGGGTGTTGCCATAATTTTAATTTTAATTGGTTAAAGTTGTTGCCGCGAGATTTCTCCCACGGCGAAAGGTTAGTCAAAAATCGAAGATGTGACAATAAGTTTCCCGTCCGCGCCATCCTTAATTACGGCTCTCCCGCAAATTTCTACATTGCCGTTACCATTGGAAATGTAGGCTCTGCGCGTGATACGCGCATATCCGTGGACTTCGGTGTAACCGCCAACGGCAGCTTCGCCTGTTATCCGCGCGTTTTCGTAGACTTCTGCACATTCCTCAACGATGGCATTGTCGTAAACTTTGGCATCATCGTAAACTTTCGCGCAGTCACATACGCAAGCGTTGTCGTAAATTCGCGCGTTGTCATAAACTTCGGCATCATCGTAAATCCAACAATTTCCTTCTTGCGACAAATTGTCTTCACTTGCAACAAAACCGCCGAGTTCGCCCTTTTCTACTTTTCGCAGCCCGTAAATGTCTTTTAGTGCCTGTATTCTATACAGCCTTTCTGAACTGCAATAAATTTCTTCGTCCGTAAGGGGAACTAATCTAAATTTTTTCTCCATTGTGTAAAATTTTAGAGGTTAAACGTAGCAACGCAAGGCGCAGCAATTGCGCCCTACGCAAAAAGGTTAGTCAAATGCCTTGACTTTTCCCGTACAAATACAATTGTTTGAGCTGCTCATCTGTTGCGTCCGGCTTATGAGCAACAATTCAGTCTGTAACTGCGAAAAAATATTCTGCGTCATCGTCTTTTAAGTTATCCAAACACCAGTCACGCACTTTTTCGTAAAGGTCGCAATATAACTCTGAAACTTTTTTGTTTCCGTTGCTGTAATGCTCCCAACATTTCCAATTCATAACCAAACATAGTTCGGTAACGTAAACGACATCGCTTTTCCACTCGTTGAACGCGCGGTCGAATGTGTCTAGAATTGCGCTTGTGCCGAAATGGTCGGCAATGCTAAAGTCGGAGTAGAAAGTCGTTTTAGGCTCATAGCCGGTTTCTTCCTGAACGTTCCAATCTGCGATTTGTAATTCCATTGTTATTTTTTTTAGAGGGTTAAACATAGAATGTGAAGCGCGTTTCCGCGCTCCACACAAAGAACTAGTTATGCCGGAAATACCACAGAGGTATCTTCGTCTTCAAATACGCTGCCGTCTTCGTTGACAAATACTCCACGGCGGATTTTCACCCATTTGCCCAAAGATTGAAGGCATCGACGGGTCGTTCCCGTAGGCATCCCGCAGCTTGAAAAATTTACTTCGCCCGTTTCTTGATTTTTGCGGGCAATTGTAAATTCTTGCTGCATTTCCTTGTTGCGGATAATGTAGTACGTGTAACCTAAAAAATTACGTATAACACGATTGTCGCATTTGTAATCAACGTTTGCGTCAAATTTAGCCTTTGCCACTAGGCACGCTTTGCAGTTTGCTGTTGCTCCCATAATTGTATTTTTTAGTTGTTTAGTTGGTTTTGGTACGCAAAGCGCGTTTACGCTTCGCGTAAAAGATTAGCGTTGTCGGCTGCTTATCAAATCCGCAATTTCTTGTGCGGAAAGTGAACGTGCTTTATAAAATGAAAGAAATACGGAATTTTCCGGCACATGGCCTTTGAGGTTCTTTTCGTAGGCTTCTTTTTCGTCTGTTTCCGAATATCCGTACCCCGTTGTAATATCGGTAAAAGTTGTGTCTAATTCCGGTACGGTTTCCATCCAACGGAACATATGCCTTCTGAAAAAGGATGGATGTGTCAATGGGTATGCAATTTTCAGCAAATCCAACGGCTGCCGATAGTCTTTTAGCTTTATTACGCAAGTCATGCGTTGTCCTGTGCCACTCGCTGTTTTTTGAACGTTGCACACGTTCAGTTCTACGCGAATGTTTTTACGTTCTATTGCGGTAATAGCTGCGAGAACCTTCCGTGCCGTTTCTTGCATTTTTTCTGCGCTTACAGAGCAATTTGCAGAAATTTCGTAATAAAGACTTACTACGGGAATTTTCCGAGGCTGCAATGTAGAGTTTAGCATGGCTTTCGGTACACCCAAAAGGGCATTTGGCACGATAGGCGCGAAGCCGACAACATCGGCTTGTACCGCGCGTCGTTTTTGTGTTTGGCCGGAAAAATCCCCAGCGTCTACTTTTGCGAGATTTTCCGCGCCTTTGGCATATCCTTTTTTTGCGAGATTTTCCGCCACTGCAAAGTTTGCAGTATCTGTAAAGGAAACGCTGCCCGTTGTGGACGCGACTTTTTCTTTCCATCCTTCTTTTCCGTATTTTCTTTCAAACTGCGCGTTTATTTCGCGCGTTGAAATAGCGTCGTAAAAATCTTGAACGCTATTGAAT
>CAVJCD010000080.1:0-1073 GCA_963648005.1 Tannerellaceae bacterium | reverse complement strand
TTTTTTCTTTCTCATTTTGTTAAGTTTTTGGTTGCAGCATCCGCCGCGAGATTTCTCCCACGGCGAAAGTAAGATTAGGCTTTCGCGAGTTTTCGTACAGCTTTGTGCCATTTTGTTTCACCTTCAAGGTTTTGAACGACATATCTTATATCATCCTTTGACATTGAAGTAAGTACACCGCTTTCGATAATGCCTTCAGCCGGAAGGATGTTTTTCATCTTTGCCATTCGTTTGATAGCGCGATAAGAAACAATGTGCTTAATTTGCGTTCTTGAAATCGCCTTTCTTAGGTCGTGGATAAAATCTACAATTTCCATGTCATTTCCCGCGATTATTTTTTCTATGTTTTCATCGTAGGAAATTCTTTCTAGCCAAAACCTGTCCAAGGATGACGCGTCAAGTTGAAACCTTCCGGTATATTCTGCATCTGCGCCCGTGCCGAACGTATTTCCCGCCGTGATAACGCGGAAATTTTCGTGAGCGTTTACACGTTCGTTGTTCGGAAAAACGAAATATCCGTTTGCCAGCGTTTCGTTCATTTTTATCAAAACTTCGGGTACGCTGCTGTCTATTTCGTCTATCATCAATAACCTTCCGTATTTTAACGCATTGTAAAACGGAGTATCGTGATATTTTCCATACGCGTCCACAAAGCCGGTTATTTGGTATTCTTGCGTAACAGCGTTCATAAACTCAAATTCAAGCCCGAGTGCTTGTGCGATTTGTTCGCACAGAACGTTTTTTCCGCATCCCGCAGGGCCGGACAAAAATACGGCATCGCCCGCGTTTATTTCAGCGAGAATTTTCTCAAACATCCAATGTGTAGTGCCTTTTACCTTCCGCGTTTCGCCTTTTTCCGTCTTGATTTCTATAACTTTTGGCAAATTGCCGTAAGTCTGTTTTATGTACTCGTCAATTTTGGGTTTCAGATTATTGAGAATTTCATCTTCGTTAATCTGCGACACGCTTTCGGCGAGTAAAGTTTCAAGCGCGGACAATGCCGTTTTTCTGGCCAAATTCGGGTTTGAAGCTGCCTTTGGCTGCGGTTGCGGTTGTTGCTGCGGTGTAGGCTG
>CAVJCD010000079.1:0-10067 GCA_963648005.1 Tannerellaceae bacterium | reverse complement strand
AGCCACATGGGCGAGGGCGAAGGTGCGCAAGAATATAAGGATTGGGTGCAAGCAAAGCAGGATGCATATCGCAATATCCGTTTCTTCCGCACAGCGAATGGCGAGGCGTATGGTTACACCATAGGTGGACGGATATACATAGACCCACGGATAGCCACCAGCGAGACACCGATACATGAGTATGCGCACCTTTGGGCTACTGCTCTGCGCAATGGCAACGAGAAGGAGTGGCAGAATGTGGTGCAGCTGATGAAGGGTACCAGTGTGTGGAACGAGGTAAAGAGCCTTTACCCCGAACTGAAGACCGATGACGAGATAGCCGATGAGGTGCTGGCACATTATTCAGGACGCAGAGGTGCAGAGCGGTTGCGCGAAGAGGCACGGAAGATAACCGAGGGCAACGGTAGCGTATTTGAGAAGGCCGAGGCCATGAGTGCCATAGAGCGTGTGCGCCAGGCATTGCAGAAGTTCTGGAAGGACGTGGCCGACTTCCTGCATATCCACTACACCACAGCCGAAGAAGTGGCCGACCGGGTAATGGCCGACCTGCTCCAGGGCGTAGACCCAAGAGAGTTTGGGGAGACTGATGGCAAAGTGCGCTACCAGTTTGTAGGCGAGAAGGGTGCAAAGAATGCTGACCATGCCGAGGAAGTGACCACACGACTGGATAACCTGGCTGTGGCACGCGAGATGGAAGAGGCAAAGAAAGATGCCAAGGCTATCAAAATGGCTACGGGCTGGGAGCGCGGTGCTGACGGCAAGTGGCGGTATGAACTGCCGGATGCGAAGATGAAGGCTTCTGTTGATATTGGTGACGGACATATCCAAAAACGCTCCGAGGACGACATGCTTTGGACTGACGGCAAGTTGGGCAAGTATGTAGATGCTCCCGAATTATTCAAGGCATATCCGCAGTTGAAGGATGTAAGACTTAACACCGATGAGATTGTAAATGACATGCCGAGCAATGGTGCATATAACCATAACTCAAAGACCATTACAATCCATGCCACAGAACTGAAATACTTAAACAGTATTCTTAATCATGAGATACAGCATGCCATCCAAGAGATAGAAGGCTTTGCGCGTGGTGGTAATGCGGAGATGTTTGACGAAGCGAAAAAGGCTATAGAAGGTGTCAGGAAAAGAATGGATAAGCATTTAGATTTCGTTGCACACAGAGATGGCGTACCTACCCTCTCGGACTGGGCAGCATCTTTTGACACTGAAACTTTGAAGTCAGAGTATAAAAAGAATTCCAAAAAACATAAGGATTTTATTTTGGCCTACGTTTACGCTGACCACGCTGGTTTTGAGGAGTCTGTCAGAAAAGCTCTTATATCCGAATTGAACAAAGCCAACAAAGAGATTGCTGACGTACGGCGAAAGATTGGCGGTGCAACGCTAATGGATAGCCGTATTGCTTATCAGAAACTATCTGGCGAGGTAGAGAGCCGCAACGTGCAGAAGCGTCTGAACATGAGTGCCGAGGAGCGCAGGGCGAGCCTTGCAGCCGAGACCGAAGACGTGGCAAGAGAAGACCAGATATTCTTGTTTGGGGAAGGTGGCGAGAGCCTGAGCGAGATGACTACTTTCGATACTTTCAAAGGTAACGTTGCAGAACAAAAATTAGATGCGATATTGAAACAGCCCGTAAAAGAGACAATGCCTTCGGCAATTTCTTCTTTGGCTGATTTCAGAAAGATATTCGCTACTCCCATTCACACAATATTTAATGAAGTTGTTAAGGTTAAAGATGAAGTGTTCAACAAAATACTTCGTCGTTCGCGCACAGAAATATCGGGAGCAGTTCTTCCAACTTTGCGACAGCCAGACTTTGGATTACGTGATAAAGATGGCAGCATTCTATATATTAAACGATTTGGCAACGAATTCAATGACCACACATATAATATTGCTGTAGTAAACAAGCATGGAGAATTGGAGGATTATATTAGTTCTGTTCATATAAAGAACGACAACAATCTTCTCAATAAAATAAAGAATGGTGCAGAATTGCTCCTACCGAATAATCGGAATACCTATGGGAACGAAGCCCAAAGCAATTCAACACCTTCTGCAAAGTTATCTGAAAATACTGAAACGGCAAAGGATAATGCTGAAAAAGTTGGGGAAGATGGCGTAATGTTCCGCGACAGCGAGAAGCAGCGTGAGGCTTTTGCAGCCCGTCAGTGGCGCAGGGCGCATGATGTGGCAGCCAAATGGATAGAGAAGTTGGGCATTGGCAGCACTGTTTCAGTTTATGACAGCATAGACGAGGTGCCAGGCAGTGAGAATTTCTCCGAGCGCAAGCGCAAGAGCAAGGGCTGGTACGATGTGAAGTCGGGCAAGATAGTTATAGTAATGGGCAATCATGTAAGTCCCGAGGATGTTACGCGCACGATACTGCATGAGGCGGTAGCCCATTATGGTTTGCGTAAATTGTTTGGTACCCACTTTGATGATTTCCTTAACAATGTGTATAATGCTGCCGAGGCCGACATTAAAAAGGCCATTATGGAGAAGGTTGGCGCACTGAAGAGCAAGGGCAAAGGCAGCAGCCGTACGGAAGCGGAATGGCGCAGGGTGGCCACAGAGGAGTATCTTGCAGAGTTGGCAGAGAGTACCGACTTTGCAGAAGCAGAAAACCGGCCGTTTGCCAACCATTGGTTCAACAAAATAAAACAGTTCTTCCTGCTTATGCTGAAGAATTTTGGTCTGAAAGATTACGGCAACAGATATATGGACGTGCTATCAGACAACGAGTTGCGCTATGTGCTTTGGCGCAGTTATCAGAATATGGCAGAGCCAGGCCGATACCGCAATGTATTCCAGACTGCCGAAGACATAGCCATGCAAGCGCGTCTTGGTGTGGGCGATTATGCAACAGAAGCCGACCATGGACAGTTTGCAGCAGATAAGGATGTGATGTTCCGCAGAGCAGTTGGCGGCAATAGCGGATATGTAGGCTATTCAATGAGCAAGCGTGCTGCAAAAGCCCGTGAAGAAGGCAGGTACCCGAAGACCGATTTCCGCAAGGAATATGGCGTGACACCGAAATCATTTGATACTTTGGTTGAGTACGGCATCATAGACGATACCGAATGGCATCATACAAGTATGTATGGCAACAAGACGACCTTCTATGGTTGGGATGAAACCGGTTATGCAAACATATATGCAGACAACAAGAAAGAGATAGACAAACTCTCCATTGAAGCAAGCAAAGGCTCGGAAGAAGCCAAGGAACGCATAATGGACATCTTCGGTCTCAAAGAAGATTATGAGGAAGCCAAGAAAGCCAAAGAGAATGCACGTCAGGAAAAGGCAAGACGGGAAGAATCCATTGAGAAAAAGCGGATGCGAGATGCAGAAATAAAGTCGGCAATGGCCAACGACTATTCTGTAAATACTGGCTATCTTTTTGCGAATGGAAAGAAAGCAGGCGTATTCCGCACGTCTAACGGCTATGCAATGGAAGTCCGAAGCGAGCCTATCGAGAAATACGAAGACGTAGCTATATACAACGAGGGACAAGACCCGACGGCAGGCACTTTTATTAGGAAATATGACGAGTTCTCATTCCAAGTAGATAATGACGGTGAGATACGCAAACAAATGATGGAAGAGTACAATGCCCGTCTTGCCGAGGTTACCAAGAGCGTTGATGAAGCTATGGGTGCAGCAGAGCGAGAAGACATTTTATTCCGTGACGGAGACGAGCACGAATACGAGCAGGCTATGGCCGCAGCCGCCTACGAGCGGAAGATGAGGAGCGGAATGTTCCAGGCACAAGAGGCATTGCAAGACAGCATGTTGAGTCTGAAGGAAGCCATGCTGGGCATACTCCAGGCAGAGGGTGGCAAGAAAGGACACATAGAAGACGTGGCCGGATTTGAGAACGCATACCTGGGCGAGAACAGACTGTCGAGTGTAAACTTGGCAGAAGAGAAAGAGTTTAAGCGCAGACTGTTTGACCCACTGATAAAGGTGGTATCAAGACTTGCCAAGAACGCCGATGAGCGTGCCGAGCTGACCGACTACATGATGGCCAAGCACGGACTGGAGCGAAACGAGGTAATGGCACGCAGAGATGCACAGAAGAAAGCCGCAGAAGAATTCAAGGACGAGATGCGCAAGGCACAGAAAGCCGTAGACAAAGACCCACTTGACCAAGATGCACTGGATGCGCTGGAGGATGTAAAGCAGCGTATGCAAGACCGCGAAGAAGAGCTGTACTTTGAGAACAGAGGCAGAGACTATGCCGGACTTACCGCACTGACAAAGACAGACAACGTGGCCGATGCTGAAAATGAGGCATGGAAAATGGTTAATATCTACGAAAGCAAGGTTGGCGTAGATGCCATAAACGAGCTATGGGATAATGTAAACGATGTTACCAATGCCACGCTGGAGAAGACATGGCAGAGCGGATACCTGGACGAAGCCACATACAACGACATAAAGGGTATGTATCGTTATTATATTCCGCTGCGAGGCTTTGACGAGACCACATCGGAAGATGTATATGCCTATCTGCCTCAAAAGGGAAATGCCTTTACATCGCCCATCAAGACAGCCAAAGGACGTAAGAGCAAAGCCGATGACCCATTTGCCAACATGGAAGCCATGGCAGAGAGCGCAATAGTGCAAGGAAACAGAAACACCCTGGTCAAGCAGAAGTTCCTGAACTTTGCCATGAACCACCCAAGCAACCTTATAAGCGTAACAGACCTATGGTTGGCATACGATGACGTGGCAGACGAGTGGCGAGTGCTGAACAGCGGTGATGTGGCAGGAACCGAGAAGATAAAAGATGATGATAGCCCCGAAGAAGTAGAGCGCAAGATGCGCGACTTTGAGGCCGTTATGGAGCAGCTTGCCAAGAACGAACCCGGAAAATTTGCCAAGCAGAGCGATAACCCATCTGTACCATTCAGAGTGGTAAACAAATCTGACGAGAACCAACACCAGGTAATAGTGATGCGAGACGGCAAGCGCAAGGTGATAACCGTGAACGGAAACCCAAGGCTGGCACAAGCACTGAACGGACAGACAAACCCCGACAGCAGACTGGAAGGCTCGTTGGGCAAGATGTTTGATGCAGGGCAAGATATAAACCGCAAGTTGGCCAATGTGTACACAACACTAAACCCCGACTTTGTAGTGTCAAACTTTGTGCGAGACCTTATCTACTCGAACAGTACGGTATGGATAAAAGAGCATCCGGAGTATGCCGCATCATTCAACAAGAATGCCGGCAAGTGCAATCCGGCCACAATGCTCTATCTGTACAATCAATTGAAGTCAGGCAAGCTGGACATAAAGGCAGATGCCGGCACACTGAACGGCATAGAAGAGAAATTCTATGAGTTTATTAAGAATGGCGGCGAGACCGGCTTTACCAATATGCGAGACATTGAGCAGCGCAAGAAAGACATACTCAAGCAGATAAAGAAGCACAACGGCAAGCTGCCAACAGGAGAGGCATGGGATGCACTGAAAGAAACCCTTGACATTATGAACGAAGCCATAGAGAACAGTGCACGCTTTGCCGCCTACATAACATCAAGAGAACATGGACGGACGATAGACCGAGCCGTGTATGATGCCAAGGAGATAAGTGTGAACTTCAACAAGAAGGGAGCTGCCGACCGCTTCCTGGGTGCAAACGGGCAGACCAAGTTAGGCAATGCCGCTGCATTCCTTGGTGGCGCAGGACGAGGCTTGTGGGTGTTCTGGAATGCCGCCATACAAGGTACGGCCAATGCCGGGCGGTTGGTAGAGAGACATGGCGTAAAATCGCTGACGGGTATGGCATTGTTATTCGGCCTTGGCGCGGTAATCGGTGCTATGGGTGCCGGAGGTGGAGACGATGACGACGATAGCTACTACGACCTTCCGGAATATGTGCGCCGGTCGAATATTGTATTCCGCTTCCCAGGCATGGAGCAATGGATAAGCATCCCACTACCCGTGGAAATGCGAGCCATATATGGCCTTGGCGAACTGGCATCAAGCACAGCGACCGGCAATGGTGCGAAGACCGCTGGAGAACTGGCTACCCAATTGGCCGAGCAGACAAGTCAGTTGCTGCCGATAGACTTTATGGAAGGTGGTGGTGGCCTGCACGCGCTTACGCCAAGCTGGGCAAAGCCGGCGGTGGAAGTAAGTGCCAACAAGTCGTGGACGGGCATGCCCATCTATAAAGACAGCGAGTACAACAAGACCGACCCCGAATGGACGAAGGCATACAAGAGTGCCAACAAGTACATAGTATGGGCAACCAAAGAACTGAATGAAGCTACCGGAGGCAATGACTACAAGAAGGGAAGCGTAGACATCAACCCATCGAAAATAGAATATATGCTGAAGGGCTATTTAGGAGGTCTATTCTCGTTTGCAGACAAGCTGATTAAGACCGGCGAGACCGTTGCCGGAGCAAGAGAGTTTGACGTTAAGAATACTCCATTCATAAACCGACTGATGAAGCAAGGCGACGAAAGCACAAAGAACCGTGCAATAAGCAACCAATACTTCAATATCAAAGAAGAAGCTGCCGAGACGGGTAAGCTGCTCAAAGACTACAAGGAAGCCAGCAAAGACCATTCAGACCCAGACAGAGCAACTTATTACAGAGATTTGTTGTATGAACTGAAAGGCTCGCCCGAATATCGTAGGTTCCGAACATTCCAACGCGCGGACAAAAAGATACAAAAGCTCAATGAAAAACGCAAGGATGCCAAGAGCAGAGAGCAAGCAGAACGGATAGAAGACAGACTTGCACAGAGAAAGAAGATTCTGGTTGGAAGAATAAAGCAGGAAGAAGCCCAATAGCAGACAAAATTGCCCCATCTATATAATAATAGGTGGGGCGATTTGTTGTTATCCGTTTTATGATTAAATAGATAAAAACACGAACACACATTATTTTTTTATCTTTGGCGGGAAGTAAAAAGTGTACACAACGATGCAAACCAAAACAACGCCCAGGAAGGCGAACAAACTTATACCCTTGAGCAGACTCCGCGTAAATACCAAGGAGACCGACAGCATGAGTACGTTGAAAAAGGATTACCCCGATGAACGTATGAGAGGTTTTATGGTGTTGATGGAAGCTCAAAGATACTATGACAATATGTTGCGTTTCCGTCTTGACCGAACCCGGAACAAGGATTACTGCTACGGCAAGCAATGGAACGACATAGTAGAGGTTGACGGCAAACGGATGACCGAAGAGGAATACATCAAGCAGCAGGGAAGCATACCCCTCAAGACAAACCTTATACGAAGACTTGTGAAGAGTGTGCTTGGTGTATACCGTCAGCAGTCGAAGGAACCCGTATGTACCGCAAGAGACCGCGAAGAGCAGAAGCTGGGAGAAACCATGAGTACCGTATTGCAGTGCAACTGGCAACTGAACAGAATGCAAGAAGTGCAGGCCAGGACAATGGAAGAGTTTCTCATTTCGGGCTTTGCCGTTCACCGCAAATGGTTTGGTTGGAGAAACAACCGACTGGACTGTTGGACAGACTATGTGCAGCCGAACAACTTCTTTATAGACTGCAACATGAGAGACTTTCGTGGATGGGATGTCTCTTGTGTGGGTGAGATACACGACATATCGTTTAACCAGCTGTGCGAGCAGTTTGCCCATACACCCCAGGACTATGGCCGGCTGAAGAATATCTATATAGCAGCCCAGGACAAGAACAGCGTGATAAGCATCTACAACCAATTTGGCTTTACCCCACCCCCTAACCATTCATTCTTGTATGCCGACGACACAAGCCGATGCAGAGTGATAGAGGTATGGCGCAAGGAAAGCAAGCCAAGATGGAGATGTCATGACTATCTGAACGGAGATGTATATAAGGTAGATGTGGAAGACTACAATGATGACGTTGTGGCCGAGAATCTGAAACGTATGGAGCAAGGCCGGCAGGCAGGAATGGCAGACGAAGACATCCCTCTAATAGAAGCCGAGTGGTTTATGGACGACTATTGGTATTACTACTTCTTGAGTCCGTTTGGAGACATTCTGGATGAAGGCGAGACACCATACGAACACAAGAGCCACCCCTATGTATTCAAGGCATACCCATTCATAGACGGAGAGATACACTCGTTTGTAAGTGACGTGATAGACCAGCAGCGTTATGCCAACAGACTGATAACACTATACGACTGGATGATGCGTTCGAGCGCAAAGGGTGTACTGATGTTCCCCGAAGACTGCATACCCGACGACATGACGATAGACGACATTTCCGATGAGTGGACGAGGTTTAACGGCATGATAGTAATCAAGAAGGGTGCGCAGAACTTGCCACAGCAGATAAGTGCCAATGTAACCAATATAGGTATTGGCGAGCTGCTGAATATGCAGTTGAAATTCTTTGAAGAGATAAGCGGCGTATCAGGTGCACTGCAAGGCAAGCCCGGCTATAGCGGAACAAGCTATGCCCTATACAACCAGCAGACCCAAAACTCAACGACTAATCTGTTAGACCTGCTTGAGACATTCAGCAACTTCACTGTGGATGCCGCCTACAAGGATGTGAAGAATATGCAGCAGTTCTACGATACCAAGCGCATTATCAATATTGCCGGCAAGAGCGGTTCGCAGATTATCTACGACCCGATGAAGATACGTGACACCGAATTTGACTTGAGTATATCGGAGAGTACGGCATCGGCAGCATACAGACAATTGGCCAACGACTTCTTGATGGATATATGGAGAAGCCAGCAGATAAGTCTGGAGCAGTTGCTTGAATTCGGCCAATTCCCATTTGCTGACGAGCTATTGCAAAGCATACGGTCGCAGAAAGAGCAGATGGAAAGAGGCAACATACCCGACAATATATCGCCCGAACTGTTGAGCAGAATACAGCAGCAAGGCGACCAAAACGCAGTAAACGAGGCAGAACAACAGTTAAGATAGCAGGCTTATGACGACAGATATAAACTTTGGAGGCATCAATCTTTCTGCACCGGAAAGTGCGAATACAGACGGGCTGTTGAGCATAAGTCACAATCTGCTGTATGAAGACGGAGCGTTGCGCCCTATCCCTACCGGCGAGAAGGTGGGCGAAGTTAAGTATAACGCAAGACACATATATGTGCACGACAATGGCTTCAGGCACTACATAGCATTTATAGGCAACGACAAGCCATACAAAGTAGTAGCATACAATGAGAAATTCGAGGAAATAAACGAGCTGGATGGCGAGTATTCCTTTCCGGAAGGCATTGTGGCGGTTGGCAATACACTGATAATATCGTCTAACGACAAGATGTATTACTTCTTGTGGAAGGCAAGCGAGGGAAAATATGTATTCCTGGGCAATGAGGTGCCGAGGGTAAAAATGGTTTTCGGATTACAGGGAGAGTTGCTTGCGAAAGGCTACAAGGCTACGCATATAAACTTTGAGGGTGGCCAAAAGGCACAGAGCACATTCAAGATTATAAAAATCGTCAAGGGCAGTGGCACAAAATTATGGCAGAAGGTGGATGGACTTTCTTTGAAGAAAGGGACGAACTATGCCTTTTATGCTACAACGGACACACGTACGCAGGTATGTCTAAAAGGCACGAATTCGGCAGGCAAAGAAGTACAATTCATGGATGCCTTTTTGCGTGGCATTTTGTATCGTCGCACCTGGGTGTGTGATGACGACTATACGGATATATATATGTTGACGGTTTGTACATATAATATATATATAGAGGAAGGCTCGGAGCTGACGGTAGACATGACCATTAAATTGGAAGAAAGCAGTTATACCAAGGCGATGGCCATCATGAACAGTTATGTGAACAACTACGCCATAGAGAAGAACAGATTTATCTATCCGTTCTTTGTGAGATATGCCGTGAAGATGTACAGCGGAGACTATCTGTATATATCGCCACCGGTGCTGATGATACCCAACAGCGGATATGCACCCATGACCACCTATGCCCAGAATAAGGCTGCTGACGAAATATTTGCCTACGCATTTGTGGCAGACCTGCAATATGCGATAAAAGAAAGCATAAGCGACGATTGGAAAGATATAATA
>CAVJCD010000078.1:0-10080 GCA_963648005.1 Tannerellaceae bacterium | reverse complement strand
AGTTAATACATAGGCCGTTAGGAACATGATACCCTACCTCCTGCTTGTTTTGGAGGCCTACCACGCTACCACCGACAACAAATCGAGATAAGCCGAGAGGTAGCCGACGAATACTAAAAAGAGTACGATGAACTGGTGGCTAAACAGCAAGGGATACCGATGGAGGAGAAGCCTCCCTTGGAGGGTGAAAACTAAATGTGATATCACATTTAGTCAAAAGTGATATCACATTTGGGCAAAAGGGATATCCCTTCCACTATTCACTAGTCCAACTAAAACAAATTTATCATGGCTATTCTTACTCCGTTTTGGTTTTTAGGAGTTCTTCCAGTTTTATCAGTTCGTCTCGGAATTGGGCGGCACCAATGAAGTCGAGTTTCTTGGCGGCGGCTGTCATTTGTCTTCTTGTTTGTTCTACAACCTTTTCGAGTTGCAGACGAGTCATATCCTTTATTACGGGGTCGACTGTTGGGCTCGGCTTTGACTCTATGCGTTCAGCAGTTTGGGTTTGAGGCTTTTCTCCGAGGAGCGAGACTCCGGTTTTGACAACCTGCTTCGGGGTGATGCCGTGGATTTTGTTGTAGGCAAGTTGTTTTTCGCGGCGGCGGAGGGTCTCGTCGAGGGTTCGCTGCATGCTGTCAGTAATTTTATCCGCATAGAAAATCACTTTCCCGTTGACATTGCGGGCAGCGCGTCCTGCTGTCTGCGTCAGAGCCCGATGCGAACGCAAGAAACCCTCTTTGTCTGCATCAAGGATGGCCACCAACGATACTTCCGGGAGGTCCAGGCCCTCGCGAAGCAGGTTCACTCCAATCAGAACGTCGAACAATCCCTTTCTCAGGTCATCCATAATCTGCACGCGTTCCAGGGTTTCCACATCACTGTGGATATAGTTGCAACGTACCCCCATCTTGGTCAGATAGAGTGTCAGTTCTTCTGCCATTCGTTTGGTAAGGGTTGTTACCAGCACTCGCTCGTCGACGGCTGTTCTTTGGGCAATCTCTTCCATAAGGTCGTCCACTTGGTTGAATGTCGGGCGCACCTCAATGACGGGGTCGAGCAATCCGGTAGGACGAATCACCTGTTCAACCACTACGCCGTCGCTCTTCTCCAACTCATAGTCGGCCGGTGTGGCACTCACGTAGATTGCCAATGGAGTAAGTTTTTCAAACTCATCGAACGTCAACGGCCGGTTATCCATTGCAGCCGGTAGGCGGAAGCCATAATCTATCAGTGTCTTTTTTCTTGAGAAATCGCCGCCGTACATAGCACGTATCTGTGGGATTGTTGCATGGCTCTCGTCAACCACGAGTAGAAAATCTTTCGGGAAATAGTCGAGCAGACAAAAGGGCCGTTCTCCGGCTGCCCGTCCATCGAAGTAACGCGAATAGTTCTCTATGCCGGAGCAGTGCCCCAGTTCGCGTATCATCTCCAGGTCGAACGTAACCCGTTCGCCAAGGCGTTTTGCTTCGTAGGGCTTGCCGATTTCTCTCAGGTACTCCATTTGCAGACCGAGGTCCACATCTATTTGCCCGATAACCGTATTGATGCGATCCTGCGTGGTCACGAACAGATTGGTGGGATAGATATTCAGTTCGTCTTGTTCGTCAATCTCCATGCCGGTCTTGGGGTCGAAGGATGACAGTCTGTCTATTTCGTCTCCCCAAAACTCTATGCGGTAAGCCACGCCATCGAACGTTTCGATAGCCGGGAAGATATCCACCGTATCACCATTCACACGAAAGCAACCTCTGTTGAACTCCAGTTTGTTGTTTACGTATAGGGCGTCAACAAATCGGCGTAGCATTTGGTCACGGTCTATCTGCATCCCCCGTTCCAGGTGAGTCACTTTTTGGGAAAAGGCCCTTGGGTCTGCCATGCCGTACAGGCACGAGACGGAAGACACCACGATAACATCTTTCCGTCCTGACAAGAGGGAGGCTGTGGTGCGAAGGCGCAGTTTGTCGATATCTTCGTTTATCTGCAAATCCTTCTCAATGTATGTGTCCGTTGAAGGCAGATAGGCTTCGGGCTGATAATAATCGTAGTAGGAAACGAAATATTCAACGGCATTGTTGGGAAAGAAAGCCTTGAATTCGCTATACAACTGCGCGGCAAGTGTCTTGTTGTGGCTAAGTATCAAGGTGGGTTTCTGTATCTCCTGGATAACGTTGGCAATGGTAAAAGTCTTCCCTGAGCCGGTCACGCCAAGCAGCGTCTGATAGGGCAAGCCCTGTCGGATGCCATTCGAGAGAGCTTCTATGGCTTCCGGTTGGTCTCCCGTTGGGCTGAAGGGTGATGACAATTCGAATTTCATTTCTTTGATTGGTTTTTTATAAATAGGCGGATACTTTCCGGCGGTCTGTCTCCACTGTTTCGAACTCCGAGGAGACGATATTGCTACCCATGGGAACATTCTCGTTACGATATTCCATCCTACTATATATTATACGGCGGGCGGAGGTGTGAAACTCCTTGGCGCCCGTCTCTGTCTCTATTCTTGCGATGTTGTTTTCGCGCACACCGCAACCGGGCATTATTATAATGCGTCCGGCAGCGCGTTTTACCAGTTCGGCAATCAAGGGAATGCCTTTCACGGCATCCGATTGTTGCCCCGAGGTAAGGATTCTGTCGCAACCCAAGTCAATCAGTTGTTCCAATGCCACGAAGGGGTCACGGCACACGTCGAAGGCACGGTGGCAGGTTATCGACAATGGTCGGGCAGCATCGATGAGCCGCTGCATAAGTTTCACATCCACGTCCCCTTCTTTCGTGAGGCATCCAAAGACAACGCCGTGCACCTTCAGCTCTCGGCACAGCTCAATATCCTGCAGCATACTCTCTATCTCTGCCGGTGTATAAAGGAAGTCTCCGCCACGTGGACGGATAATCACATTTATGTCGATGTGGGAAGTCAGTGCCTGTGCCGTCTTGATTTCTCCATAACTGGGCGTTGTTCCCCCTTCGGGTATGCCGGCGCAAAGCTCCACCCTTTGGGAGCCCCCGGCTTCGGCCTCTACGCAGCTCTGTGCCGAGTTGGCACATATCTCAATGATACGTTTGGGTTTCATATCAGTTTGTTTACTTATCCGTCCGGCAAAGATAGGGATTACACTTGAAACGGGATTGATGCTTCTTTGGCAAGGGTGTGGATTCTTAAAAAGTCTTATTGAAAAGTGCTTGCGTTTGAAAAATAATGCGTAATATTGCCCGCTTCAAAATCAACAGAAAAGAGAATGAAAGTATTGAAATTCGGCGGAACATCCGTAGGTTCCGTGAATAGTATTCTGAGTGTCAAAAAAATTGTAGAGGCTATAGACGAGCCCGTAATCGTAGTTGTATCTGCATTGGGTGGTATTACCGACAAACTGTTGACCACCTCGGCCATGGCAGCCAAAGGGGATGTGGGATACGAAAGAGAATTTTCCGAAATCATAACACGTCACTTGGATGTGATACAAGGAGTCATTCCGGATGAGATGCGCCGCATGGAGGTGCAGAAGCGAGTTATGAGTCTTTTGGACGAACTTGGAAACATCTTCAAGGGTGTATATCTCATCAATGACATATCGGCCAAGACCTCCGATACGATTGTAAGTTATGGCGAGCGAATATCTTCGCTTATCGTATCGAACGTGATAGATGGGGCCCAGTTGTTTGATTCCCGGAAATTCATCAAAACAATAAAGCAGTTCAACAAGCATATAGTAGACTTCGAGAAGACCAATAGGCTTATCAGGGAGACGTTCAGTCCGCTGCCGAAGGTGGCGCTTGTGCCGGGATTCATCTCCTCGAACACTGAGAATGGTGAGGTGACGAACCTCGGGCGTGGCGGTTCCGACTACACTGCATCCATTTTGGCGGCGGCCCTTGGGGCTTCCATCTTGGAGATATGGACGGATGTGGACGGTTTTATGACTGCCGACCCGCGTGTAATCAGTTCGGCTTATGTTATCGATAGGCTTACATTCACCGAGGCCATGGAGCTGTGTAACTTCGGAGCCAAGGTTATTTACCCGCCGACGATTTATCCGGTTTACCATAAGAATATCCCTATCCGTATCCTCAACACGTTCAATCCGGAGGCGCCGGGCACGTTTATCTCTAAGGAGAAGATTAAAGATGAGGGAAAGGCCATCATTAAGGGTATTTCTTCTATCAACGACACCTGCCTTATCACGGTGCAAGGTTTGGGTATGGTTGGTGTAATCGGTGTTAACTACCGTATCTTCAAGACGCTTGCGAAGAACGGCATCAGTGTGTTTATGGTGTCGCAGGCAAGTTCGGAAAACAATACCACATTTGCTGTCCGTAATGCGGATGCCGATTTGGCTGTGTCGGTGCTCGACGAGGAGTTCGCTCTTGAACGCGCTCAGGGAGACATGAACGATACGGTTGCCGAGAAGGACCTGGCTACCGTTGCCATTGTTGGAGAGAATATGAAACGTACGCCCGGCATAGCAGGCAAACTGTTCGGTACGTTGGGTAGCGCGGGTATCAGTGTGATTGCCTGTGCTCAGGGTGCGTCGGAGACAAACATATCGTTCGTTATCAGGCTTAAATATCTGCGTAAGGCGTTGAACTCAATCCACGACTCTTTCTTTCTTTCGCAATACAAGGTGTTGAATCTTTTTATAGCAGGTGTTGGGACGGTGGGCGGCAATCTCTTGGAGCAAATCCGCATACAGCAGCCCAAGTTGATGGAGCAAAACGGACTTAAGCTGAATGTTGTGGGCATAGCCAACAGCAAGAAGGCCTTGTTCCTTCGCGAGGGATTGAACCTTGAGAACTGCGTGGAAGATTTGAAGCATAACGGCGAAGAGAGTTCGCCCGAGCACCTGAAGGAGGAGATTCTGAAGATGAACATATTCAACTCCGTATTCGTGGACTGCACGGCAGACACTGCGATAGCCGGATTGTATGAGACTTTGCTGTCGAACAACGTCTCGGTGGTTGCTGCCAACAAGATAGCAGCCTCGTCGTCCTACAGCAACTACATAAAACTGAAGGATACAGCCCGTCATCGCGGCATCAAGTTTTTGTTTGAAACGAATGTGGGTGCAGGTCTCCCTATCATCAATACGATGAACGACCTTATAAATAGTGGTGACCATATCTTGAAGCTGGAGGCTGTGCTTTCGGGTACGCTGAACTATATCTTCAATACCCTGAGTGCGGATATCCCCTTCAGCAAGGCAATCCGGATGGCAAAGGACGAGGGTTATTCGGAGCCGGACCCCCGTATCGACCTTAGCGGCAAGGATGTGTTGCGCAAGCTTGTCATCTTGGCGCGCGAAGCCGGCTATAAGGTGGAGCAGGAAGACGTAAAACGCAATTTGTTTGTGCCGGACAAGTATTTTGAAGGCTCGCTTGAGGACTTCTGGAAAAACATCGGGGATTTGGATGCTGGGTTCGAGAGCAAACGTCAGCAGCTGGAGGTCGAAGGGAAACGTTTCCGCTTTGTTGCCAAGATGGAAAACGGCGCATGCGAGATAGGTCTGAGGGCGGTGGACAGCCATCACCCGTTCTACGAGCTTGAGGGTAGCAACAACATCATCATGATTTCCACAGAGAGATACCACGAGTATCCCATGATAATAAAAGGCTATGGCGCCGGAGCAGACGTGACGGCAGCAGGTGTCTTTGCCGATATCATTTCCATAGCCAATATCCGATAAGGAGCAAAGGAGATGAAAACCATCGTCATATTGGGAGACGGGATGGCCGACGAACCTATCGCGTCGTTGGGCGGCCAGACTCCGCTTCAGTATGCCGACACTCCCTATATGGACATGTTGGCCGCACGGGGAGTAACCGGGCGGATGAAAACTATTGCCGAGGGGTTTCACCCCGGCAGCGAAGTGGCAAATATGGCGGTGCTGGGCTACGACCTGTCCAAGGTATACGAAGGCCGCGGTGTGTTGGAGGCGGCAAGCATGGGTGTCAATCTCGGGGAAGATGAGATGGCGATGCGTTGCAACCTCATATGCGTGGATGGAGGTATCCTGAAGAACCATTCCGCCGGACATATCTCCACTGAAGAAGCCGACGAGCTTATAAGATATCTCAACGAGAAGTTAGGTTCTGAGAGGGTGAGATTCTACACAGGTGTGTCGTATCGCCATCTGCTGGTTCTTAGGGGTGGCGACAAGAGGATAAGCTGCACTCCGCCGCACGATGTGCCCCTCCACCCCTTCCGTCCGTTGATGATTAAGCCCGAAACGGAAGAAGCCAATGAGACAGCCGACATATTGAACAATCTTATCCTGCACTCGCAAGAGATACTCAAGGACCATCCGGTGAACCTCCGGCGCAAGGCTGAGGGGAAAGACCCCGCCAACAGCATTTGGCCATGGTCGCCGGGCTATCGCCCTGCCATGCGTACCATGCAGGAGATGTATGGCATAAGGAAAGGTACCGTCATCTCAGCGGTGGACCTCATACGCGGCATAGGAGTATATGCCGGGTTGGAGGTCATCACTGTGGAAGGTGCCACGGGACTGTATGACACCAACTACGAAGGGAAAGCCCGAGCAGCCGTTGAGGCACTCAAGACAAACGATTTTGTTTATCTCCATGTGGAGGCAAGCGACGAGGCAGGGCACGAGGGCGATGTGGCTCTGAAGGTGAAGACCATCGAGAACCTCGATAGAAGGACCGTCCGCATCATCTATGAGGAGCTGCAGAAGTGGAGTGTGCCGGTTTCCATTGCTGTCCTCCCCGACCACCCTACCCCGTGCGCCGTACGCACACATACTGCCGCACCTGTGCCTTTCCTTATCTGTAAGCCGGGGCAAGAGCCGGACTCGGTGACTTGTTTCGACGAGTTTAGCGTCGCCGCCGGGAAATACGGCATACTCGAAAAAGATGAATTCATAAGAACATTGCTATGAGATACTACAGCACGAACCGACAAGCCCCCTCGGCAACCCTCGAGGAAGCCGTTGTGAAAGGTCTCGCAGGAGACAAGGGCTTGTATATGCCCGAGAAAATCCCCCATTTGGACAATCGGACAATCCTTGAGATGAAGAACCAATCTTTCCACGAGATTGCCTGCACTGTGGCTCAGGCATTCTTTGGCGAAGACATAGAGGCAACGACGCTGGCGGGGATTGTTAGAGACACCCTGGCGTTCGACACTCCGGTGGTCTCCGTGCACGATAATGTGTATAGTCTCGAGCTGTTTCATGGCCCCACATTGGCTTTCAAGGATGTGGGCGGCCGTTTCATGGCGCGTATGCTGGGCCATTTCATAAGAAAGGAAGGACTGAAGGAGGTCAACGTCTTGGTTGCCACCTCGGGCGATACCGGCAGCGCCGTGGCAAACGGGTTCTTGGGCGTTGAGGGCATACATGTCTACGTGCTCTACCCCAAAGGGAAAGTGAGCCCCATACAAGAATACCAGTTTACCACCTTGGGACAAAACATCACCGCGTTGGAGGTGGACGGCACCTTCGACAACTGCCAGGCTCTGGTGAAGGCGGCGTTTATGGACGAGGAGCTCAATCGCCACATGAAGCTTACCTCTGCCAACTCCATCAATGTGGCACGTTTCCTTCCGCAGTCGTTCTACTATTTCAATGCCTACGCCCAGCTCGACCGCATGGGCAAGGCCGAAAACCTGACAGTCTCCGTGCCCAGCGGAAACTTCGGCAACATCACTGCCGGACTCTTTGCCTGGCGGATGGGACTGCCGGTGAAACATTTCATTGCTGCCAACAACCGCAACGATGTGTTCCTCAACTACCTCAAGACGGGCATCTACACTCCGCGTCCTTCTGTGGCTACTATTGCCAACGCTATGGACGTGGGCGACCCGAGCAACTTTGCCCGCATCATGGACCTCTTTGTCGGCAACCATGGAGAAATAAGCCGCACCATAAGCGGATACCGTTTCACGGACGAAGAGATTGAGCAAACCATCCGCACTGTCTACGAGCGTGACGGCTATCTCCTAGACCCGCACGGAGCTTGTGGTTTTGAGGCTTTGATGAGAAGTTCTCTCTCTGCCAACGAGACGGGGCTTTTCCTCGAAACAGCTCATCCGGCAAAGTTCAAAGACACGGTGGACCGCATCCTCAGCATGAGTACACCAATCCCCTCAAAGCTGCAAGTCTTCATGCAAGGAAAGAAGCAAAGCGTCGCAATGCAAAGCGACTTCAACGCCTTCAAGTCCTACCTCCTCGCCCAGTAACCCCCCGATTGGCGGCTGGCGAACTGGAGAAGCTACTAAGTGGAACAGTATCTGAAAGCCGTCTTTTTTTACCCCGCGTTGATGCGCGGTATAATTGACGGCTGTTTATTCTATCCCGCGGTTGCGCGCGATGGAATTGTTGGGTGTTTCCTTGGTTAATCAGCTGCCCACTGCTTCATTTCGTACATATCAAGGTATTCTTCCCAGTCGGGGTCGATTTCCGTGTAGATAGTTATCGGAAGTAATTCAAACGGCATTAAAACATCGTTCAAACGCTCTCCAAAGACGCGCGTTGTGCGGGTGTAGTAAATCCACAGCTTCTCTCCCGCCCCAGTGCATACCTCCGTGAGGATGGCAAGCTTGTCTTTCTCCATCGCCTTGCGCAATGTCTCCTGCACTGTCTCCATCTTTTCGGCGAGGGCCTCCGAGGGCATGCCTTTGTCGTCACCCTCATACTTCCAGGTTATTTCCACCCGTTCCTTGAACCTGCCCGAGTGGACAAACTCCATCAACTCGTCGCGCCCGCTGACAGTAACCAAATGCCCCGTTTCGTCTTCCGACAGCGCAGTAAACCATTCGTTGCTTAGTCTCATATCTTGGTTGTTTTTTCTTCTTTCTTACGTTTCTTCCACAGCTGCCAACTGTTGAAGATGTTTTGCCACAAAACATACGACCCCGGGCCAACAGATGATACGGGGTCGAGATAGGTATACGACATCCAGATGGCCAACACGGTGTTCTTCTGCCCCAACGCCTGTCCGGCACTTATGCGGTCCTCGTAGATTGTACCAATCCTTTTGCCCAAGAAAAACTGAAGGGCGCAGGCGGCAAGTCCGGCAAGGGCTATCAGTAGCAACACATCGTTGGGCACCGTGCTGTTCGCCAGCGAGCGCAAGGTCTGCCCCGTAACTATTGCCAGGGCAATGCCCCAGAGATAGAACGCAAGGTCGTGGAACCCCAGCAGCCACTTGTGCACCTTGGGAAGCACATACCTGAAGAGCTGCGCCAAGAAGAACGGCAACAGCAGCAGAGGGAACACCTTACCCAATATCTTGAGGAATGCCACAACGAAGGATATATCCGCATGCGGCTCCACGAGGGGGAAGACAAGGGGCACCACAATTGCCGCCAAGAGGTTCGACAGGAGAGTGTAGGTGGTGAGGTGCGACGCGCTGCCGCCAAGCTTGTTGGTTATGACTGCAGCAGCCGTTGCCGTGGGGCATACGAGGCATACCATAGCCGCCTCTATCACCTCCTTGTAAGACCCCGCCATGGGGATGACTATCAGCAGCGATGCCAAAGCAGCCGTGGAGACGAACTGGAAGAGCAACAACCAACCGTGCCACGGCGAAGGCATGAGCTCGTGCCAATCCACCTTGCAGAACGTAAGCAGCAGCTGCGCGAAAATCAAGAACGGGGTGAGATAGGCAATGAGCGTATGTACAAACGGCTTTGCAGGCTCAAGGAAGGCTATGTTGGCAAACGCAAGATAGCCCAACGCCCCAATGAACATTGCCACGGGCAAGGTCCAGTTTTTAAGAAAAGTCAGCATGATAACGTTGTTATCCTCTCTCCTTCTTGTTTGCGGGGTTTGTTATTTGCGGAACGGAGCCTTTACCACTTGGGCTTTCAGATTACGTCCGCGCACTCTGATGAATATTTCCGAGCCTACCTTGGCAAATTCGGACTTCACATATCCCATGCCAATGCCCTTCTTCAAGACGGGTGACATGGTGCCCGAGGTAACCACGCCGATGGTGTTGTCCCCAGCATCTGCTATCTCGTAGCCGTGACGGGGGATACCTCTGTCAACAAGCTCGAAGGCACACAAGCGGCGCGAAACACCATCCTTCTTCTGACGCTCCAACTCGGCACGGTTGGTAAAC
>CAVJCD010000077.1:9255-10086 GCA_963648005.1 Tannerellaceae bacterium | reverse complement strand
GTGTAGACCATAGCAAGGACAGCCAAACCAAAGGCAAGAGCTACGCCCAGTGTCCCTACTGCTGCAAATGGTTGTGCGGTGCCGGCAAATACAGCGCTTCCGCAACCCATCAGGACGAGAACCATCGTCCCAATCATTTCTGCTAAATACTTCTTCATAGTTGTATGTGTTAGTAAAGTTATACAGCATCAAAGGTAGAGGATTTCCGGATACGTTACCTTCTGCGGAGGGGTATTTATGCTTCTTGCCACCTCAGATAGTCTTCAAAGCCGGTTCCCTCGAAGCCCTCTGTCACTTCGTATACCTTGTCTTTAAGTGATTCTGCAGGGTTGGTGGTGGCCACGCCTATCACCCTCATGCCGGCAGACGTGCCTGCCTCAATGCCGGCAAACGAGTCTTCGAACACAAGGCAGTCCAACGGCTCTACCTCCAGGTCCTTTGCCGCAAGGAGATAACACATGGGGTTGGGCTTACCCTTGGTGATGCGGTTGGCTGTAACAATGGTGTTGAACAACTTATCCAGATGATGCAACTCAAAGGCGCGACGGGTTTTTGTGTCGTCGGAACTGGTAACCAAGCCCGTTCTCACCCCGTGCTCTTTCAGCGAACGAAGAAACTCAATGGCTCCCGGCATGGCGGGAAGTGGCATGGTGCGTTCGTATTCCATGGATTCATTAATCAGCTTTTGACGAACCTCCTTGGGGTAGTCGTGGAAGTATTTATCCATTATGCCGGGTAGGGTTGTGCCTTTGACGGCAGCAGCAAAGTGGTCGATGCCGGTATTATATCGTATGCCTGCCTCATCCCAAAAGATGTCGTAGAGGGGTTCGG
>CAVJCD010000077.1:0-9245 GCA_963648005.1 Tannerellaceae bacterium | reverse complement strand
CTGTTTTTAGTTTCATAAGGTGCTACATTAAATATTTCGGGGGGCAAAGATATGTCCGTTTGCTCTGAAAAAGCAAAATATACGCGCCTTCGTGTCCGGAGTTTACAAATAACGTCATACTTTTGTGACTGTTAGGTGTGCGCCTTAGGGTTGTGGGGACGGTTGAAACAATACATAATATTAATACCATAAAAAGAAAACAGAATGAAAGTCTCTTTGAAAACGGCAGCATTGTCTTTGGTGCTGCTTTGTTCTTGTCAGGCGAATGATGGCTGGCAAGATTTGTTCAACGGTAAGGACCTTACCGGTTTCAAGCAATTGAATGGTCAAGCCCCCTATTTGGTGGAAGACGGCTGTTTGGTGGGTGTCTCCAAGACAGGCGAGCCCAACAGCTTTTTGGCTACCGAGCAGGAATACGGCGATTTCATCCTCGAGTTTGAGGTCTTGTGTGACCCCTCGTTGAATTCCGGGGTGCAGTTCCGCAGCGAGAGCCGCCCGGACTATCAAAACGGACGTGTACATGGCTATCAGTGCGAGATAGACCCGTCGGACAGAGCATGGAGTGGGGGAGTATACGATGAGGCACGCCGTGGCTGGTTGATGACGCTTCTCAACAACAAGGCGGGGCAGCAGGCCTACAAGAAGACCGATTGGAACAAGTACAGAATTGAAGCCATTGGCAACAATATCCGTATATGGCTTAACGGAGTGAACACCTCCAACCTCTATGATGACATGACGACAAAAGGATTGATTGCGTTTCAGGTACACGGCATTGGCGACAACACCCAGCAGGAAGGCAAGAAAATCAAATGGCGTAACATACGTATAAAGACAGAGAACCTGGAAGCCGAACGTATGCAGGGTGCGCTCACCCCGGAACTGAACTTGATACCGAACTACCTCACCGAAACCGAGAAGGCTGACGGATGGACGTTGTTGTTCGACGGAAAGACATCCACGGGCTGGCATTCTGCCAACAAAGACTCGTTCCCCGACCACGGTTGGACAATAGAAGACGGACAGATGATGGTACACAAGTCGCAGTGGGGTGGCGACATTGTTAGCGATGGCGAGTATTCGGCATTCGAACTGAGTGTGGAATTCAAAATCACACCGGGAGCAAACAGCGGTATCAAATATTTCGCTGTGGAGTCGGAGAAACGCGACATCCCCGTTTTCGGACTGGAATATCAGATATTGGACGACCAGCTTCACCCTGATGCCAAGCTCTACACCACCGTACCCGGCAGCCGTACCTTGGCAAGCCTCTATGATATGATGCCTGCTGCCGACAACAAACGCTTCAACGGCGTTGGAAGTTGGAACAGAGCAATCATCAAAGTCTACCCCAACAACCATGTGGAACATTGGCTCAACGATGTCAAGACTCTTGAGTACGACCGTGGCTCGGATGCTTTCCACGAGATGGTGAAGGGCAGCAAGTATACCGACCCCTCATACAACAAGACAGGACCATTTGGTGAAGCCGTCAAAGGACATATCCTTCTTCAGGACCATGGCGACGACGTTGCTTTCCGCAGCATCAAAATCAGAGAGCTGAAATAGTTATTCTGTGCAACAAAAACGGCACAGCACGATAGGTTGGCGCACCTCCTGAATGGTGCGCTCGGTGGAGGTCAATATATCGAAAGTATATTGGCCTTCATAGTTTTTACGGACCGTCTCAAGGTCTTTTGCCGTGGAGAAGAAATACCCTTCGCGGGGCTTCTCCTGCTCGAAGTTACGGAAACGGTTGCCTAGGTAGAAGTTCAGCCCGTATAGATTACGATATGTCTTGAGGTCGTTCATTACATACATATTGTTTCCATCCAACGGATATTCCTTCATCACTCTCTCGGCAAACGGACGCGACGACACAGCCTTGCGTATGCCGCGCATAACAACTCCGTCAATCATGAGGTTGATGGCAATGGTCAGGGCAATGGCGGAATAGAGTATCTTGATGTTTACTTTCTTGAACAACTGATAGAGCGCTGTTAGGAGGGCGAGGCATACCACCACAACGATGCTTATTGTAAGTCCGTCGCAAGAAGAGAACATACCCGAGACAGCCTCCACCTGAAGAAGCGTGGATGGGCGGGAGGTGTATTGCGACGCGATGGCGGCGGGGTTGATTACTCCCGTCATGGTCAAGCCTGCGGCAATAACCATTACTGTCGTTATGGAAACAAGAACTGCCGCAAACACGCGGGTGACCTTTGTGCGGTATTCGGTGATGAAAAGCGCATACTGTGCAAGAAAGAAGGCGATGAACGGATAGGCAGGCATCAGGTAGACGCTTCTCTTGCTTGAGGGCAGACTGTAGAAGAATATGATGCACACCAATGCCACCAAGCTAAACAGCTTCTCTTTCTCCATGGAGCATATCCTCTCCCAGCTGTCTTTGATGATTTGCTTGAAGGATACTTCCCCCACCTTCCACCTCAGTCCAAAGAGGGAGAAGAAGAAGAACACCGTCCACGGGGCAAAGCCGCCTGCCAGGGTGACGAAGTTATACCACACCCCGTTCTCGTGGCCCAATTCATAGTTGATATTGGGAGTGCTGAGGTGGAAAAAACGTCCGAAGTTCTCGGCAAGCACAACATTGAGAAACTCACCGCCCCCCTGCTTCCATGCAGCGATATACCACAACAATGGCAGAAACGACGACGCCACACCCACATAGAGAAGTGACTTGAAGATGGTCTTTAGGTTGTATCTGCGCAACATAAGCAGATAGACGCCGAACACAAACAATGGCAATATGATGCCCACGGGACCTTTTGTCAGCACTGCGCATCCCAACAATAAGGGGATGATGACCGGCAGCCCCTTCAATTCCAATTTATCTTCCCACCGAAACATCCTATAGAGCCCAAGAACCATAAAGGTGGTAAGAACCATATCCACACGAGTGGTCATTGCCGCCCGATGTATCTCCACGCAGGTCAAGAGCAGAAACGTGGCGATGAAAGCCTGCTGAAACCTCATTCTTCGTCCGAAGAACACCAGCGTACATCCCATCAGGCAGATGAAAGCCAACGCAGACGGCAGGCGCGAAGTGAACTCCGACACATACCCTTGGGGATAGGAGAAGGCAGCCATCAGCCAATGCGCCATCGGCGGCTTGTAGGCAAACTCGTTGGCATAAACCTGAGGAAGCACCCAATTGCCCGTCTCGAGCATGGAGATGGCTACTGATGCCTCACGCGGCTCGCCCTTAGTGGAGAAGTTGCCCAACCCTATCCATGGAAGGACGGAGATGATGCAGATGATGATGACCATCGTTACCGGCTTTTGCAGGTAGAGATATTGTAATGAAGGTGTACGCATGCTGTTTTCTTTTTTATGCTCCCAAGGATTTTTTGATGGAGGAACGTATTACCTCTGCGTCTTCCCCCTTCTCCTTCAATATGGAGAGTACGAGGTTGAGATATGCCTCTTTGTTGGTTATTCCGCATACATTGCAGAGACGGCTCTGGGGAAGCATTCCCTTCTGGTTATACACGCGCAGGATGCTTCTATAGTCTTTTGTTCTTACGTAGTGAAGGAATTGGGTCTTGATGCTATTATATATCTCGTCCACATGAATGCTCCCACATACATCCTCCACATGTTCTGACAATTGTTCAACGGTCTTTATCTTGCGGTCGACGGTTGTCTCGAGCTTTCTGCGTACGCGGTGCTTGGCATGAAGGATGACTTGTGCCTCAAGGTCTCTTTCAAAGAGCTTCACCACGCTGTCCTTCACCTGGCTGAACACCCATTCGGGGTCCTTCATCAAGCGGCGGGCAACAGTCTTGATAACCGGCTCGAGCATGAGAAGGTTTTCCACCTCAGCCACATCGGGAACAAAGATATGCCGCTCGCGTAGGTACTCAATCTCTCCCTGCGTGCGGCGGTCGCGGTCCACTATGCCCATCGACTCCAAGGTATGGAAGTCCTGCATCTGGCGGAAGGCTTTCGTTGTCTCGATAACCCTCTGGCAACCGCCCATGGGCTTGACCAGGAAGTCGGGGAATATCAATGGATAGAGACGGTTGTCGATGCTATGGGTGGTGGTGCCTTCGATAAAGAGGATAGGCCGCCGGCTTCCGAGGATGTCGATGTAGACTTCTTCGGGCAGGCTGTCGTCGCCTTCTATCAGCTTGTAGTCCCACGTATGGCTGCCGGCATTATAGTCCCTTATCCATATCCTCTGGCTGTCGGTGCGTGAGGTGGCAAAGTCGATGTCGTGGGTGAGGTACACATAGGTGCAGTCGGGGCGCATAGCCTCAATCTCGTCCCACAAGAGACTCTTTATGGAGTTGTGGAGCAGAATCTCCGGCTCTTCGATGATGAGAAGCTCGTCTTTTGGGGCACAGAGCACCGTGCCAATAAGGTAGAACACTATCTTCTCGCCGTCGCTCATCCTCCCGGCGGTATACGACTCCTCGTCTCTGCCGGTGGAGGCAAGTTCGAAGAACCCCGACTTGCGTACCAGCCGTTTGTGGGTAAACATCTTCTCCCAAATGGCTTGTATCTTGTCTATCTTGGTGACGGGCGGGAGAAGGTCGGGATGCTTTTTGCTCTCTTCCTTATAGTCCACTGCCGCCTCAAACTCTTCGCTCTGGAGACGAAGGATTAGCTTCTCGTAGTCCGAGAGTCGGGGTTCCAAGGAACGCTGTTCCACCACCTGCTGCATTCTTGAGAGCGCGTCGCCTTCCGGGAGGGATGGCTCTTCGCCACCATAGAGAAACAGCGAATGCAATCCCGATATCCTTTGGGCTTTCCCTACATAGCGTTCCTGCAAATCTCTGCCGAAGGAGCTCTTACCGGCTCCGTTGGCTCCGATAACAACAAGCACCCTTGTCTCAAGCACGATGGGTTTCTTTGCATTATGCCCGGTGGGGAGAATCAGTTCCATGACCTTTTTTTGATTAATATGCCCGTGCGAACAATACGCGCTGAGCAGAAGGCTTGCCGGTAACCATACACTTGCCCGGAGTCTTGTCGCCTTCCAACGGGATGCAACGGATTGTTGCCTTGGTTTCGTTCTTTACCAACTCTTCTGTTTCGGGTGTGCCGTCCCAGTGAGCCATGATAAACAATCCTTCTTCAATCTTTTCCTTGAATTCCTCGTAGCTGTCTACGGTAACCGTGCATGCTTCGCGGTGGGCAAGTGCCTTTTGGAAGATGTTCTTCTGGATTTCCTCCAGGAGGTTCTGCACGTAGTCTTCAATGCCGTCGCACGTGACGGTTTCTTTCTCCAAGGTGTCGCGGCGCATCACCTCGATGGTGTTGTTCTCGAGGTCGCGTCCGCCCATAGCCAAGCGTACGGGGATACCCTTAAGCTCATATTCGGCAAACTTCCATCCCGGCTTCTTGTTGTCGGCGTCGTCATACTTGACGGAGATACCTCTCTTCTTCAAGCCCTCAACAATGCCGCTTACCTTCTCGCTTATCTGAGCCAACTGCTCTCCGCTGCGGTAGATAGGCACAATCACCACCTGAATAGGAGCGAGGTGGGGAGGAAGAACCAAGCCGTTGTCGTCGGAGTGAGACATGATGAGCGCACCAATCAGACGAGTGGAAACACCCCAAGAGGTAGCCCAAGCATAGTCGCTCTTGCCTTCCTTGTCGATAAACGTAACGTCGAAGGCCTTACCGAAGTTCTGCCCCAAAAAGTGGGAAGTACCGGCTTGCAAGGCTTTTCCGTCTTGCATCATTGCCTCGATGGTGTAGGTGTCCAACGCTCCGGCAAAACGTTCGCTGGCTGACTTCACGCCTCTGATTACCGGCATGGCCATATAGTTTTCGGCAAAGTTGGCATAAACGCCCTGCATCTTCTTTGCTTCAATCTCTGCCTCTTCGCGGGTAGCATGGGCGGTATGCCCTTCCTGCCACAGAAACTCCGCCGTGCGAAGGAACAGACGGGTACGCATCTCCCAACGCATCACGTTTGCCCACTGGTTGCAGAGGATAGGCAGGTCGCGATAAGACTGTATCCAGTTGCGGTAAGTGTTCCATATGATTGTCTCCGACGTAGGACGGATGATAAGCTCTTCTTCCAGCTTGGCTGCCGGGTCAACCACTACGCCCGTACCGTCGTGATTGGTCTTGAGACGATAGTGTGTAACAACGGCACACTCCTTGGCAAACCCTTCCACATGCTCGGCCTCACGGCTTAAGAATGATTTTGGAATAAGCAGTGGGAAGTAGGCGTTGACATGTCCCGTCTCTTTGAACATATTGTCGAGGATACGTTGCATCTTTTCCCATATAGCGTATCCGTAAGGTTTGATAACCATACAACCGCGTACCGCAGAGTTCTCTGCCAAATCCGCTTTGATAACCAGGTCCTGGTACCACTGAGAGTAGTTCTCACTTCTCTTGGTCAGTTCTTTCAGCTCTTTTGCCATTTTTGCTTTCTAATTCAATGTTTATTTTAACAATACCGTGCAAATGTACGAAATTATTCCCTCCAAGGACAAGAAAGTCCACTTTCTACCCTCGCTGAAGCTCAGCGGCACAAGAAAGTCCACTTTCCGGTATTTCTTCAGTCGTGGAAACGTTAGAAAGTCCACTTTCTAGCTTCATCGTGTCGCGACGCGATTATCCGAGCACTTTTCTACTGTCAAACTGAGACGCCCAAGACTGAGACGGCAAGCACAGCAGAGGTAAAGCCGTCCGAGGTTGAGAAGCCGAAGGAAGAAGGTGCTGTGGAAACCGCAGAGGCTACGAATGAAACCGGTGTTGCGCAGAGCTCAGAAGTACCCACTTTGAGTGATGTAATAAATACGCTATATAGCAAAGGAAAGGAATATGCGTCTAAGATATTTGGCATGAAGTTCTTTGATGTGGTGGAGACTCCTAAGTTTATGAAAGCATTGGGTCTCAGTGGAGACAAATTCACTATAAAGTACGGAGTAGTGTCAAGACACTTTGGTAAGGATGGTTCTCATGACTTGACTATAAATGAGTGGGAGCAATTACCTAAAGCATTGCAGAAGCCTTTTGCTATTGCGAAACTTACAAACAGAACGAATGGGTATCGCATTTATACCGCTTTACAAAATAGTAAAGGCGAATACATAACAGTTGGTGTAGATGTGAAGAGTGCCGGACGCAACATTGAGGTGAATGCCATTTCAACTGTATTCGGGCGAAGGGAAGATGCTAATTTGCCATTCAATGAAGAAGTGGTATACCGTAGTGAAGAAATAACTCCCGAACAGGAGGCACTTCTCGGTCGACCCAATTCCGACCAATATCCAACTGAACGGGAGTTATCTGCCGACAAAGGTGCGAAGAAATCTGCAAATGCCAAATCTGCCGGCGCGAAAAAAGCAGCAGAGTCCGACAAACCGATAGAGGATGTTGCCAAGAAGAAAAACGGGACGGGCGTTACATGGGAAGAAATTGAGCGGGTGGAAAGAGAAATCGCCGAGGTTTGGAAACAATACACCCGTGGACGTATTACGAGCGATGAATATGATGCAAAGACGACGGCTTTAAGAGAGAAAGTGTCTGCTTTGAGGTTAAAGCGTACATGGGAACACATGAAGCACTTGCTCAAGAAAGCGAAGGTGAGTCTCGGACGAGGCAAGAATAGCATTAACGCCAAGTTGTTTTACGACAAGAAAGACCAAAGAGATGCGATGCGCGGTGTGAGATACGAGAAAGGGTATGCTGTTGTGTCGGACGGATATAGGCTACTTGCAGTCAAGACGGACTATGACAAGAAATACGAGGGGAAGACTATTGATGAGAAAGGCAATGTTGTTTCGGTCGGAAGGTATCCTAATTGGCGTTTTGTGGTACGTGGTGAGGATTTGTTTGAGGCTGCAAAACGGGACGAGTTCTTAAAGGCGGCAGAAGAGGCAATAGCATATCAGAAGGAACACAAAGATGAAAAGGTGCTTGTTGCTCTTGGCGATATATATTTGAGTATTGAAGGAGTGAAAGCTATGGTCTCTGTGCTTAAGGCTTCAGACACAGCCACACTGATTTTGCCGAAACGTGGCGATGAGCACGCAAGGCGAGATATGGTTGGTGCTTTGGACGATGGAGTGTACGCCATTAGTATGGCGTACAACCCCGAAAATATTGAGGATGGGAAAATATTCAGCGTGGAGAATCCGTATATGGAAGGAGCACCAAAGGAATCCGTGTCGGATGAACCATCTACGCCGAAAACCGAGGCTGCAGAGCAAGCCGTGGCTCCTGAAGAGGGGAATGTTTCGCAAGAGGTACGGGAAAAATCGGAAGAGAGTGAGGATTCGCAAGGGAATCCGTTGAACGCCGATGGTACGTTGAAGGTAGACAAGATTAACTCTATTGACGAACTTACGGACGAAGATTTCACGAAGCCTACTCGCAGTGTGGAGTTGCCAAAGATACCGGAGAATGTGGGCAATGCTATTGGGGCAAATGGCAAGCCTGTTGTCATTAAGAAGAATATCTTTGGGCGCAACCAAGAACGTCATAGCGATTTAACCCCACAACAAAGTCGAGAAATATTGAAGGCAGCTCTATACAATGCAGATGTGTATGGGCAGAGCCAACCCAAGTCGCGTCCTTATAATTGGATAGTGATTACGTTGAAAGATAAAAGTGGCGATAACAAACTTGTGCTACTTGAAGTAAACGAGACCAAAGACAATGTTGAAATGGTGCATTGGCACTTTATCAATGACCAAAAATTGGAAACATTGAAAAGACAAGCCATTCATGAGGACGGTCAACTCCTCATACTGCCTTCCGCTAAGGAAGAGGTCGGTGACCTTTCCGACCCTATGAATGACTTGCCTTCTGCCGACAAAGGTACGAAGGAAGGTGAGAAAAGCAAGGAGTCTGTCGGCATAGTGGTTTCTGATGTTGGAAACAAGAAACTTTATGAACATTATTCTAGTGGCGGTCAGTTGCTTTTTAGATATTGCAAGAACGAGAATGGCAAAGAAGATGGTTTGTACGAAGAGTGGTATGAAAACGGGCAACTGCACAAGAGAATCAACTACAAGGATGGCAAATTTGATGGGTTATACGAAGATTGGGACGAGAACGGACAACTAAGAGAGAGAACCAACTACAAGGACGACGAATATGATGGGTTGGATGAATCATGGAACGAGAGCGGGCAACTGAAAGACAGAACCACCTACAAGGACGGCAAAGAAGATGGGTTGCACGAAGAGTGGTGGGATAACGGACAATTGTTTGAGAGAGCTGACTACAAGGATGGCGAACTTGATGGGTTGTAC
>CAVJCD010000076.1:0-10109 GCA_963648005.1 Tannerellaceae bacterium | reverse complement strand
TTATTACCGAATCATTTTAAACTCAAAATAATGAAGATTAAAGCAAATAACGCAAATAGCCCGATTTGGAAGGACGTTTATTCTCGCTCAATGCTCCCCGAAGCACTGCAACCCCTATACGAAATGGCAACAAATCTATGGTGGGTATGGAATCATGAAGGGGCCAAATTGTTTGGTAAAATCGACAAAGAGCTTTGGGTTTCCACCGAAGGCAATCCGGTGCTCTTACTCCAAAGCCTGTCTTACAAGCGTATCGAAGAGATTTTGGCAGACGATGTATTGATGGCTGAAATCCGGGAAGTTTACTCTATCTTCAAACGCTACATCGACACAAAGCCCGACACCACAAAGCCGTCTATTGCTTATTTCAGCATGGAATACGGTCTCACCAACGTATTGAAAATCTACTCCGGCGGTTTGGGTATTTTGGCAGGAGACTATTTGAAAGAAGCCAGTGACAGCAACGTAGACCTGACGGCTGTAGGTTTCTTATATCGCTATGGATATTTCACGCAATCGTTGTCGATGGACGGACAGCAGATTGCCAACTACGAGGCGCAGAATTTCAACTCTCTGCCCATCACTCAGGTCATGGAAGCCGGAGGCGAGCCTATGGTATTGGAAGTGCCCTACCCCGGCAGAACGGTATATGCACATATTTGGAAAGTAAGCGTAGGTCGTGTGCCTTTGTATCTGATGGATACCGACATTCCCCAGAACAGTGAATGGGACCGTTCGATTACCCATCAGCTGTATGGAGGTGACTGGGAGAACCGCATGAAGCAAGAATATATGTTGGGCATCGGTGGTATCTTGATGCTGAACAAGCTGGGCATCAAGAAACAGATTTATCACTGCAACGAAGGTCACGCCGCATTAATCAACGTACAACGTTTGGTGGACCTCATCCAAAACGAACACCTCTCGTTCAACCAGGCATTGGAGGTGGTACGTGCGTCTGCGCTCTACACGGTGCACACACCGGTTCCTGCAGGACACGATTATTTTGACGAAGACTTGTTTGGCCGATATATGGGAGAATTCCCCGGCAAGCTGGGCATCAGTTGGCAGGAGTTTATCGATATTGGACGCGAGAACCCCGGGTCGAACGAGAAGTTCTCGATGAGTGTATTCGCCTTGAACACATGCCAGGAAGCAAACGGTGTCAGCTGGTTGCATGGTAAGGTATCGCAAAAGATGTTTGCTCCGGTATGGAAGGGCTACTTCCCCGACGAACTTCATGTAGGATGGGTTACCAATGGTGTACATATGCCGACATGGGCTTCAACGGAATGGAAACGTTTCTTCTATGAGCATTTCGACACGAAGTTCTTCACCGACCAGTCGAACAAAAAGTATTGGGAAGCAATACAGAACATCAGCGATGACGAGATTTGGGATATCCGCAAGGCTTTGAAGAAAAAATTGGTTGAATACATCAAAGTCAAGTATAAACAGAACTGGCTGAAGAATCAGGGAGACCCCTCGAAGGTTGTCTCCGTGCTCGAGAAAATCAACCCGAACGCATTGTTGGTAGGTTTTGGCCGTAGATTTGCCACCTATAAACGTGCACACCTGCTGTTCACCGACCTCGACCGTTTGTCTAAGATAGTGAACAACGAGCAGTATCCCATTCAGTTTGTGTTTACCGGCAAGGCCCACCCGGCTGACGGCGGAGGACAGGGATTAATCAAGCATATCATCGAGATTTCGCGCAGACCGGAGTTTTTGGGCAAAATCATCTTCCTCGAGAACTACGACATGCGCCTGGCCCGTCACCTCATTGCCGGTGTGGATGTTTGGTTGAACACTCCTACGCGTCCGTTGGAAGCTTCCGGTACGTCGGGCGAGAAAGCCGAGATGAATGGTGTATTGAACCTTTCGGTGCTCGACGGATGGTGGTACGAAGGTTATAAAGAAGGAGCCGGTTGGGCATTGACCGACAAGCGCACCTACGAGAACCAACAGTATCAAGACCAGCTCGACGCCGCAACAATCTATCAGATATTGGAGACAGAGATAATCCCGACTTATTATGCCAAGAACAGCAAGGGATATTCTCCGGAATGGATTCAGTATATCAAGAACTCAATGTCGCAAATCGCCCCTGACTATACCATGAAACGTATGCTCGACGATTATATCAACCGATTCTATATTAAGTTGGCTTCCCGTTCCTCATTCCTAAGAGAGAACAATTTTGCCGAGGCAAAAGAGATTGCGGCATGGAAGGAAGAAGTGGCAGAGCATTGGGACAGTTTCCAGGTTGAATCGTTCACTTGCGACAGAGACCTCGCCACCGACGGACCGATTGTTGGCAAGGATTGTAATTTCAATCTTGTAATCGACCGTAAGGAGCTCCGTGGAATGCTTGGAGCAGAAATCGTGGTTGCCCGCGAGAATGCAGAGAACAACCAATTGGAGTTGGTCTACACCAAGCCGTTTGAGTTGAAGAAGGAAGAAGGCAGCAAGCTGTTCTTCGAACTGAAGACAACTTCGAGCGAGGCCGGAGTCCATAAGATGGGCTTCCGTGTATACCCCGACAACAAGAAGTTGCCTCACCGTATGGACTTCGCATACGTAAGATGGATTCAGTTGTAAGTCGGTAATACAATAGCCCAAGTTCATGAAAGAGGAAGACGATGCATTCAAGAAATTTCGCGATTCTTTAAACGGGAAGAACGTGCATTTCCATATCCTGGAGCATCGTGTTCCTGTGGAACTTCAGATGGAATATTTCAAATATGCCGAAAAGATTCACGACGAGAACTACAAAGACTTGCCCGCCCTCGTGAACGTTGACACAAACAATGAGTTGTATTATTCTTCCCTCAGTGAGATTTTGGTTGAACCGGAGACGGATACCGAAATAAAGAAACTTATTCTATCAAGGTTTGCCGCCTCCAGAGACGTGAAAGCCTATCGCTTGTTGGAGGAATATGCCCGGCATCCCGACGATGATGTTCGCGACTGGGCATATATGGCATTGATGGAAAGCCGCATCTCTTTGGAGACAAGGCTGAGCGACGAGAAGCAGGTATATATCTCCACGGGGCTTGGAGGCAAGGGTGACAAGCTCCGCTACTATGTATTGATGTTGTCGAAAGACGGGAAGCCGTTTTTGGAATATCAGCGCAACGAGATTGACCACGAATTTGCTTATGCCTTGCCACAGGCGGACTGCGAGATAGAGAGATTGACAATAGGCGACAGATACGTTGAGCTGGTGCTCTTGGCGCCGGTACGTGCCGACGTAAAAGCAATCGTCAACGGGGTCATCAACGAATGTAATCAGTATGGCAATCCCCTTTCGGACACGTTTACTATAACGAACGTAAAGGAGCTGTCGCCGCAAGAAATTGCTGACATAATAAATAAGGATGAAGACAGTAAAGCAAGCCATTAAGTATGGCATCGTGGGGGTGAGCAACACCATCATAACGATGGTTGTGATTTGGGTGATGATGAAAGTATTCGGATGCCGCGAAGGGCTGTCTAACATCACCGGTTATGTGGCAGGGCTCGTAAACAGTTTTGTATGGAACAAGCAGTGGACATTCAAGGAGAGTTCCACGGGGTGGACAAAAGGTGTTATGCGCTTCGGCATTGCATTCGTGATATGTTATGCATTGCAATACGGATTGATACTCTTTTTGAACGCTCATCTGGAGACAGACCACTACTACAACCATTTGATGGGAATGGTGTTCTATACCGCGCTCAATTTTTTCATGAACAAGTATTACACATTTAAGGTCTGAGGAGAGATGAAGAAACTTGCTGTCATAGTTCCGTGCTACAACGAAGAGTTGGTTATCGAGGAGTCGTATCGCCGTACAAGGGCGGCATTGCAGGCTTTGCTTTTGGATACGGAAATCATCTATATAAACGATGGAAGCCGGGACAAGACCCGGGAGTTGTTGGATGATATCGCCGACACAGACCCGCATGTAAAGGTGATTCATTTCTCCCGCAATTTCGGGCATCAGCCGGCTGTTACGGCAGGAATCAACAACTGCGACGCAGATTTGGCAGTGATAATAGATGCCGACATGCAAGACCCTCCCGAGCTGATACCCGACATATTGGCGTTGCAGGAGAAGGAAGGTGCCAACGTGGTGTATTGCGTAAGGAAGTCGAGAGAGGGCGAAAGTTTCTTCAAGAAGTTTACCTCAAAGGCGTTCTACCGCCTGCTCAACTATATGAGCGAACTGAGCTTCCCGTTAGACACGGGCGACTTTAGGATGATTGACCGCAAAATCATGGACCAGTTCGACCGCTTTCAGGAGAGGGGCAAATATATCCGCGGACTGATAAGCTGGCTCGGATATAAGCAGGTGCCGTTCCACTACGAGAGGGAAGCGAGGATTGCCGGAGAGACGAAGTACCCCCTGAGCAAGATGTGGAAGTTTGCTTCCACGGCAATGCTGTATTTCTCGAAGAAGCCGCTCCGATTGGCCACCAGCCTTGGGTTCGTTGCCGTTGTGGTAGGTATCATTTTGGCGGCATGGTTTACCCTCGGGAAGATATACGGGTTTAGCAATGCCGAGAGCGGATGGACATCCATCATGACCTCCGTCATTTTCTTTGGCGGCGTACAACTGCTCACGGTAGGTGTCTTGGGGCAATACATCGGGATTCTATTCGACGAAGTGAAGGCCCGCCCCGAATATATCATCGACGAGAAGAAGAACTTTTAGATATCCCCAATCTTGAGGATATTGTATGAGGTATCCACGTCGTAGACATCACATCCGTCCACTTTCTTTATGTATTTCACCACGCGAATGGTAATGGGCAGAATGATTACCTCGTAAAAGGACTTCAGGAAGGCTTGCAGCCCCATCATTATAAGCAGTTCTTTTGCCGGCATCAGCCCCAAGAAGGCTATGGGGAAGAACACCAAAGAGTCGGCACTCTCGCCTATCAGGGTCGAGACGATGGCGCGCAGGGAGAAATGCTTCCCTTTAGAGGCTATCTTCATCCTACTCATGACGTAGGCATTCAAAAACGAGCCCACCAAGAAGGCAACCATACTGGCAAAGGCGATGCGCGGCGCCATCCGGAAAACGAAGTTGAATCCCTCCTCGCCTTCCCAGTACGGGGCGGCAGGCAGCATGACGACTATCTGCGCCAGCCCTATGACAAAGAAGTTGGAGGCAAACCCGCTCCAGATTATCAAGCGAGCCTTCTTGAAGCCCCACACCTCGGCTATGCAGTCGTTGATGATATAGGAAATGGGAAACACAAGCAGTCCACCGGTCACTGTAAGGCCGAAGACTTCTATGACTTTTATCTCTAAAAAATTGGATGCTATAAGGCAAATATTGAAGAGAATGCCCAAGAGCATGAACGGGACGGTAACGGTTGTTCGCTGCATAATTCTTGTTTTTTACGAGGTTTGTCAAGCACTCGGGAGCCCTCCGGGGAAGGCATCCTTTTATCGTTTCGGATGCAAATGTATGTATAAAAGCACTACTTTTGCTTATCGTAAACTTAATAAAATCGCGTCATGAAAGACTTTAAGAAATGTATTTTGCTTGTTGCGTGCTTCTTTGCAGCGACATCGCTTTTCGCCCAAAACAAAGATTGGGCGCAGTTTGGTCGCTATGCAGAGGCCAACAAGAAGGTAGAAATCCCTTCAAAGGTGGTATTTATGGGCAACTCCATCACCGACGGCTGGTGGCCTGCCGACTCAATGTTCTTCAAAAGCAACGGATTTATTGACAGAGGTATCAGCGGACAGACAACCGTTGAGATGCTGACGCGTTTCCGCGCCGACGTAATCAACCTCAAACCAAAAGCTGTGGTTATCCTTGCCGGCACGAACGACATTGCCCAAAACATCGGATACATTTCGCTTGAAAACATTTTCGGCAACATCGTCTCCATGGCTGAGTTGGCAAAGGCCAACAATATCGATGCCGTCATCTGCTCCGTACTGCCTGTATACGACTATGGGTGGCACAAGGGGTTGGAACCTGCCCAAAAGATTATCACGCTCAACAAAATGCTTAAGGAGTATGCCGACAAGAACAAACTGACGTATGTGGACTATCACTCTGCAATGGTTGACGAGCGCGGCGGACTGCCCGAGAAATACTCCAAAGACGGCGTACACCCCAACCTGGACGGCTACAAAGTGATGGAAAAATTAGTACTGAAGGCATTGAAGCGCTACAAATAGAAGAGATAATCGCTCGGCAACACTCTTGCCGAGCCCCCGTTCAAAAGGCTGCGTCGCGACAGTAAGTTGCGGTGCAGTTTTTTTATTGCCCCTTCGCAAGAAGACCGGTCCACGCCGGTGTTCAGCATTTGATTTCTCTCTCGCTGTAGATTACCACATTCTCAAGAAACATCAGCGTACCCCTACAACGTTAATAGATGTTTATGATTTATATCGTCGTACCCCTACGCAGATGTATTTTTCTTTATTTTTGGACCGTCGTACCCCTACAACGTTAATAGATGTTTATGATTTGCATCGTCGTACCCCTACGCCGATATGTTTTCTTTCTTTTTCGGACTATCGTACCCCTACGCCGTTAAGGGATTTTTACATTTGGCATCGTTGTACCCCTACACCGATGTGTTTTCTTTCTTTTTCGGACTGTCGTACCCCTACGCCGTTAAGGGAATTTTACATTTGGCATCGTCGTACCCCTACGCCGATAAAAAATACTACGGAGTGAGGCAGTCAACGCAGCCGAATTGCCTATATCAATCCGGCAGTAAGCAAACACCTATCGCATAACGGTTCATTTAGGACAAGGACATTGCATAACCTTTATTCTCTGCGCCGTGGCGGCTTTGCGGATTCTTATCTTGGGCTCAATAGCGAAGCCGAGCGAAAAGAAACAACCCCGATGCAGAACTCTTGCGATTGCATCGGGGTTGTTTTCTTTCCTTGAGGGCTGTTTTCTACTTTATCACCAAGACAGCCGGGCAATGGTCGGAGTGCACAGCGTCGCCAAGGATATAGGCTTCCTGAATCAGAGGCTTGACGGGTTCGCTCACCATACAGTAGTCGATGCGCCACCCCTTGTTGCTCTTCCGCGCATTGAAGCGGTAGCTCCACCAGGTGTATTGCTGTTTGTCGGGATTAAGATAGCGGAACGTGTCGATGAACCCGGCATCAAGAAACCTCGTCATCCACTCGCGTTCTTCGGGAAGGAAACCACTGTTGGAAGCGTTGCGCACGGGGTCGTGGATGTCTATCGGTTCGTGGCAGATGTTATAGTCGCCGCATAAGATTAGTTGCTTGCGCGTTTTCTGAAGCTCCACCACATAGTGTTGGAAGTCCTCCAGCCATTCCATCTTGAAGGCCTGCCGCTCGTCGCCGCTGGTGCCCGAAGGATGATAGACGCTCACCACGGATATGTCGCCATAGTCGGCACGGATGAAACGCCCCTCGTTGTCGTATTTCCTTATCCCCATGCCGCGCACCACTTGGTCCGGCTCATTCTTGGTAAGGATGGCAACGCCGCTATATCCTTTCTTTTGCGCACTAAAGAGATAGGCCTTGTAGCCCAACTCTTCGAATATTTCTGCCGGATACTGCTCCGGCTGCAACTTTGTTTCCTGAAGGCAAAGCACGTCCGGCTGCTGCTCCGAGAGCCACTCGGGCAAGCCCTTCCCCACGGCTGCACGCAAACCGTTTACATTATATGTGATAATCTTCATATGCTTTTGTTATGGGGGCCACTCCCCTCTTTTGTGTAGAACAAACAACCTGCGAAGCTGCCATCCCGGCATACCTCGCAGATTGTTTGTTGTTTCATCAAAGTGCAATACGATAAACCGAGAAGCTCAGCGGGCAAAGCGTCACTTCAGCAACCGGAGCCTCCAACTCAACTTCCGAAACGACAGGCACTACCTGATTCGGCTGACAGAAGGTGTTCTTTGCTTCCAAATTGAAGGAATGAAGCATAGTTACCGTCCCTTTATGTTTCCCTGCAGAAAGGCCGTTCAAATCCAGCTTCACTTTCTTGTCTTGAACGCTGACATTTGCAATCTTGACAATCAACTCATTTGTTTTCTTGTCAAGAGCTGCCGATGCATAAAGGTCGTTTTCTCCGGCAACAGGTTCGTTATTCATCGTCAGAGGCACAACATTCGTACCGCCGTTATGACAATACATCTGCTGCACATAATAATTCGGAGTCTTTAGAACAGAGAGATTGTCGAACCAAATCAAATCCGGATGCCACTGCCAAGCATCCACATGTGCAAACAATGGCGCATATGCACAGATTTGTACAATATCTGCATTACGCTCAAGCCCTGTCATAAAAGCAGCCTCAGTCAATGCTGCAAAGAAACTGTTCTCGCGCTTCTTCGTCTGGCAAGCATATTCACCGGCAAAAACCTTGGGAGCATTGCGGTCGTACGAATCATAGCGTTTGGCATTATTCAGGAACCATTCCGGAGAATAGTAATAGTGCTCGTCCACGAAGTCGACCTTCATACGTGTCATCTCGTTCCACAAGAATCTGAAGTCTCCGCCTTCTGAAGTACAACCCACAATCAGAATCTCAGGATACTTGGCACGGATGGCTTTTACGAAAAGTTCCATGCGTTCGGTGTATTCCACACCCCTCTGCTCGTTACCAATAGAGAGGTATTTCAAGCCAAAAGGAGCCGGATGCCCCATGTCGGCACGTACCTTTCCCCATTTGGAGGTCACCGGACCGTTGGCAAACTCAACAAGGTCGAGCGCATCGTCAATATATGGTTGCAACTTGTCAAGCGGACATTTCTCTTGCAACGACTCAGCCTGGCACGAAAGACCGCAGTTCAATACCGGTATTGGCTCGGCTTCCAAATCTTCACTCAACAGAAAATATTCATAAAATCCCAAGCCACACGACTGGTAGTAATCCGAAAACTTCTTGTGCTTGAACGTGTAGTTCCAACGGTTGATATTAATCGGACGGTTCTCAACCGGGCCAACGGTGTTCTTCCACTGATAACGTGTGGCAAGCGACGTACCTTCCACTATACAGCCGCCCGGGAAACGGAACACACCCGGCTTGAGGTCTTTCAATGCCTGCACAAGGTCGGCGCGCATACCGTTCGGACGATTTTTATATGTTTCTTGAGGGAACAACGACACGTGCTCGAGGTCTGCAGTTCCTTTGGTAAGCATCGTGATGCGCAGATAAGAATGGGCCTCTGTTTCTTCGGGAGTAAGAGTAACGGAATACTTCTTCCATTCTTTACCATTAATCTCCATCTCTTTTGTTTCATAGATATCGTTCCCGCTATTCAGCAGATTTATACGAAACTTCATCGGTTCCTTTCCCTCTGTACGGGCATAAAAAGAGAAATCATACTTCTTCCCCGCCTTAATACCGATACCTCTGAAACCTTCGTTATCCAACCCCGTACCGGTCAGTTCATCGCTGTACGACAATCTTACATAATGCGGATTCCTGTCGAAGCAAGGATTCTTGGTCTGCACCGTCACGTTGCCAAACGTTGTCCATCCGCAGAAAGGATTGTCAAACTCAAAGGAACGGTTCTTAATCAACTCGGCATACAGTCCACCGTCTGCCCCGAAGTTGATATCCTCAAAAAATACTCCATACATGGAAGGCTGGATAGCTGCGCCTACCTTCTGCACATCTATCTTGAATTCGCTGGTCTGCGCCATCAAACCACTCGCTCCCATGCTCAACAAGAACATGGAGACGAGATTCTTCATACTTCTTTTCATATCAAGTGCTTTTTCGTGTGATAAAAATTTACATGGTTGCAAATGTACATTTTAAATCACAGATGAGCATGCCGGAGGGACTCAGTAAAAAACAATTTATGCTCTACAACATCTTTTCATATATCCTTTTTACAAAGATGTGGGCTAATTTTACGCGCAGTTTTGAAATCTAAATCGTATAATGAAGAACGAAAATACACTGTCAGGCCTTGCTGCTGCAAACTTCAGCAAGCATATCGACGGGAAGGAAACGCAACTTTGCGTTTTGACTAACAAAAAAGGAACAGAGGTTTGTATCACCAACTATGGTGCAAAAATTGTGTCGCTCATGGTGCCCGACCGCTCCGGCAAGTTAACGGATGTTGTCACCGGGCATCAGTCAATAGATGAT
>CAVJCD010000075.1:0-10168 GCA_963648005.1 Tannerellaceae bacterium | reverse complement strand
TTGGTGCGGGCTGAAGTAGAGTTCTCTGTGTAGAGCTGGATGAAGTACTGACCCTTGGCAACCGTGCCGCGTGTCAGGTAAGAGAATTCACGCTCCAAAGTAATCTTTACGCGGAATTCGTCGCGAGCGTCCTTTGCTACTGTCAACACCTTACCCAAACCGTTGATTTCGGTTGTGGTCAGAGACACTGTCTTAGAACCTTCATATGCTTTATCGTTCGTGAAGCTATTTGCCACTGTAAAGTCATTCTTGAAGTAAGAAGTACAGCACTTAGATGCGCTCCAGGGTATTTCATTATTCCACTCATCGTCGTTCTGAACGGCTGCGTTCAGCGGCTCGAGAAGCAAGCTGTCGTTTGTCGGGAAATAAGTTGCCTTGAAATAGTAACGTGCCGCCAAGTAGTCATCAAAGTTGCCATTAGCATTTTTAGTCGGAGCAGCCTTAAGTGCAAACTTAACTGCCGGAGAAGCCGAAGGCTGAAGGTTTTCCTGATAACGTGCGGTATCAACCATGAGATACTTGTCACCGGCCTTGAAGTTCAACGTATATCCGTTGTTCTCGCCAATTGCGGTCCATCCATTGCTTTCTGCCACGAAAGTATTGTTGAACGGTTCCTCACCGATAAGGTCATCAGGAGTGATGTTGAACTTGAAGTCAGATGCCCAGAAGTCTGCATCTATGCGACGGTTGAAATCTTCGGCTGTAAGGACAATCGGGTTTGCAACTATCGGTTTAAAACTTACGATGCTACCAATAATGTTGGACAAATTAGCACCTGCTTCCTTAGAGTCGTAAACAACAGATGTAATTTCCGTTGTGCTGGCGAATTTCAAAGCCATTACCTTGTCAGCAGACTGGTTGTGTACATAAGAATATACCGGAGCGAAACCGAACGCTGTGTTGGATTCGTTTACTGTATACCAACTCCACTCGTTGTTGCATCCGGTCAACTCAACGATACCTTCAGCATTTTTGCAGTCGTAAGTCAGAGGATAACCTGTTTCCTTGTTTATAAAGGTGAACTTGCCACCGCTAACGCCGTCTTCCTTGGTGTACTTGATTGTCCACAAAGAAGCGTTCAAAGGAGCCTTAGCAATATTTACAGCCTTCAAATAAATCTTGCCTGTCTCAAAGTTTCTTTCCTGCACAAGCACACTTGCGGTATCAGGTCCATCCTGCACACGCAACTGATAGAGTTTGTCTCCCTGAATCTGATTCACAGCGTTCGACCATGCCTTTCCGTTGACCTCAGAGACCTCAGAAGCGGACTTCGTATCGAACGTGCGGTAACAATCTTGGTGTGCCCAAGCACTTGTGGAGACCATTGCTCCCAGTGCCAAGCATCCCACTAAAGTAGAAATCCTTTTGTTCATAATTCTAAAAAATTAATATTAATAATAGGTTGATAAAATCCTAAAACAATATTCTTACGAAGGTTGGAAGACTTCCTCCGCGACCCTTTCAGATTATGAACAAGGCATAAAAAAAACGCGGTCCCCAAAGAACATCCATTACTCGATTGAAGGTATCGGCAAACACCCAAAACATCAATAATAGAACCCTCGGCCCGCGCCCCTATACATGATAAAAGCTGCATCCACCCCCTTAAGAAGCGGGGGTGGAATACAGCGCACGTATGCAACGCACGCATTAACAGCTCAATTACCCTGATGTTGTTCAAAATTTTGCCGATTTCTCAACCAAGAATAATCTCCGTAAAAATGCTTTCAATATTTCTCTTGCGATTTGCATACAGCGAGACACTACTCGCCACAAATTCACTTGGCAAAGGTACATGACTTTTTTATGCAAACAATGAAAACCAAAAAAAACTGCATCTTTTTCGACAAAACCATAGGATTAACAAACAAAACCCTTCGTTTTAGCCAACAAAAGGTTATGCCCGGAGTTTTTTCATAAGGTTTGGAAACAAAATGCGTGACAATGAGACCTTCGGCCCTCGGTTTATACATACCCTTGGAGAAAAAAAATCCGCCCACCGTGAGAACCACGGTGGGCAGACGCTTCCAAGACGCATGCAACATACACAAGCATTAACAGTTCAATTATTCTGATGCAGTTCAAAAATTTGCCGATTTCTCAACCAAGAATAATATCCATAAAAAAATGCTGTCAGTATTTATCTTGCGATTTGCATACAACGAGACACTACCCGCCACAAATTTACATGACAAAGGTAGTTGACTTTTTTATACAAACGACAAAATCACAAAAAACGCTTCTTTTTTTCAAAAACTGACGGGTTTCGGGGACAAAACCCTCGGAGGGCAGGGCTTGCCACATGACCTCAGACATGCCCTCTATAGGGGGATTAAGGATGTTTGTAGGGAGATTATGGTTAACTTTGCGGCGAGAAACAACAGAAAAAGAGATTTATTGTATGAAGAGAAGTAGACCCGAGAAGGGAAACGACAACAAACCCAAGAAAAAGAAGAAGCCCAAACACATGAAGAAGGAGGCGATGCTCCGCGCCATCCTTTCCGTTTTCCGCTCCTCCCCGCAGGTGCAGTTCAACTACAAACAGATAAGCAAACAAATTGGCATAGAGAGCCAGGTGCAGAAGTTGCAGGTGGCAGAGATGCTGAACACCCTTGCCGCCGAGGGCGTTGTTAGGGAGACCGACCGCGGGCGCTATCACTACAGCGGCATAGGCACAACAGCCGTCGGGATATTCCGTAGGCGTGGCGGAGGAAGGAATATATTCCTGCCGGAAGACGGCGGAGAGCCAATAATTGTTGCCGAGAAGAACACCAAGCATGCAATGGATGGCGACAAGGTGAAGGTGCAGCTTTTCACCCGACGCCGCCGCGCCACTCCCGAAGCCCAGGTGACGGAGATAATAGAGAGAGAAGACAAGAAGTTTATCGGCAGGTTGCAGGTGGCGGGCTCGTATGCCTTTCTTGTTACCGAAGACCGCACGCTGGGGAACGACATATTTATCCCCAAGAGCAATCTGAAGGGAGGAAAAGACGGCGACAAAGCCGTTGTACGCATCATGAGCTGGCCCGATGAAGCCAGGAATCCGATTGGAGAAGTGGTGGACATATTGGGAATGGCAGGCGAGAACAACACCGAGATGCACGCAATATTGGCGGAGTTTGGGTTGCCCTACAACTATCCGCAGAATGTGGAGAAGGCGGCAAACAGAATATCCGACGCCATCACAGAAGAAGAGACAGCCAAGAGAGAGGACTTTCGCGCTGTCACCACATTCACCATCGACCCAAGGGATGCAAAGGACTTTGACGATGCATTGTCGGTCCGCCGCCTGGAGAACGGAGAATGGGAAGTGGGAGTGCACATTGCCGATGTAACACATTATGTGCACCCCGAGAGCATTATCGACCGCGAGGCAGCACACCGTGCAACCTCCGTCTACCTTGTTGACCGCACCATCCCGATGCTCCCCGAACGTCTTTGCAACGAGGTATGCTCGCTGCGGCCCATGGAAGAGAAGCTGTGTTTCTCGGTCATCTTCCAAATGGATGAAGAAGCCCGGGTGAAGAACTCGCGCATTGTGCGCACTGTGATAAAGAGCGACCGCCGATTCACCTACGAAGAGGCACAAAACGTGATAGAGACAGGCGAGGGAGACTACAGGGAAGAGATACTGGCTCTCAACGGTCTGGCAAAGAAACTTCGCGAGAAGCGTTTTAGTGAGGGGGCTGTAAATTTCGACCGCTATGAGGTGCGCTTCGAGATTGACGAGAAAGGCCACCCCATAAGTACATATATAAAGGAATCGAAAGACGCCAACAAATTGGTTGAAGAGTTCATGCTGCTGGCAAACCGCACCGTGGCAGAGTTTGTAGGCAAGGTGCCCAAAGGGAAAAAAGCCAAGACCTTTGTCTACCGCGTCCACGACCTGCCCGATACAGAGAAGATGGAAAACTTTGCTGCCTTTGTGCGCCGCCTGGGCTACACACTGAAGACCAACGGAGGCAACAAGGCAGATATCTCACGCAGCTTGAACAACCTGCTCGACAAGGTGCACAACCGTCCGGAGGAGAACCTCATCGAGACTCTCGCAATCCGCTCCATGCAGAAAGCCCGCTATACCACAGACAATATTGGCCACTATGGCTTGGCATTCGACTACTACACACACTTCACCTCTCCCATTCGCCGCTACCCCGACATGATGGTCCACCGCCTGTTGGAACGCTACCTGAGGGGTGGGCGCAGCGCGATGAAGGAGAAATACGAGGATTCGTGCGAACACTGCTCAACGATGGAACAGGTGGCAGCCAATGCCGAACGTGCGTCGATAAAGTACAAGCAGGTGGAGTTTATGCAGGACAAGATTGGAATGGTGTTTGGCGGCATAATCTCGGGAGTTACGGAATGGGGTCTGTATGTTGAGCTGGACGACAACAAATGCGAAGGGCTTGTTCCGATACGCGACCTCGACGACGACTTCTATGAGATGGACGAAGAGACATTCAGCCTTGTTGGCCGTCGCAGCAAGAAGCGTTTCCGCCTGGGTGATGAGGTTACGGTGAAGATTGCAAATGCCAACCTTGAGCGCAAGCAGCTCGACTTTATGCTCGTGAAGTAAGCCCCCCAGGAGCTCTACCAATAGATAAGGCCCAGCACGCCGCAAGCTATCAGCACCACCCCCAGGATGGCGTAGAAGATGCGTGCGCCCCTTCTCCCAAGCCGTTTGACAAAGGTCGCAGCCCCGCTGGTTGAGAAATACCAGTCGAAATCAAAGATGGCGGCAATGAGGGAGAATGCCCCAAGGGCGATGAATATCACCAATAGAAAATAGTCGGCAGGCTCCATGGGGTCAGTCTATCTCTACGGTTCGCGATTCGTCGGGGTTCTCGCTAACGGTTACGCGGACCACGTCGCCCGGGAGCAGGTCCTCAATCTTTTCGGGCCACTCAATGAAACAGAGGGCGCCGCTATAGAAATAATCCTCCGTCCCGATGTCTTCAGCCTCGCTTTGTTTGTTTATGCGGTAGAAATCGAAGTGATATATCAACTCGCCGGTAGTGCTGCTGCGGTATTCGTTGACGATGGCGAATGTAGGGCTGTTGATTACGTCTTCCACGCCCAGCACCTCGCAGACGGCTTTGATAAAAGTGGTTTTCCCGGCCCCCATGCTGCCATGGAAAGCAAACACTGTACGGTTGTCCATCCCGGCAACAAACTCTTTGGCAGCCTCGTGGATGGTTTCAAGATTCTCGATTTTGATTGTTCGCATAATGTCTTAGCGCTATTCTGGTTCTTACTGCAGGCAAAGGTACACTAATTTGTGTGCCGATAAGAATTAACGGTGTATAGTTTTGGATTGGCGGAAAAATATCTACTTTTGCGAGGATTGGCGCGCGAGGCGCCAATCTTTCGCATCTTGCATTAATCATTAAAAACAATATACTATGAAATCGGAAGATATTTCACGCCGCTCGTTCCTTAAGCGGGCATTGGCACTTTCTGCCGGGGCAGCAATCCCATCATTTTGGATACCATCAAGGGCAAACGCAATGCCCAATGTTCCGTTCGTCAGTGCAAACGAGAAAGTAAACATTGCCTTCATAGGCATTGGCAACCGTGGTGGCGACATTGCCAAGGAGCTGTATAAAACAGGGTTGTGTAATGTTGTTGCGCTTTGCGATGTGGACATGGGTGCCAAGCACACACAGGAGGTAATCTCGATGTTCCCCAAGGTTCCCCGCTTCCAGGATTTCCGTGAGATGTTCGACAAGATGGCGGACAAGATTGATGCCGTTACGGTAGGCGTGCCGGACCATTCACACTTCCCCATCACGATGGAGGCAATGGCTCTCGGCAAGCACGTATACGTAGAGAAGCCAATGGCACGCACATTCCACGAGATAGAGCTTATGATGCGTGGAGAGAAGAAATACGGCGTGGTTACGCAGATGGGTAACCAAGGTCACTCCGAAGCCAACTACTTCCAGTTTAAGGCATGGAAAGAAGCCGGGCTTATCAAAGACGTTACAGCCATCACAGCGCATATGAACTCTCCGCGCCGCTGGCACGGGTGGAACCCACGTATCAAACACATGCCCTCGGGCGAGCCTATTCCCGAAACAATGGATTGGGACACATGGCTTGGCGTAGTGCAGCATCACGACTACAACCACGACTATCACCTCGGGCAGTGGCGTTGCTGGTATGATTTCGGTATGGGTGCTCTGGGAGACTGGGGTGCACATATCCTCGACACGGCACACGAGTTTCTTAACCTTGGATTGCCCTCGGAGGTCAACCCCATATATCTGAAGGACCATAATCCGTTCTTCTTCCCGATGTCGTCGACCATATTGTTCAGGTTCCCCGAGAGAGGCGACATGCCGAAGGTGGACGTAACGTGGTACGACGGGTTGGACAATATCCCCACAGTGCCCGAAGACTATGGGTCGTCGGATGTTGACCCCAACATACCTGCAGTGGCAGGCGGCAAGCTGCAACTCATGAAGCTTAATCCGGGTAAGGAGATTTACACAAAGACCCTGACGTTTAAGGGTGGTTCTCACGGCAGCACACTGTCTGTCATCCCCGACAAGGTTGCCAAGGAGATGAACCCCACTCTTCCGGAATACCAGCAGAGTCCGTCGAACCATTATGCCAACTTCCTCCTGGCATGCCAGGGTAAAGAAAAGCCCCGCTCTCCGTTCTCCATCGCAGGTCCGTTGAGCCAGGTGTTCTGCCTCGGCGTGTTGGCACAGCGATTGAACCGCAAGTTGGTGATAGACCGCGAGACGAAGGAGATAGTAAACGACGACTTTGCCAACAAGATGCTTGTAGGCGAGCCGCCGCGTAAGGGTTGGGAAGAATACTACACGGTATAGAAGAAACTCATAGGAATTACAGATTGTGCGCCTTTGTTTCATTCCTCCTTAGGGGGATGGACAAAGGCGCTTTAAGTTTCCCTCCCGGCAGGGCGACGGGATTTTTTCGTACATTTACGCGCTGAAAGGTAGCACCATATAAGACCATATGAAACCCAAAGACAACGACGAATTCAAAGACAAAAACGAAGATATTGAAGTAGGAAACACCGAAACGGCTTCAGAGGAGCCCCCTGTGGAAGCCACGCATTCGGAATACAAGGTGCCCGGGAAGGGAGAAGGGCGTGTGTCGTATCACCTGTCGGGGATGTATCAGGATTGGTTTCTGGATTATGCATCTTATGTCATCCTGGAGCGTGCCGTGCCGCATATCAACGACGGACTGAAGCCCGTGCAGCGCCGCATCCTGCATTCGATGAGACGTTTGGACGACGGGAGATACAACAAGGTGGCAAACATTGTGGGTCACACCATGCAGTTTCACCCTCACGGCGACGCATCCATCGGGGATGCTCTCGTGCAGCTGGGGCAAAAGGACCTGCTGATTGACTGTCAGGGAAACTGGGGCAATATCCTCACCGGCGACAGTGCGGCAGCCCCGCGTTATATCGAAGCCCGCCTCTCAAAGTTTGCTCTCGAGACGGTGTTTAACCCCAAGACAACCGTCTGGCAGCTGTCCTACGACGGACGAAACCGCGAGCCTGTAACCCTGCCGGTGAAGTTCCCGCTATTGTTGGCACAAGGTGTGGAGGGCATTGCCGTGGGGCTTTCGTCGAAGATTCTTCCGCACAATTTCAACGAGCTCTTGGATGCTTCCATATCATATCTCAGGGGGGAGGAGTTTGTTTTGTATCCCGACTTCCAGACGGGCGGCTACATCGACGTATCAAAATACAACGACGGCGAGAGAGGCGGGGCGGTGAAGGTTCGCGCCAAGATAACCAAGATGGACAACAAGACCTTGGTCATCAGCGAAATCCCCTACGGAAAGACAACCTCTTCGCTCATTGAGTCGATACTCAAGGCCAACGACAAGGGCAAGATAAAAATCCGTAAGGTGGACGACAACACAGCCAAGAATGTGGAGATACTCGTGCACCTGGCTCCGGGAGTGTCGTCAGACAAGACGATAGATGCTCTGTATGCCTTTACGGACTGCGAAATCAGCATCTCGCCCAACTGTTGCGTCATTATGGACAACAAGCCTCACTTCCTTAGGGTCAGCGACGTGTTGCGCCATTCAACCGACGACACACTGCGCCTCTTGCGCACGGAGCTCGAGATACAAAAGTCGGAACAGGAGGAAAGCCTGTTCTTCGCTTCGCTTGAAAAGATATTCATTGAGGAACGAATATATAAGGATGCCCAGTTTGAGAACGCAAAGGATATGGACGAGGCTGTAAGCCACATCGACAAGCGCCTCGAGCCGTTCAAGCCCGATTTCATCCGCGAGGTGACGCGCGACGATATCCTCAAGCTTATGGAGATAAAGATGGGGCGCATCCTTAAGTTCAACTCCGACAAAAACGATGCCTTGATTGCCCAAATAAAGGAGGAGATTGAGCGCATCAACCACCATCTTGACAATATCGTGGACTACACCGTCGACTGGTTCGCCATGCTCAAGGAGAAATATGGCAAGAGCCATCCGCGACTCACCGAGGTGCGCAACTTCGACACCATTGAGGCCACCAAGGTGGCGGAAGCAAACGAAAAGCTGTATATCAACCGCGCTGAAGGCTTCATCGGCATGAGTTTGAAGAAGGACGAGTATGTATGCAACTGCTCGAACATCGACGACATCATACTCTTCTACCGCAACGGCACATACAGGATTGTAAAGGTCAGCGACAAGATGTTTGTGGGCAAGGACGTGCTTTATGTAAACGTATTCAAGAAAAACGACAGCCGTACCATCTACAACGTTGTCTACCGCGACGGCAAGGTGGGCTGCAACTATATCAAGCGCTTTGCCGTGACCGGGGTGACACGCGACAAGGAATACGACGTAACGAAAGGCACCGAGGGCTCGCGGGTGCTCTACTTCAGTGCCAACCCCAACGGAGAAGCAGAGACAATCAAGGTGGTGCTGAAGCCCAAACCCCGCCAGAAGCTTCTCTCCTTCGAAAAAGACTTCAGCGAGATTGCCATCAAGGGCCGCGGTTCGATGGGCAACATTCTGACCAAGGCGGATGTGCATAAAATCAGCTTGAAACAAAGAGGCAGCTCCACTCTGGGAGGAAGGAAAGTGTGGTTTGATGCTGACATATTGCGACTGAACTACGACGGCAGGGGCGACGAGCTTGGAGAGTTCCAGAGCGACGACCAAATCCTTGTTATCCTCCGTAGCGGAGAGTTCTATACAACGAACTTCGACTTGAGCAATCACTACGACGACAATATCCTTATCATCGAGAAGTTCAACTCGGGTAAGGTATGGACTGTAGCCTTGTATGATGCCGACCAGAAGTATCCCTACCTCAAACGTTTCGTGTTGGAGGCTGGGAGCAAGCGTCAGAACATTTTGGGCGATAACCCAAAGAGCCGGCTGCTGCTTCTCAGCGACGAGGCTTATCCCCGCATCGAGGTGGTGTTTGGCGGGCACGATGCTTTCCGCGAGCCGATGACGATAGATGCCGAAGAGTTTATCGGCGTGAAGAGCTTCAAGGCAAGGGGCAAACGCCTTACCACCTTTGAGGTGGAGACAATCAACGAACTGGAGCCTACCCACGTTCCTCCAAAGGAAGAGCCTCAAGACGGCGACGATGACACCTCGGAGGAGAGTGGCGACACGGCGGAACAGATGACGCTTTTCGACGAATAAGTACGAAGCCCCTCTTGCACACTCATAAAAAGTGAGTACCTTTGCGCCGTAATCCAAGGAGGCGGCTGTGGTGTAATTGGTAGCCACGCCAGACTTAGGATCTGGTGCTTCACGGCGTGGGGGTTCGAGTCCCCCCAGCCGCACAAAACCCTTAGAAGGGGCGTATCAAAAAAGGTTTTGGTGCGCCCTTTTCCTTTTATCCGCCCTCTCACAGCAATGACCATCAAACCAGCCCAGCGGGTGGCGCTAGGGAAAACGCAAGCGTTTAGGCACCGGAGGAGTGTTTTTTTGTTTAAATCCCGACGGGAGAAAACACAAAAACAAGTCTGCAGTATGATTGTCGCGGAAGCAAAGACGCTGCAGACTTTTTTTTGTTAATTAGTCTTCGTGCAAAAAGACTGCAGGATTTGTTTTATTAACTAGTGTTAATGCAAAAACGCTGCAAAATTTGTTTTGTTAAATTGTCTTTCGATTAAGACGCTGCAGATTTGTTTTAGTGTCT
>CAVJCD010000074.1:0-10375 GCA_963648005.1 Tannerellaceae bacterium | reverse complement strand
AGGAGCTGTTCGACCTCAAGCGTTCGCTGCAAACGGTTGGCGACATTGTCCGCTTCTTTCGTCCGAACGAGGAGGGCGAAACCCTCTACCCTGCTCTGGCGGCATTGGCTGAAGGGGCAATGGTGTTCCCGCAGTTGGTTACGAGGATTGATACCATACTCGACAAGTTCGGGCGGGTGAAAGACAATGCCTCTTCCACATTGGCACAGATACGCAGAGAGATTACCGTGGCTATGAATGGCATCTCGCGCAGTTTGCAATCCATACTTCGGAGCGCACAGGCAGAAGGTGTGGTGGATAAGGACGTGACACCAACCATGCGCGACGGCCGATTGATGATACCCGTCACTCCGGCATTCAAGAGAAAGATAAAAGGCATTGTGCACGATGAGTCGGCAAGCGGCAAGACTGTCTTCATTGAGCCGGAAGTGGTGGTGGAGGCCAACAACCGTGTACGTGAGCTGGAGGCAAGCGAACGCAGGGAGATTATCCGCATACTTACGGAGTTTACCGACACGGTGCGTCCGTTGGTGGGAGACATCCTGCAGTCATACGAGTTTATGGCAGACATCGACTTCATCCGAGCCAAGGCGCTTTTTGCCGACGAGGTGAAGGGTATAAAGCCACAGATTATGCCCGAGCCGCTGGTTGATTGGGCACAAGCCGTCCACCCGTTGCTCTATCTCTCCTTGCAGAGACAAGGCAAGGAGGTTATCCCCCTCGACATCACTCTGACCGAAGAGAAACGTATACTAATCATCTCCGGTCCCAACGCCGGAGGCAAGAGCGTCTGCTTGAAGACTGTCGGGTTGCTACAGTATATGCTGCAATGCGGACTGCTCATACCGCTCCACGAGAGTTCCCGCGCGGGGATATTCTCCGGCATCTTTATAGATATTGGTGATGAGCAGAGCATAGAGAACGACCTGAGTACATATAGTTCTCACCTCACCAACATGAAGTATTTCGTGCGGCATGCAGATGAGAAAACAATAATTCTTATCGACGAGTTTGGTGGCGGCACGGAGCCACAGATAGGCGGCGCAATAGCCGAGGCACTGCTCGAGAGGTTCAACCATAGCCGTTGCTTCGGGGTTATTACCACCCATTATCAGAACCTGAAGCATTTTGCTGAAGACACTCCGGGGGTGGTCAACGGCGCCATGCTCTACGACCGTCATCTCATGCAGCCCCTGTTCCGTTTGTCGATTGGCAACCCCGGCAGTTCGTTTGCCGTGGAGATAGCCCGCAAGATAGGACTGCCCGAGGATGTCATTGCCGATGCCTCAGCCAAGGTTGGGTCGGCTTATATCGATATGGACAAGTACCTGCAGGACATTGTGCGCGACAAACGTTATTGGGAGAGCAAGCGACAGAACATCCGCAAGCGGGAAAAGCAGCTGGAGGAAATCACCGAACGTTACGAGAAAGACCTCACGGAGGTAAACCGTCAACGCAAAGAAATACTTCGTGAGGCCAAAGAAGAGGCATCGCGCATCCTTGCCGAAGCCAATGCCAAGATTGAGAACACCATCCGCGAAATCAAGGAGGCACAAGCCGAGAAGGAGCAGACCAAGCAGGCTCGCCGGGCTTTGGAGGAGTTTAAGGCCTCTGCCCTCGCCGAGAAAGAAGAAGAGGGGCGCATAGGCAAGAAGATGGCAAAGCTCAAGCAGCGCAAGGAACGTAAGAAACCAAAGACAGAGACTGCGACAACCACGGAGGCGATTGCCGTGGGCGACAATGTACGCCTTAAGGGGCAGACAGCCATTGGCACCGTGATGGAGCTGCAAGGCAAGCAGGCCCTCGTGGCTTTCGGGATGATAAAGAGTATGGTGAAGATAGAGCAGATAGAGAAGGTGAGCCGAAGTCTTATGAAGAAGGAAATACGCAAGACCACCTTTGTAAGCTCCGACACAGCCGAGCAGATGCGCGAGAAGAAACTCAACTTCAAGCAGGGGATTGACGTCCGCGGCATGCGTGGCGACGAGGCCCTGCAGGCTGTCACCTACTTCGTCGACGATGCCATCCAGGTGGGTGCATCACGCATTCGCATACTCCACGGCACAGGCACCGGCATCTTGCGCCAACTGATACGCGACTATCTGCATTCCGTGCCCGGGGTCAGAAGTTATCACGACGAACACGTCCAACTTGGCGGCGCCGGCATCACCGTTGTAGAGTTGGAATAACCGGCGGCTGTTTTCGGGTTATTCGTATAATTTGACTGATTTATTCGAATAAACTTCCACACGGATATTATCACATTTGCTCAAAAGGGACGACACATTTGTTTTTCTTCACAAGGCGGATTTTTCCCAACTTGATATCAAGTTCGTTTTTCGCCGATGTCGTTACAGAGTGATTGGGATGCCACGGTAGAAGTCGAGGATTTTTGCCCGGAAGATAAAGTTGTATTTCGCCTGTACCTGCTCTGCCAAGCTCTGCGCATACTTCGTTTTGGCTTCGCTGTACTCAAATACGGTGCTCTTGCCGGCTGAATAGCTGTCTTCGGCATAGGCAAACGCCACGCGCCCCGCCTCGGCAGACTTGCCGCTCGAGATATATTTCTCCTGTGCCGCCGTGGCATTGTAGTAGGCTTGCTGTATCTCCTTGTAGAGTGTTTTCTTTGCGTTCTCCACCATCAGTTCGCGGTTGTGTATGGCAATGCGTGCCGAGCGGACACTGTTGCGCACCTGGAAGCGGTTGAAGATGGGTATGCTAAGGCTGAAGCCGATGTATTTCTGTCCGTTGTTCCTCAACTGGTCGCCAAACGGAGCATTATAATAGTCGCCGGCACCGAAGTTATGATAGTAGCCGGTGCTGTATCCGGCACTGAGGCTAAGCTGAGGGTAATACCCTGCCTGTGCCACTTGCAGCATCTTCTTCTGACTCTCCAAGAGGTATTGCTGCTCCTTAATCTGAGGTTTCACCTTAGAGGCATAACCATACACGTCGTCGGGAGGGATAATGCTGCCCATATAACGTTCCACGGCATCTCCCGTCTCCGGCTCCATCACATCGAACGACTCACTCTCCTCTCCTATCTCGAGGCTCTGCGCAAGGTCGAGCAATGCCAATTTTACATTGTTGCGCGACTCGGTGAGCGTCACCTCGTCTTTTGCCAGCTGCGACTTCATATCATAGAGTTGCGACTCGGGTACCTTCCCTGCCGCAAAGAGCGACTCCGTCTTGGTTACCTGCTCTGCGCTGAGCTTCACCTGCAGTTCGGCAATCCTCAGCACCTCCTTGTTGTAGAGCACCTGGAGGAAATAGGATACCACGTTGACTGCCAAATCTTCCTTCGCCTTGTTCAGAGTCTCCATGGCTGCCTTAAGGTCCATCTTGCGGGCAGCAATGTCGTTGGGAATCTTAAACCCGTCGAAGATGGGCATGGAGAGTTGTATGGAGGCAGAAGTGGTTGCCGAGTTACGGTCCACTATAAGTCCGTCGTTAGCCTCCGACCGTCCAAAGCCCAGGTTCTCGCCCACTCCGGCGTTGACGCTCGGCAGCCAGCTGTGACGGCTGGTATGGAGCGTTACTTCCTGGTCTTGCCGCTCCAGCTCGCGTTGCTTGAGGTCGATATTGTTGTCAATGGCGTAGCGTATGCATTCCTCAAGCGTCCACACCTTAGCCTCCCCCTCAGCCCCGGCAAGCGGACAAAGGAAGAAGGATGCCAATACTACGGATGATATTATGTGCTTCATTGCTTCTATGTTTTTTGGGGGTTCTATTTCTTGTCTGCCTCAATCACGCCGCCGCGAATCTTGTCGCCTTCCCTAAGACCGTCCTTCACCTCTATCTTGATACCGTCGGAGAGGCCGACAGTCACGAGGCGGCGGTCAAACTGCTGCGAGGGCTTCTCGGCAGTCAACACCTGAACAAAGGCAGAATCGCCACTAAACTCCACACAGCTCTCGGGCACAGTCAATACGTTCTCTGCCCGCTTAAGCACTATCTCGGCATTGGCACTATAACCGGCACGGATAAACGCATCTTCGGGCATGCTTACGGCTGCCTTTATCTCAAACATCACGGCGCCGTTCTCTTCCGTTCCCTTAGGCGAAACATACTCGAGCACTGCATCAAACGTGCGGCCACTCAGTGCACCTACCGTCAGTTTTATCGGCATACCCTCATGGATGCGACCCACCTCCGTCTCGTCCACATTGCCACGGAATATCATCTTGTTCATGTCGGCAACGGAAGCAATGGTAGTGCCGTCGTTGAAGGTGTTCGACTGTATCACACTGTTGCCCACCTTGACGGGCACGTCGAGTATCATACCGGTGATTGTGGAGCGCACCTGTGTTGTGCTGGAGGCTTCCGAGCGACGGGATATACCCTCGCGGATGATATCGAGTGCGTCTTGTGCGTTCTCGGCTTCTTCCTGAGCCTTCTTATAGTCCGAGAGCGAGGTCTCATACTCTTCCCTTGCAATCACTCCCTGCCGGTGAAGCTCTTCGTTACGTTTATAGGCAGCGGTAATCTGCTCGAGATTGATTTTTGCCACCCGAACACGCGATTCGGCAGAGTTGAGCTGCACCATCTCAGGTATCACCTTGATGCGGGCAATGATTTCGCCTGCCTTCACCATCTGTCCGGCTTCCTTCATCAGCTCGGAGATGATACCCGACATCTGTGGCTTGATGAGAACTTCGTCGCGAGGTTCCACCTTTCCCGTCGCCACTGTCTTTGTCTCCACAGTGTCGCGCGCCGGCGTCACCACCTCATATACGGTAACTTCCGGCCGGGATTTCTTCCACAAGAAGTAGAACGTGCCAATCACGGCTGCTCCCACCAATGCCAAAAAGACTATTTGCAGGATTTTCTTTACAATACGATTCTTCATGATTTCTATCTGTGTTTCAATTATTATTCTTCCCTTATGGCATCTATTGCCTTTATCTGCATGGCTCGCCAAGCCGGTATCAACCCTGCCAACAAGCCGCTTACGAGCAATACTATTGTTGCTGCCACGGCTGCCCCGATATGTATCTCCGGGTTACTGAAGAAAGTGTCGTTGCTTGCCGCCTTGCTTAAAAGGAAGTTGTCTGCCACGTCAAGCAGAAACACTCCGCAACTCAGCCCCATCAGCCCGGCGATGGCTGTGAGCAGCAGGCTCTCGCTCATTATCTGCGATATTATATCCAGCGGCCTGGCGCCAATGGCTCGCCTCACTCCTATCTCACGTGTCCTCTCGCGTACCGTCACCATCATTATATTGCTCACACCGATGATACCTGCCAAAAGCGTACCTATGCCCACCAGCCATACAAGTAAGTCGATGCCGGTAAAAAGCATGTCGAATGTTTCAAACTGCTTGGCTATGGTGAAGCTGCTGACGGCTTGAGGGTCGGTAGGCGAAATCTCGTTCTGCGTCTTTAGTACCGCCGTGATATCGTCCACCATCCGCTGGCAGTTGTATCCGTTCTCTGCCGTGGTACAAAGGAACCAAAACTTATCGCCCATGTTCTCCACCTGCTGAAGGGTGGTATAAGGCACCATCACGCTTTCTTCCGTACGTCCGCCAATATGTATGCGCGGCTTGGGTTTAACCACCCCTACAACCTGATAGTAGATGCCGTTAACACGGATATACTCACCAATGGGGTTCTCTCCCGGGGTAAACAGCTCCTCGCAAACAAGACTCCCTATCACGCAGACCTTACGTCTCTCTTTTACGTCTATGTCGTTCAGCAAACGGCCCTTCAATACGTGCTGCGTCTCTATCTGAAAATACTCCGAATGGATGCCGCGCACATTGTTGGTTCCGGCCTTCTGACCTCTCACCACATTGTTCTTTCCGCCCCACGACAACGCCATGGGCGACAGATAACGAACGCCCTTCACCCTCTGACGTATCGTCTCCAAGTCTCGGTTACGCATACTCCACGAACGGCCTTTCTTATATCCTTTATATGCCTCGCCGGTATGCTCGGAAAAGAAGAAGGCAGAGTTGGTGGCAAAACCATTCACATTCTTCATCACGCCATTGCGAAAGCCGGTGCCCGAACCCAACAGGATAACAAGCATCAGAATGCCCCAAACCGCTCCGAAGCCGGTCAAAAGGCTCCAGGTCTTGTTGCGGGTTATCGTCACCCATATCTCCGTCCAACGGTCTGTATCGAACATATCTTTCTTCTTTTTATTCGTTTCTCATTGCCTCAATGGCTGTAATCTTCACTGCCTTACGTGCCGGGAAATAGCCTGCCAACACTCCGGCCACCACAATCAGCAATGTGGCAGAAGCGGCAATACCCAAGTTAACCGTCGGGTTCAGGAATATACTCATCCCCTCCGAAGAGTCGCCTCCCGTTTGGTTACTCTCCATCACGGCGTTGACAACCTCCGTAAGCCCTATCCCGGCTACCATCCCGATATAACCAAACACGGAGGTTATCAGAATGGACTCCACTATTATGAGTTTGAGTATGGAGAACGGCGTAGCGCCTATTGCCTTACGGATGCCAAACTCCCGGGTACGTTCACGCACGGTGATAAGCATGATATTGCTCACCCCCACAATGCCGGCAGCCAACGTGCCGATGCCGATGACCCAAATAAACAAAGCTATACCGTTCATCAGTCCGTTGAATATGGCAAAGTCTTCAATAGTATTCCATATACCTATTGCCCGAAGGTCCTCGGCATCGAAGTTGTGTCGCCGTGCCACCTGCTGACGAAAGCGCTTCTCAAATGCCTCATATTCCTCTTGGGCAGTAATGCCGTCAAGTGTAAAAACAATGTTTCCGTCATCGATGCCATAGCCCGAGCAATACAATTGTTGGGCGGTGGAGAACGGAATATAGGCAGGCGCATTGTTGCTGTTGTCCTCATCCATATAGATGCCTACCACCTTGTAGGCAATCTTGCCGGCATTCACGTATTTGCCAAGCGGGTCTTCTCCACGGAATAGAACCTCCTTCATCCGCGGACTGATAACAATCACCTTTCTCTTTTGAAGGATATCCACATCATTGATAAATCGTCCGTTGCCCGCCTTCATCTCTATCTTGTCGATAACAGCCAGGGTGGGGTGTACGCCATCCAGCGTATAAGCATTGTATTCCTCCCCATACGAGAGAGTATCGCTTCGGAGAATGACTCCGGAGATTAGTTTCACTTCCGGATTGAGTTGCTTCAAAGCCACCAAGTCGTCGTCTTTATATTCGATGCTCCGGTTCAGTTTCATTCCCTTATAAGGTTTGCTGGTATAGCGGCCCCAAGTCTCCACACGGTTTGCGCCCCAACGGTCGAAGTTTTTCATTATACCATTCCTCATCCCGTTGCCTGCACCAAGCATAACAATCAGCATGAAGATTCCCCATGCCACGGAAAAACCGGTGAGAAACGTGCGGAGCTTGTTCTTCTTGACGGTGCTCCAAATCTCACGGAAATTGTCGAAATCAAACACAGCCCTTCCCTTTCTCAATGGTTTCTATCAAGCCATCCTTCACGCGGACAATCCTGTCGGTTGCATCGGCAACAGATTGTTCGTGGGTAACGATAACCATCGTCATACCTTCTTTGTTTACCTTACGAAGCAGTTCCATCACTTCTACGGTTGTTTTGCTGTCGAGCGCACCGGTCGGTTCGTCTGCCAGAATCACCTGCGGCTTGGCTATCAAGGCACGCGCCATGGCAACACGTTGTTTCTGTCCACCCGACATTTCGCTCGGCATATGCTCTGCCCAGTCTTTCAAGCCAACCATATCCAGGTATTCCAAAGCCAGGGCGTTTCTTTTCTTTCGGCTCACACCCTGATAATATAATGGAAGGGCAACGTTCTCCATCGCGTTCTTGAACGTAATCAAGTTGAACGACTGGAAAATGAAACCAATCATCCTATTGCGAAGTTCAGCCGCACGCCTCTCACTCAAGTCGCGAATCAATTGTCCGTTCAGATAATATGTCCCCGTATCGTAGGTATCCAATATCCCCAGTATATTCAAGAGCGTTGACTTACCTGAACCCGAAGCCCCCATAATCGAGACCATCTCTCCCCGTTCCACTTCCAAGTCTATTCCTTTCAAGACGTGTAACGGAGCACCGTTGAAATACGTTTTGTTTATTCCCTTCAGCTGAATCATCTTAGTTTGTATTGTTTTCCCCTTTATAAACGCACCCACTACCGAATATGCTGCATTTTTCAGTAAGTTTTTTCTTAGACGGGACAATTATATACCATACGCAACACACCCTATATCGCATAGTACCGTTTTCTAATGCATGTTAACCTTATTGGCGATGCATATTGAGGAATGGGTATGTCAGAGGGAGACGAGTTGCGCCGAGCTTTCGTTTTCCACCTTTATTGTGTAGTCTTTAGGCAGGTGTATGGAATATTCTATCTTGTTTCCCGAACGTTTCCATTCAAGGCTTACCGCTTCGTTGCCTATGGGGATTGTCCCCGAGCAATGTTCTAATACGATATCCGAGAAACGAAGGGTTATCTCCTTATCCCTGCGGTCTATCTTGGCTATTCCCAATATATCCCGATAGAGCACATGGGCAATGTAGGAAGCAAAGCCATGGTCGCAACTGGCATAATTCTTCATATGTTCCCAAAGCGTACCTGTACGGTCTGCCATCGAGAAGAAATAGTCTTGTATCTCGAGCAACATCTGGCTCTGCAAGCCATAGCGCGAAAGCAGGTCCATCCGCATATAATTCCCCATGAAAGCATTTGCCGGGAAGACGTTGGGATAGGTTACAGAAGTGTTTCTGTTTGGCCCGAACCTTCTCGCAAGCTTCTCCCAAAGCTCCGGATGCGACTTGGGGGTTGCTATATCGAAGAAGAAGGCATAATACTGACACACCTCCGAGGTGTTGCCGGTCACCTTCAGCCGCCCGTCTTCCATCACGGCGTTGTCGACAAAGAACTCACCGTTGAACGATTGCCTAAGGATTGTCTCTCGGATAGCCTCGGATTTCTTCTTCCACCCATCGTTGCCATATAGTCGGGCGGCACTCCTAAGGGCTGCTGCGTAGAGCATATTGGAGGGATAGTTGACATCCTGCACAAAATTGCTTGCCTTCGACCATTCGATGAACACCCAACTCTCCAAGTTCTGCAACAAGCCATCGTTGTTTTCGAAACGGGCAAAATAGCCAAGAAGCTTCTCTATCCTCGACTTCAAACGAGCAACCAACGCTGTATCCCCTCCGTTCTGTGCATAGTCGTCCACCTGGAGAATGAACCACAGCGACCAATTGGGGATGAATATACCATCGTTATGGTCCGCCGGATAGCACATGGGAATCATTCCCTCGGGAAGAAACCTAAAGCTGTCGGGCAGGGCATAGTTTTCATAGAAGTTATGAGCCACATCGGAGCGCCCGGTAAACTCCCTTTCCATTATACCGGAGAAATAACTGTCGCATAGCCAACCGGCACGTTCCCGCGAGGGGCAGTCCATAAACACATCCAGGGCATTCTGGTGGAAAGTCTCACGGGCAGCGTTGTAGATGGCATTCAGTTTGTAGTTGCTGCAAGAGAACGTGGCATACTCGTTCTTGGGATAGGCAAACTCTCTCAGATAGACATCTTCCACCCGGCAATCGCCTTCAAGGGCTATCACCTTAAGATATCTGTAGGTATACGATTCGAGGGACTCGAGGTTGTATGTCCCCGGCTCCAGCTCAAAAACAATCTGGTTGTTGATGTCAGCCATGCGCTGCTTGGTGTTGACATCTCCGTCGGTCAGCATCTCATCGAAGTAGAAACACAGCCGGCTCTTCGTGGGGCAAACCACCCGGGCGCCCAAGAAGCCTGAAAGATTCACCCCTTGGTCGAACACAAAGAACTCTCCCTTCTTCAGCGGATAGCTATCCATGGCGTCAAACGGTTTATTCACGATACGCCTTACATCCGTAGCAATCTCCTGCATCTCCTGCGAGGGCAGCGGCTTTTCCAACTCCGATTCCTTATACCCCTTAAACTTGTCGCCAATGCCCGTCAGCGACCTGTCTTTGTAGTATTTCTCCGGGACGATTCTTTTTATGGTCCCGGAGGAATAGACGGATACGGGGTTGTGCTTCTCAAATGTTGGCTGCAAGACATTGCGGGGCAATAGTCTCACAGCGGGGAAGACTGAAAACTTCAGTTTCTTCAGAGGAATGTTCATGGAAGTGCGCCACTCGTCGTAGCCCTCTTTCATCCGATAGTATTCGGTAAAGGGACGCTGAAAACTGTAGCGTTCCACCTTCTGCACCCTCTCCTCTATGCGAAACGCCTCAAACGAAGGCTTACCGCCCGTTGCCAAAACCGTCTTGCCATCTGCCTCCACTTCCGATGAGAGGAAAGAGGGTTGGTCGAGGGTGTAATAAGAATTGACATTATATCCAGCCACCTCAATTGCCACGATGTTGTCGC
>CAVJCD010000073.1:9225-10419 GCA_963648005.1 Tannerellaceae bacterium | reverse complement strand
ATTTACATTTTACGTTGTTGTTGGAAGTAGACATTGTGCCGTAGGATTGTAGAATGTCAAGCAATCTTTCTGCCTGCCGTTGGTTGACTTGCAGCGCGTCTACAAGTGCCTTGCGCAGCTCTCCTATTTCACCCAGCGCCTTGTCGAGTAGCGCCGACTGCTCAATGTGGTTGTTGTCACCAGTAGTGTTTACGTTACTGCCGTATTGGGTAACGCTGACGGACTGCTCTGCCTTATTATACATATCGCCAGTGCCGCTAATCAACCACTCGCGATTTACATCGGGAAAGGCATTTAGAATTTTCTCCAATTTCTCGACACTTATTTTTCCTTTGGTGTTCTTAAAGTAACCATTTGACAAGCCACACATCATTTCAAATCTATAAATAGCTAATCCTTTCGACTTTGCTAAAAAAATAATTCGCTCTTTAAGTTCCATAATATCAACGGCTTATTAGTTCGCTCTAAAAATTTCTTGAAAAAACTCCGAAAAAAATTTGGAGAATACTCTCAATTATCATACCTTTGCATTGTTGAATTAATTGTGCGCAGCAAAGATACGCAAAAGCGCACACAAAAAGAAAAGAAAAATGACATTAAGAGAAATCTATCAGTCGATAGACAACACGCCACCCAAGCGGGCGTGGATAAAAAAGTTAGCGAAAGCTACTCACAAAAACTGCAACACAGTTCGCGGATGGGTTTCGGGGAGATACCCCGATGAGCTTACGCAGGTTGTCATTGCCCGCAAGTTGAATGTAAGTGTAGAAGAGTTATTTCCTAAAAAAGCGAAACAATGAACTGGTTAAACAAGAACAACGCGCTATACGGGCGCTATCTGTCGGAAACCGAAACCGACCACATGACTAACGGAGAGGCTATAATCGCCGCTATTGCTTCTGTTGCGTTCTTCGTGTTCATCGGCTGGGCAGCAACATTGTAACCAATCAACCTAAAACCTGACGCCATGCTGACCAACGCAGAGATAGACGCAATCGCAAGACGTATGGTGCAAATCATGCGGCAGGAGCAGTGCGAGTACATGACATCGCGCGAGGTATGCGCCATGCTGGGCTGGTCAATGGCGACACTCAAAAAGCACTCCGGCGAGATTAGACACACGCAAGTGAACGGCCGGAACAGGTACGACCGAAAGGCTGTAATGGAATTAATCAAATAGACATGGAAGGCTGG
>CAVJCD010000073.1:0-8897 GCA_963648005.1 Tannerellaceae bacterium | reverse complement strand
AGTCAGCAAACGAGTCAGCAAACGAGTCAGCAAACGAGTCAGCAAGGCAGAAAGAAAATAAAGAAAAGAAAGAAAATTTTCCCCCTATAACCCCCTATATAAAGAAAGAAAATAAAGAAAAGAAAGAGGGTTTAGAAGAAGGTAAAGAATATATCATCGTCGACGACAATAACGCGCGTGTGCGCGATACGCGTGAGGAGCAGTTTTTGGACGAGCTGCACAACGATGCCATTTGGGGGAATGTGGTGTGCATGAAATTCAAGATTACCGCAGCCCAGCTTTCAGAACGCATAGACGCTTTCGCGCTCGATATGCAGTGTCAGGACAAGACGCACGGCACACTGCGCGACATGAAAAGCCACTTTACGAACTGGCTAAGAATACAGATGGAATACGAAAAGAACAAACAACAAACAAGAACAGTGAACTATGGAGCTGAATACGCTAATAACGCAATCGGTAAAGCAGCTGCGAGAGAAGCAGCTCGCGAACAGCGAAGGAAAGAAGCCTACGAATGGATTGCAAACGAAATCAACCGCAGTAATGCAGTGTAGAGCACTCTACAAGTCGGGCGCGGAATTTGTCAAGACTTTTGCGCCGCAGATGCAAGCGAGTTACTGCTGCGAAGCGAACCTGCGGCGGGTATTCACGGGAAAAGCCCCAACGCTGACAACGGTAAAGGAAGCCTTCGGCGAAGGATATACCCGAAGCTGGGTTTACGCCCAAGTGTTCAACCTCGCGGAAATGGCCGGAACGGACGACAAGTTCAGCCGCGACCAAATGGAAGAAATGATTTCGCTAATCATCAACGAATACGGATGGCTCAAAGTTTCGGAACTGATGTTCTTCTTCCTTCGTGTCAAGAAGGGCTGCTACGGCAAGTTCTACGGCGCAACGGATTTCTACACCGTCACGGAAGCACTCTACAAGTTCACGGAAACACGGAGGGAATACATAGCCAAGTTTGAGCGTGAGGACGAACAGGCGCAGTACGAACGCGAACGTGACGAAAGCGCTGCAAGGGCGCAAGACTTCTACACCAAACTGAATGCGGCAGGAATGACGATAGACGAATGGCTGAAGAACCCGAATGTCAAATTAAGCCCTACAAGGCTCTAAAATACCGCAAGGCAATAAAGTGTACCGCAAGCGCAAGAAACGCGCCCAAATCGCACGAAAACGGCCTTAAAACGAATGTAACAACGACTAACTAAGAAAGCAATGAGGAATTTCAAGCAAATGGCAGACGAAATCAACGGATTTTTCGCCGAAACGAACGGGGAGAGCGTGGCAACCGCACTGGACGACAGAGTGCAAATCCACCTTGTGCCCAAGACGGAAGTGAACGACACGATATGTGTGCAGAAATACGTGTACTTGTGCGGGCTGAAAGCCACCGTCAATGACGAGTGTACAAGGATAACAATTTGGTAAGAACTAAACGAGTTTCAAGATTTTATGTTGTGCATTTGCCGCAGGAGTGCGGCGCTCATTCTATGTTATTTTCATTTTGGAGTACTATTCAGCTTCGTTGTGAAACGCGGCTGATTTTCAAGGGGCAGCGGTGCGGCGCTCAGGGTGATAACCGCAAGGGAGTTGTGGCTTTTCCTTCCATATTCACACAACGGCCTCGGCAAATGTGGGTTCGATTCCCACTGCCCCCACGACTACCGCAAGAGTGCGGTTGTTCACTTACATGACTTTCTTGTTGGAGATGCCACACGTTATGACCTTTGTGACGCATTTTGTAGATATTCTTTTTTCAAGTGGCATTTCATTTTGCCGCCTTGTCGTGAGATACGGCGGCATAACCGGGGAGATGCAGACGGAGCAGCGCATGGGTGCTTGTTTGTATGTTATTTTCATAGATAGTTTTTTCAGTAGTGGTGTTTTTGAACACTCTCGCGCGAAGGTTCGATTCCTTCTCTCCCCACTATTTTGACAATTTAATTTACCGCAGTATGGAAAAGAAAGAGAAACAGATTTTGAACGTAGCGGAAGTAGCCCAGATGTTCGGCGTAACATCCGCGACAGTGAACAGATGGTATCACATTTACGGCTTGCCGCACTACCGCTTCGCAGAGCACAAGCGCACATCAATCTTCTTCAAGCGTGAGGAAGTGGAACGGTGGATGAACGACCACAGAGTGGTGAGCTTCGGGGAAACTAACAATTCAAACAAATAGGACTATGGGAATTTTCAAGAACAACGACACGCAGTATTACGGCTTTGTAAAGTGTTTCGGCTCAATCAAGGAGGCCAACGAGTATGCAGCAGAGAAGGGCTGGGCTATTACCGACACGCAGGTGTTCCAGCATCCGTACAAGGACAAGAACGGCCAGACGCAGGTGTGCGTGACACAGGTGTATGTAACCTTCGCAGTTCCCCGGCCATGAGTTACCCCGTACCGACCGACACGCGCTGCATCTTGTGTTCGCGCTGCCGCAAGACTATCAACAACTACTACTGCCACACGATGAAAGAGGTAATCCGCAACGGCCACAAGACTTGCCCGTGGTATTCACCCGTAAAGAAAGCCAGCCATGAACGAGAACTTTAACATCAACACGGGCAACTGGCACAAGAGCGAGCAGGAGAAGCGGAACAAAGACCGCGCAAAGCTGGCAGAAGTCAAAGCTGTGGAAAAGGCCAAGCGCAAAGCCGAGGTGCTGCACAAAATAGCAGTCAATTCGACAACGACAATTTTAACAACCAATCCCCAACGCTGGGAAAAATATTTAGAACAATGAAGGAATTAGTAAATATCCAAACGCAGTTGAACGCGCCGAAAAACCAGTTCAACAAATTCGGCGGGTACAAGTACCGCAGTTGCGAGGACATTCTTGCGAATGTGAAGGACTTGTTGAAGGAGAACAAATGTACGCTGACATTGACGGACGACATTGTAATGGTTTCCGACAGAATTTATGTCAAGGCTACCGTCACGCTGAAGAACGAAGCCGGCGAAATAGAATCGACCACGGCGTATGCCCGCGAGGACGATGGGAAAAAGGGTATGGACGGTTCGCAGATTACCGGCGCTGCCAGTTCCTACGCCCGCAAATACGCGCTCAACGGCTTGTTCGCCATAGACGATACCAAGGACGCGGACGCGACCAATACGCACGGCAAGGAGAACAAGAAGCAGGAGCAGCAGCAGCCCCAAGTGAACGAGGCCGAAATGCTCGCAGAAGCGATAGACAAGGCCGAGACCATACAGAACCGCCTGTTGTTTGAAGCATGGCAGCGCAAGTACGCAGCCATAAAGGACAACGCGCAGTTTGTTGCGCTTGCCAAGAAAATAAGCGAGAAGTACCCGAAGCCCAGCAGGAAGTAATCATGGCCAAGAAGAAGGAAATATCGCTTGTAGATGCCGGAGTGGTGTTCGATGCGGCTACGCACACGTACACATTCAACGGCAAGGAACTGCAAGGCATCACGGCAACGCTTGTGAACCGCGCATATCCGAAGGACGAAACCTATGCCGGGGTGAGCGGGGAAGTGCTCAACAAGGCGGCAGAACGCGGCAGCGCGTGTCACCAGTCAGTAGGCAACTACTACCTTACGGGGCTGGCTTCTGCGGGCTATGAGGACATAACGGACAGGGCAGTCGAAATGCTCGATGCGGAAGGACTTACACCCATAGCGTTCGAGTATATCGTTACCGACTTTGAACACTACGCATCGCCCATTGATATTGTCTGCACCAACGCGAAAAACGAGGTGTGTATAGTAGACATGAAATTCACATCAAAGCTGCTCTACGAACAAGTAACCTTGCAGACGAGCATATACCAGCGCTTCTTTTCGCTCGTCAATCCCGGCTTGCAGGCAAAGCACATCTACGTGCTGTGGGTGCATACCAATGACGAACACGCCGTACTGGACAGCAGACTTGGTGAGCTTACCCCGGCAGACGAGCAGTTCGTGTCCGACCTTATCGCGGCAGACATGGCAGGGGACGGCGAGCGCTTCGACATCACGAAGTACTACGGCCAACTGCCCGCTACCGTGGCAGAGGTGGAGGACTACATGGTTAGCTTGACGAACTTGGTCAAGGAGAAAACCGAAGAACTCAACGACATCAAGGAAGGCTTGTGCGCCCTGATGCTGGAGCGCGGCATCAAGTCGTATTCCTCCGCCAAAATCCAGTTGACGAGCGTAGCGCCCAAGCCCCGCGAAACCTTCGACACTGCCCGCTTCAAGAAGGAGCGCCCCGATGAATACGCGCAGTACGTAAAGGTCAGTGAGGTAAAACCAAGCGTAAGGATAACAATCAAGTAATTAACAACAATTTCAAATTTCAAAAATCATGGATAACAATTTCAATCTTAAAGTGAACCTTCTCAAATTGTCAAACGCCGGCGTAGCAACCATCCACGGCAAAGAGTGCGTGGTAATTCCCATTGCGGACAACTGGCTATACAAGGGGCAGAATAGCGTGTATCTTGACATGGCCATGTGGACGCGCCGCGAACAGGGCAAGTTCGGTGACACGCACTACATCAAGCAGTCCATGCCGAAACAGTGGCGAGCAGCCAACCCCAACGGCCAAACACCGATATTGGGAGATGCAAAACCCATAGGCTTTGACGCGCCGCAGCAGCCGCAAGCACAAGCGCCCGCACAGTTGAGCGTTCCGGCAGAGCCTAACGATTTGCCTTTTTGAGTTAATTGACAGACTGGTAAAATTCTTCCAATAGTTGTATTATGTTATTCGACCTTTCGTCCTCTCTCCAAGCGGCAGATGCTGAATATTTCCTGTTGCAGTTGCGCGAACAGAAAGCGCGTGTGGAGATTGTCAAGAAGTCTTCGCGGACACTGGCACAGAACTCCTATTGCCATTGCTGCCTTGCCTACTACGCAAGCGAGTTTGGCTTGTCGCTGGAGGAGGTGAAGGTTGATGTATTCAAACGCAAGGTGAACCGAAACCTGTTCACTGGTACGCGGACGAACAAGCGCGGCGAGCAAGTGACTTACCTACGCAGTACGCGTGAGTTGAGCAGTGCGGAACTCACCGAAGCGATAGAGCGCTTCCGCAACTATTCGGCAACCGTGGCGGGGCTTTACATCCCATCGCCAGACGAGCACAGGCAGTTGTTCGCGGCGCAGCAACAAGTGGAACAATACAAGCAGTACTTATGACACAAGGTAGATATTACATCGGCATCGACCCCGGCAAGAACGGCGGCATCGCGACTATCCATTGCGGCGAATTGATGGTGTATGAATCCATGCCCGCTACAATACAGGACATTTGGAACAAGATACGGACATATCAAGGCGAAAATTGTGTCTGTATTATTGAGAAAGTGGGCGGCAGACCGGGGCAGAGTGCCAGTGCTTCGTTTACCTTCGGCAACAATTACGGCTGGCTGGAGATGGCGCTCACTGCCGCAGAGATACCCTTTCAGCACTGCACCCCGCAGAAATGGCAGAAATATTACCAATTGGGCAAGAGCAGCGACTGCGCTTCAAAGGTTGAGTGGAAAAACAAACTCAAAGGATGCGCACAGGGGCTTTTCCCTGCGGCTAAAATCACACTCAAAACCGCCGATGCGATACTGATTGCCAACTATGCCTACAACACGCTAAAATAAACTAATCATGAACAAACTGACAATCTATATCAAGCGCAAGGTGGCGGCGCTGAACGCCACAAAGCAAGCCCGGCAGAGGGCAGAGATAGACGCGCGTTTTGCCATCCGCGAGCGCGGCGGCAAACTCTGCATCACGTGCAACTCTACCGCCGTATTCTGCTTCCCGAAGGACGCAACGGCAGATATAATCATCCGACAACTGAAGACCATGCGCTCAACCGCGTGGGAGTTCTACACCACCGAGCCATGCAACCAATAGACACATCCAAACTCACCCAATGGCAGCATGACGTGCTGTACTCAATGAGTATGTACCAAACGAGCATGAACGACATCGCGACATCTGCGTGCTTAGACGCTTGCGAACTTGTATTCGCCGACAAAGACTTATACAAGCGCGAAATCAAGCGTCTGGCCAACAAGCTGCACGATGCAGCCAAGACATACGACCATTGCGCAACTGCGCCGCTTTCGGACGAAAACAAGTGCTTCTATGCCGACTACTTCGATGCGTGGCAGGATGTAACGAGCAGTCCGCTTACACGGCTTAGAATGTGCGTCAAGAACGATATAGACCGCCGCAGGGAGCCTCTAAGCAACGTTGTCAGTTCTGCCATTATCGCGGTGTCTCTCGCTGATTTGGCGCGGCGCGTGGCAGCCAAGACCGCAGAAATGATACACAAGGAGTGTCCTACGATGCGCGTCAAGCAGCAGTGGTATATCGGCGAGGTTCTTAGGCGTTACTGCCATGAACTGATTGCCAAGCTGTCACCAAAGTACGCCGACGACTATCTGCCGAGCGAAGCAACACAGGCTGCGCTGAAGGATGTCGAGCGCATACTGCTAAGCAGCGAAACGAGCGAGAGGGTAGAAATGAAAATAAGGGAAATGTATAAAAAAGAAGAAGTATGAAAACGGAGAAAAAGTACGTCTTGACAGACGAAACAATAGAATACGAAGGCAGGACACTGCATAGAATTAAAGCTGTGAGAACCTTTGGTAAGGTTGAAGAAGGAGATATGGGCGGCTATATCGAAAAAGAAGAAAACCTTTCGCACGATAACGATGCGTGGGTCTACGGCGATGCGAAGGTCTACGGCAATGCGGAGGTCTACGGCAATGCGTGGGTCTGCGGCTATACAAAGGTCTGCGGCAAAGCGAAGGTCTACGGCAAAGCGAAGGTCTACGACAATGCGTTGGTCTACGGCGATGCGAAGGTCTGCGACAATGCGTTGGTCTGCGGCAATGCGGAGGTCTACGGCGATGCGAAGGTCTGCGACAATGCGGAGGTCTACGGCAATGCAGAGGTCTGCGGCGATGCGGAGGTCGAACGAACTCGCGACTATATCGTGTTCAAGAATTGGTGGTCGAGTGGCCGGTATTTCACTTGGACGCGTTCCAACAATATGTGGAAAGTCGGTTGCTTTTACGGCAATGCCGATGAACTGGTTGCCAAAGCCTACGCTGACAGCAAGGTGAGCGGACGGGAATACGAACGCGTGGTTAAGTATGTGGAAAGTATTTTACAAGAAGAAGCAAAATGATAGCAACTCACAACACAATGACCTATCTGCCTGCGCACAATCCGCTGGTGGAGTTGTTCAGCCGCTTTTGGCGGTGTCAGGGGCGCACACTGCAAGAGCAGATACAGCAGGGCGTCAAGGTATTCGACATCCGTGTGGCCTGTTCCCGCAAGCACAGGCTGTGCTTCGCGCACGGCCTTGCAACGCTGCAAGACAAGGGCGAGTTCTTGGGGAGCGTGATTAACCGGCTGGAGGAAAACAACTGCTGGTATCGCCTGCTCATAGAGCGCAACAGCACGAAAACGCTGGATGCGTTGTGGAGGATGAGCAATGGCGAGGAGAGCAAGTGGCATAACCTGCCGCATTGCTTCGCCATCATAGCCAAGAAGGGCTGGCAAGTGCTCTACCAGAGCGAGGACTTCGCGCCGCAAGTTGTCGACCGCAGCTTTGTGCCGTTCACTTCCGACAAGCCGTGGTACAAGCAGTTGTCATGGCGAATGTTCAGCACGCCCAAACGCTGGGCAAAGACGCACCGGCCAACGGCAGAGGAATGGGCAGACCAAGATACGATTTATTATTACGATTTTGTTTAACCATAAAACACAAGAAAAATGACACGCGATGAAGCAGTAAAATTCGCCCCGATTATCAAGGCATATTCAGAGGGCAAGGAAATCCAGTTCATTGGCAACGATGGTGACTGGCACGATTTCCACAACATAGATGTAATCTTCTGCGACAACCCGGATGAGTACCGCATCAAGCCCGAAGCCAAGTACAGGCCGTTCGAGAACGCGCAGGAGTGCTGGGACGAGATGCAGAAGCACCAGCCGTTCGGGTGGATTTATACAGAGAAGTATGACCGCTACGACATAATGGAGTACGTTTCGGACAGCATGGCTTTTACTTCACTATATCAAGACAGTACTTTTGCCGATGGCACTCCATTCGGCATCAAGGAAGGAGGCGAGCAATGACCTGCTGCACTCTGCGAGCATGGGCTTTTTCAAGGCTGCAATAAGTCAAAACGCGATGTGGCAAAGGCTAAAATCATTGGCATTATAAATGCCATGCGCGAGAGCATAGAAGATTATCAACCACAAAAAAAACAAGACAATGTATAACGAAAACGGAACATGGTACAAGGGCAGCAACGTGCCCGAAAACGAAACGAACTGGCGGCGCAACGCAGACAAGACCGCCGAGTGTGAAGCCGAATACAAGCAGGACGATGCAGTGAACAGCCCGAAGCACTATGTGTGGCTGAAGGACTTGTGCGGAATTGAACCGATAGACATTTGCGAGTATATGGACTTTTGCATGGGTAATGCGTTGAAATATCTGTTACGCGCAGGACACAAGCACGAAGAAGGCATGACTGACGCGGAGAAGGCCATTCAAGACCTCAACAAGGCCATCTATTATCTGAAGCGCGAAATAGAGCATATCAAACACAGGAACTTCCTAAAATAAGCAACATGGAAAAGTGGTATTTCTTGGAGGCTTCGACTACACACAGCGGCCTCTCCAGACTGGCATCAGAACTGGTGGGCTACGCCCGCAAACGCTACGACCGCAACATTGTGAACGAGTGGGCAATCGGCTTGGTGGTGCGCCAACTGGAGCAAAAGGCAGACGAGCTGCACAAGGCTAACCCGCGATGCCGGAAGCCCGAAGTGAAGTTTGACAAGCTGGAGCACGTGACCTACGACCGCATCCGTATTGACGAATGGAGTATGTTGTGCAAAAAGGCAACGGCAATAATTCAGTAAT